>CAMPKU010000219.1 GCA_946887385.1 uncultured Gammaproteobacteria bacterium
AAATCGCGTTCCGTCATGACTGGCGCTCCATTTGCTCGCGCAGCCGGCGCCGCGCCCGGTGCAAATACACTTTGACTTGATTCACGTTGAGGCCCAGCACGCGCGCGCACGTGGCGCCGTCGTGCCCCTGCACGTCGAACATCATGAGCAAGCTGCGCTGCGGCTCCGGCAGCGTGTCCACGAGCTTGCGCAGCTCGCCGGCGAGCTCGTGCTGCTCGTAGTGCCACGCCGGATCGTGGCCGTCGCTGATCTCGGGCAGCTCCGCCGGATCCTGGCATACCACGCGACCCGACTTGCGAAATCGGCTCAAAGCCGCGTTGCGCGCCACGCGCATCAACCACTCGCGCGGCCGCTCGACGCGGGTGCCGTGCTGCCAATAGCTCAAGAACACCTCCTGCGTCACGTCCTCGGCTTCGCGAGCGTCGCGCAATAGCGCCGCGGCCAACCGGTACACGGCGCGGTCGTGCATGAGCACCGCGAGCCGAAACCGCCAGGCAGCCACCACACCGCGTTCGGGCGGCTCTGCGTCGGCCAACCGTTCCGGTTGTGGAATCGATTGCGGCACCATACCCTCTGCGCGTTGAACCACGAGCTGAAGACGGGCGAACCCAGCGAAGGTTACACCGCCAAAGGACCGTAAGAATGCGCAGCTCGCACTGCTTGACCCTGATTTTGTTGGCGCTGGCCGGCGCCGCGGTTGCTCACGACGAGTCGGTGGGCGCGCGTTTCGTGCTGGCGAACGGCGTGGATGCCGGCGACTGTCTCGACCATCACGCGCCGTGCGTCTCGATGCAGTACGCGCTGGCGCAAGCAGAGCCCGGCAACACGGTGAAGGTAGGCGCAGGTATCTTCGATCTCACCGGCGTCGATCCCGAAACGTTTTTGCACGGGCCGGTGCACGCCGCGGGCGGCTACGACGCCACGGATCACTTCGTCGAATCTCGGCCGCTGCAAGTGCGCTCGATCGTGACGGGTGTGGACGCTCGCTACCGCCACACGCTTGCCGTGCGCGGCTTCTACTGGGCCGAGAGTGCCGCGGCGGCTGCGGCCAATGTGGTGTCGTTCGATGGACCCGCGCTGCAAGCCGTGCGCGCAGAACCCGCGGTCTGCACTCAGGGGCTCGCGGGCGCGTTCCCGTGCCGCAACCTCGACTTTCAATCGCAGCTGTCGCTTGCGCAGCTTTCGAGCCGGCCGGTGTCGGCCGCGAACGTATGGGGCTTCGTGGACTTGAACGACAATCGCGAGTACGCGGTCTTGGGTCTGCGCAACGGCGTGGCCGTCATCGAAGTGACGGACCCCGCGAAACCGCGCGAGGTCGTCACCATTGCCGGCAATCCTTCGCCGTGGCGCGAGGTGAAGGTCTATCAGATGTTCGACGGCGCGGCGAATCGCTGGCGCGCCTTCGCCTACGTCACCACCGAAGCGGCGAACAGCGGCTTACAGACGATCGACCTGTCCGGCCTGCCGCTCACCGCGGGTCTCGCGTCGACGAACTTGGACACGAGCTCGCAGCACACCTTGTACGTGTCGAACATCGACTACGCGACGAACACCGCGTTGCCGGGCCTGACGCCCGTGCTCTACGTGGCGGGCAGCAATCTGAACGGCGGCTCGTGGCGCGCGTACAGTCTCGCGAATCCGGCGTTTCCGGCGCTGCTCGGCAGCGCACCGACCACGCGCTACATGCACGACTCGACGAGCTTGGTGGTGACGGGCGCGCGGGCGGCGCAGTGCGCGCCGAACCACGATCCGTGCGAGGTGCTCGTCGACTTCAACGTCGAAGCCGTCGAGCTCTGGGACGTGACCGACGAGCTCCAGCCCACATTGCTCGGCGCGGCCACGAATCCGAACAACCGCTACATCCACTCGGGTTGGCCGACGGCGGACGGCTTGCACCTCATTTTTCACGACGAGCTCGAGGAGATTCAGCTCGGGCTGAACACGCAGATCTATACGATGAATCTCGCCGACCTGCGCGCGCCCACGGTGCAGGTGAGTCATACGGGCACCACCACGACGACAGACCACAACGGCTATGTGCGGGGCAACTACTACTACGTCTCGCACTACCGCCGCGGCGTGGTGGTGTACGACGCCGCGGATCCCACGCAGCTCGTCGAAGTTGCGCACTTCGACAATTACCTCGCACCGAGCTCGAACCTTGCGGGCACCGACGGCGCTTGGGGCGTGTATCCGTTTCTGCCGTCCGGGAACTTGCTGGTCAGCGACATCGAAAACGGCTTGTTCGTATTGCGGGACCATGCGCAGACGCTGAACCAGAACGTCGGCCGCGTGGGCTTCGGCGCGCTCGCAGCGAGCGGCTCGGAAGGCTCGGCAACCATTCGCGTGCCCGCGCGCCGCGTCGGCGGTGTTGCCGGCGACGTGGCCGTGCAGTACACGGTGACCGCGGGGTCGGCCGCCGAAGGCGCGGACTACACCGCCGCCTCCGGCACTCTGCAATGGGGTTCCGGCGACGACGGCGACAAAGACATCGTTATCGCTGTCGTCGACGACACGGCCGTCGAAACGCCGGAAACGTTGACGCTGACGCTGTCGTCGCCGTCGAACGGTGCCACGCTCGACGGCTCGAGCACATTGACGGTTACGATCAGCGACAACGACACGAATCCGCCGCCGAACGGCGGCGGCGGAGGCGGAGGCGGCTCGACCGACTTCGCGCTGCTCGCGCTGCTCGCGGGCGTCCTGCTCACCCGCGGCGCACGGCGGCGCCGTCACGCCGGCTAACCGCCGTGCTACGCCAGCGCCTGTAGCGGCGTGGCGTCCGCGCTCGAGCGGATGTGCAGATCGCGCTGCGGATACGGCACACGTACGCTGTGCTGCTTGAACCGCTCCCAGATCGCGAGCAGCACCTCGCTCTTCACGTTCTGCACGCCGTTTTGCGCGTCGCCAATCCAAAAGCGCAGTTGCAGCTTCAGCGCGCTTTCGCCGAACTCGATGAAGAGGCACTTCGCGTCGGGCTCCGGCAGCACTCGCGCGCACCCGCGCGCCGCGTCCTCACAAAGCGCGATCACTTGCCGCAAATCGGAATCGTGATGAACGATGAGATCGACTTTGAGCCGCGTGCGCCGCTGCGTGTGCGTCCAGTTCTCCACGGGCTCGGAGATCAGCGTCTCGTTCGGGATCAGATGCTCCACGCCGTCGCGGGTGACCACGGAAACGTAGCGCCCGCCGAGCGCCGTAACCCAGCCGTAGGTGCCGCCCACCGAGATGATGTCGCCGGGCTTGATCGACTTGTCGATTAGCAGGATCACGCCGCTGATCAGATTGCTGACGATCTTCTGCAAGCCGAAACCGATGCCAACGCCGAGCAAGCCGCCCAACACGGCGAGTGCCGTGAGGTCGATGCCCACGTTGTTGATGGCGACGAGCACGGCCACCGAGATGAGCACCATCTTCAGCGACTTCGTGAACAGCACCTGCACCGTGGGCGACAACGTCTGGCTCGTGCGGATGCGCGACTCGAGCAAGCTCGCCAAGTACATCGCCACGGACAGCAACACCGCGAGCGCGATCGTCGATCTCAAGACGTCCCAGACGGAAATGTCGGAATCGGGCCAGATCGCTTGGGCGTCGAGCACCGCGATCAGCGGCTCGAGCACGTCGAGAATGATCAGCGCCGCGAGCGACCAGGCGGTCCAAGTGATGAGCTTGCCCCAGGCCGGATTGCGGACGAACTGCGAGGCCAGATGAATCGCCAGCCAAGCAGCCAGCAGCGTGAGAATCGTCCGCAGAAAGCCGGTCGGCCGATCACTCAAGCCCAAGACCGCCATCGCGAGCCACAGCAGCGCGAGCCAAACGACGGGAATCGCCAAGTATTCCGCGATGACGACGCCGCGGCCCACATGGCGATGGCTGCGGTAGCGCGCGAGCCAGGGGCGCAAGCGCTTCGCGACCAACATCGCGAGCAGCAGCGTCAAACCGACGATGGCCGCTTGCACCGCGTTGTTGAGCACGAACACGTTCGTGAGCAGCCACCCGTACACGGTGTTCCACACCGCGAGCAGGCGTTCTGCCGAGAGTAGCTCATCCATTGACTTGGCCTCCGCAGGTTGAGGTGAAACCAAGAGTCTAACGAACCGGTGCCGCCGAAAGAGGGATCGCCGTCGCGCCGCTCGCCCCGATATAATCCCGGCCGCAAATGACGAAGGGCCGCGTACTATTCGCCAGCTTGATCGGCACGACGATCGAGTTCTTCGATTTCTACATCTACGGCACGGCGGCCGTCCTCGTATTTCCCCAGTTGTTCTTTCCGGCCAGCAACCCGCAGACCGCGACGCTACAATCGCTGGCCACCTTTGCGCTCGCCTTCTTCGCCCGCCCTGTGGGCTCGGCGCTGTTCGGCCATTTCGGCGACCGCATCGGCCGCAAGGCCACGCTCGTCGCGGCGCTGCTGACCATGGGTCTGTCCACGGTGGCCATCGGCCTGCTGCCTACCTATGCCAGCATCGGCCTCGCGGCACCGGCACTGCTCGCGCTGTGCCGCCTGGGCCAAGGGTTGGGCTTGGGCGGCGAATGGGGCGGCGCCGTGCTGCTCGCGACGGAGAACGCGCCGCGCGGCAAAGAGAGCTGGTACGGCATGTTTCCGCAGCTCGGCGCGCCGCTCGGCTTCGTTTGCTCCACCGGCATCTTCATCGTCTTGACGGAGACGTTGACCGACGCCGACTTTCTGGCTTGGGGCTGGCGCGTGCCGTTCCTCGCCAGCGCCGCGCTCGTCGGCGTCGGGCTCTGGGTACGGCTCACGCTCAGCGAGACGCCGGCTTTTCAGCGTGCCGTGGAGCGGCAAGAGCGCGTGCGCGTGCCGATCTTCACCGTCTGCCGCGAGCACACCCGCACGCTGGTGCTCGCGATGCTAGCCGCCATCACTACATTCGTCGTGTTCTATCTGATGACGGTGTTCACGCTGTCCTGGGGCACCAGCGAGCTCGGCTTTGCGCGCCAGGATTTCCTGATGCTGCAGATGATCGGCGTGCTGTTCTTCGCGTTGACGATTCCGTTAACGGCGTACGCCGCGGACCGTATCGGCCGCTGGCCGGTCTTGATCGGCGCCAGCGTGGCCGTGATCGTGTTCGGCCTCACGTTCGCGCCGCTGTTCTCGAGCGGCGACGCCGTGACGGTGATGCTGTTCCTGTCGGTGGGGCTTGCGCTGATGGGCTGCACGTACGGCGCGCTCGGATCGGCGCTAGCGGAGCTCTTTCCGACGGCCGTGCGCTACACGGGCGCGTCGCTCACGTTCAATCTGGCCGGAATTTTCGGCGGCTCGTTGGCGCCGTACATCGCCACGTATCTCGCCACCGCGCACGGCATCGCGTACGTCGGCTATTACTTGTCTGCGGCCGCCGCGATCACGCTCGCGGCGCAGCTTGCGCTTCGAAAGCGCGGCGTGCCGGTCGTGAGCGTCATCGAGCGCAGCGCCGCGTGAGGTTTTCTTCGTCAGTTTTCGAGCGCGGCGAGCTCGCCTGACGCGTAGACGACCTCTCCGCCGAGCAGCGTCAAGACGGACTCGATGTTGCCCACTGCATCGAGCGGCACCGTGAGATTGTCGGCCGATTAGACGGCGAGATCCGCCAGCTTGCCCACCTCGAGCGAGCCGCGCACGTCGTCGTCGAACGAGAACCAGGCGCTGCCCAAAGTGTAGAACTTCAGCGCCGTGAGCCGATCCGGCGTCTCTTCGGGGCCGCGGATCGGCGTTCCGGCCACGGTCTTGCCGTCGAGAAACCACTGTAGCGCGGTGAACGGGTTGTACGACGCGACGCGGTGCGCGTCCGTGCCGCCGCCGATCACCACGCCGAGCCGGTCCCCGGTGACGACGGGCGGAATGCGCCGCGCGGCGTCGGCGCCTTGGCGGCGCACGAGATCCTCGCCGCCGAAGTACATGGCGTCTTGCACGGTCCAGCCCACGCCGAGCTCGGCCATGCGCCGCAGCGTCTCGACCGAAGCGTCGTTCAAGTGCGCGATCGACCAGCGCAGCGGCTGGATCGGCACCTCTCGATTCACGCGCTCGAAGATCTCGAGCAAGTGCGGCACGGTGCCGTCCGGTCCCCAGTGCATCGTGATCGCCATGCCTCGTTCGGCGGCCCAGCGCACGATCTCGTAGTAGCGCTCCTTGTGCTCGGCCGTCGGCTCCGGATTGTTGTTCATCGCATGCGTGATGCGCTCACCCAGGCCGTTGAAGTGCAGGCGGTCGTCGCCGAATCCCATTGGCGTGAGCGCCGTGAGGCCCTTGAGCTCGTCGAGCTCGACGCCCGCCGTCTGGCCGTTCAAGCTGTAGGCCACGCGCACCGTGAGCTCGCCGCCGCGCCAGACGTCGAACAACGCTTGATAGTCGGCCGGGAACAGATTGTTGCCGCCGGGGTCCACGACGCCCGTGAGGCCGAGCCGGTTCAGCTCGCGGAAAAACTCGCGTGTGCCTTGCAGTTGCTCCGCAAATGTCGGCTTCGGTAACCGATCGAACAGCGCGATGATCGCGCCCTGGCCGCCGCTGATCGCACCCGTGAGCCGCTCGCCGTCGCGTAGCAGCGTGCCGCCGGCCGGCAGGTCGGCCTCGCTGCGAATGCCGAGCTTCTCGAAACCGTCATCCGTCATCACGGCCCAGCCGTAGCCGAGCTGCACGTACACGGGATTGTTCGGCGCTGCGGCTTCGAGCTCCGCTTGCGTCGGCCGGCGACGCTCCGCGAACTGCAGCTCGTTCCAGCCTCCGGCCACGATGAGCCAGCTGCCGGCCGGACGGCGGCGTGCGGCGTCGCCGATGCGGCCCAGCGCTTCGCTTAGCGAGCGAGCGCCGATCCAGTTCACCTCGGTGCTGAAAGAAAGAGCCGCCCGCACTGCATGCATGTGCGAGTCGATGAGACCGGGTATCACCGTGCGGCCGCCGAGCTCGACCACGCGCGTGTTCGGGCCCGCAAGCCGGCGCATCGCCGCCGTGCTGCCGAGCGCCAGGATCTTGCCGTCGCGGATCGCGAGCGCCTCGTGCAACGACGCCTGAGCGTCGACGGTGACCACCTTGCCGTCGAGCAACACGAGGTCCGGCGGCTGCGCGCGAACTTCCGCGGCGGCGCAGGCAAGCACG
>CAMPKU010000220.1 GCA_946887385.1 uncultured Gammaproteobacteria bacterium
CGCGGCGGCAACAATGCCCATCGCCCGGCCGCATCGAAGCCGCTGCTGCCGCGCAGGCGGCCGCGGCCGCGAAAGCCGCGCCGCCGGCTCTGCGGCGTGAGCACGGCGCGCAAGCCCGTGAACGAGTCGGCCGTGACGACGCCGCGCGCGACGAGCTCGCCGAGCGCCTCCTCGACCTGCACGCGCAGCAGACCGCTCGCCTGCACGATCTCGACGAAGAACAGTGCGCCGCGCTCGCGCAGCGCCTGCACCACGCGTTCGGCGCCGCCCGACATGCCTTGCACGGGCTCCGACTGCCCGAGCGCCCGCCACAGCGGCAGCGTGGCGCGCGGCACGATGGCGATCGGCGACGTGGCCACCGTGGTGGCGCGCGCGCCGGGTTGAGCGCCGCTCGGCCGCGGCCGCCACCACACCGCCTCGCCGGCCGTGCAAAGCTGATCGAGCAGCTGCGCGCCGTAGTCCGCGATGCGCGCCGGCAGCACCTCGCGCTCCCAGAGCGCGGCCGGCAGCGCCAAGCCCTGCAGCTCGCCGAGCACGGCGTTCAGCGCCTCGCGGCCCTGCCGCCGCTCGCCGCCCAAACCCTGCCAGTGGAACAGGAAGCGCTGGAAATCGGCGAGCGTGGCGGGCTCGATCTCGTTGCGCAGGCGTTTCAGCGTGTAGCGATGGATGCGCGCGAGCAACCGCCGCTCGCACCACTCCTCGCCTTCGTGCGGCGACGTGAAGCTGCCGCGCATCGCCGTGCCTTGCTGCTCGAGCGCGGCGAGCGCCGGCAGCACATCGGCGGCGGCGAGGCCGAACGGCCGCGCGAGCGTTTCGGCCGTCACGGGGCCGAGCGCTTCGAACCGGCTGCGCACGAGCTCGCGCAGTGCCGTGTCGGCATCGACGGCCGCATCGCCGAGAATGGCGAGCCGCTCGGCGGCGACGGCGCCCGGCAGCGCGGCCACGACTTCGGGCAGCCGCTCGGCGCTCACCCACACGGTGCCCGCGCGCGGCAACTCGACGGCCGTGGCGCGGCCGTCGGTGCGAAGCTGCTCGAACCACGCCGTCCACGCAGCGCCCTCGCTCGCCGCCACGAACCCGAGCAGCACCAGCGAATCGTGCAGCTCGTCTGCATTCAAAGGCTGCGGCCAAGCCTCCACCCGGACGCGCGCAATGGCCTCGGGATCGAGCTTGCCGAGCTCGCCCGCCTGCTCCGGCGTCATGTAGCGGCGCGACTGCACGGCCAGCGTGCGCCGCTCCTCGGCCGGCGCGTCGTCGAGGAACGCGTACGGCTTCGCGCCCAAGATCTCCTGCGCGAGCGGCGACGGGCTCGTGAGCTCGCGGCAGACCACTTCGATCTCGCCGGCTTCGATGCTCTTGAGCACGCGCTCGAGACCGTCGATGTCCATGGCGCCCGTGAGACAGTCGTGCAGCGTCTGCTGCACGAGCGGATGATCGGGAACGTCGCGATGGCCGCCGGTTAAGTTCTCGGCGCACGCGAGCTGATCGGGGAACACCGTCGACAGCAGGTCTTCGGCGTCCATGCGCTGAAACTGCGCCGGCTGCTTTCGGCCGTTACGGAAGCGGCGCACGGCCAGCGCCGTGCTCGCGTTCCACCGCCAGTACACGCCGAACAGCGGTGCGTCGAGCACGGCTTGCGTGAGCACGTCGCGGACCGTGTTGCTGGACAGATAGTGCACCACGTCCTCGAGCGCGAAGCTGTGCACGGCCCCGAGCGACAGCACGATCGAATCCTCGAGCGCCGCCGCTTGCAGCTCGAAGTTGAATCGCCGGCAAAAACGCTTGCGCAGCGAGAGGCCCCAGGCGCGATTGATCCGCGAGCCGAACGGCGCGTGCACGACGAGATGCGTGTCGCCCGTCTCGTCGAAGAAGCGCTCGAACACCACTCTCTTCGGCGACGGCAGCACGCCGAGCGCGGCTTTCGCCGCGGCCAAGTAGTCGACGAGCTGCTTCGCCGCACTTTCGCTCAAGGCGAGCTCGCTCATGAGCCAGCGCACGGCGCCGTCTGCGCCGTCGCGGTCGATGAGCTCGGCCAGCGTGTCGTTGAGCCGGCCCACCGACGTCGACAGCTCGTCGGTGCGCCCCGGCGCCTCGCCGAGCCAGAACGGAATCGTCGGCGGCTGGCCGGCCGCGTCGGTGACGTACACCTTGCCGCCTTCGAGCTTCTGAATGCGGTAACTGGCATTGCCGAGCTGGAAAATGTCGCCCGGCATGCTTTCGAACGCGAAGTCCTCGTTCAGCGTGCCGACGGGCAACTCGCTCGGCAGCAGCACCACCTCGTAGTCGAACTGATCCGGGATGGCCCCGCCGTTCGTGACGGCCGTGAGCGTGGCGCCGCGCCGGCCGCGCAGCACGTTGTTCACGCGGTCGAAGTGCAGATGCGCGCTGCGCCGGCCGCGGTGCGTGGTGAAGCCGTCGGCAAGCATACGCGCCACGCCGACGAACTCGTCGAGCTGAAGATGCTCATAGCTCGAGGCGTGCGTGAAGCGTTTGTGCAGCTCCTCGACCTTCCACTCCTGCGCGCCCACCTCGGCCACAATCTGCTGCGCGAGCACATCGAGCGGTTTCGGCCGAGGCTTGATGGCATCGAGCTCGCTGCGCTTGACGCTAGCGAGCAGCGCCGTGCACTCGACGAGATCGTCGCGCGACAACGGAAAGAGCCGCCCTTTCGGGATGCGGCCGAGCCCGTGGCCCGAGCGGCCCACGCGCTGCAAGAACGGCGCGATGCCGTGCGGCGAGCCGAGCTGGCACACCAAGTCCACGTCGCCGATGTCGATGCCGAGCTCCAGCGACGCCGTGGCGACGAGCGCCTTCAATTGCCCGGCCTTCAAGCGCTCCTCGGCCTTCAGGCGATGCTCTTTCGCGAGACTGCCGTGGTGTGACGTGACGGCATCTTCGCCGAGCCGCTCGGCCAAGTGCCGCGCCGCGCGCTCCGCGAGCCTGCGCGTGTTCACGAACACGAGCGTGGTGCGATGCGCGCGGATGAGCTCGGCGAGCCGGTCGTACTCCTCGATCCACACCTCGCCCGACATGATGGCCTCGAGCGGCGAGCCCGGCAGCTCGAGCGTGAGATCGCGCTCGCGCGCGTGCCCCTCGTCGATGACCGTGCACGGCGCGTCCGTGACGCCCGTGAGAAACCGCGTGAGCACTTCGATGGGCTTCGTGGTGGCCGAGATGCCGACGCGCGTGGGCGGACGCTCGCAAAGCGCTTCGAGCCGCTCGAGCGACAGCGCGAGGTGCGCGCCGCGCTTGTTGCCGGCAAGCGCATGGATTTCGTCGACGATGACGGTGCGCACGCCGCGCAGCATGTTCCGCCCGGACTCCGTGCTGAGCAGGATGTACAGCGACTCCGGCGTGGTGACGAGGATGTGCGGCGGTTGGCGGCGCATGCGCGCGCGCTCGCTCTGCGGCGTGTCGCCCGTGCGCACGGCCGCTCGTATGGGCGCCTGGCCCAACATGCGTGCCGCGAACTCGCGGCCGATGCCTTCGAGCGGCGCGCGCAGGTTCTTCTCGATGTCGTTCGAGAGCGCCTTCAGCGGCGAGACGTAGAGGATTTCGGTGGTGTCGCGCAGCGTGCCTTCGGCCGCCTGCTTCGCCAGCAAATCGATGACGCCGAGAAACGCCGCGAGTGTCTTGCCCGAGCCCGTGGGCGCGCTGATCAGCGTGTGCTGATGCGAGCCGATGGCGTCCCAGGCTTTGATCTGCACGCTCGTGGGCGCAGGGAAAGCGCTGCGGAACCAGCCGGCGACGGCGGGGTGGAAGTGCTCGGGCAGCATGAGTGTAGGTTTAACCTAAAGCCTGTGTTTATGTCCAGTGGGGCTAAAGTTTTCGTGGAAGCGGCCGTCCCGGGCGGCATGGACAAGATTACCGGCATCAATACGACAGCTCTTGACGGGATTCAGACGAATTTGCGGCGGCTGCACGAGGCTGCCCAGCAGATCGCCGCGGCGCCCGCACGGGGCGCCGAGCCGGCCCAGCTCATCGAGCCGTTGGTCGAGATGATCGAAGCGCAGCGTGCGGTGGAGGCCTCGGCGGCCGTGCTGCGGCGCGCCGACAACGCTTTCGACAGCGTGCTCGACGCGCTGCGCGCCTAGCCGCTGACGGCGCCGGCCGCTGTCCCAGAGGCGGCGAGTGTGTGGTGGGTGCTTCCAGAGATCGTAAGGCGGCTTGTCAGGTTTGTCCGGATCGACATCCGGCTTAACGATCTCTCCGAACGACCCCACGCATGCGCTGCCCTCGCGCGTGATCCAACGGATGGATACTAACTAGATAGTCTATCCCCCGGTATACTATAGACGACCAGGCGATAGGTACTCGTCTTTGACCGGCTTGCCGAAGAAGGAGATGGAATCGCTCACGCGGCGATTCCGCACGAAGGCCGACAAGATCCGGGCCCTCGCGCGCGCGCGCGTCCCCCCGGCGGACATCGCGCGATTCCTCGGCATTCGCTATCAATACGCCTACAACGTCATGAAGCGGTCAGCCATCTCGAACGACAGGGTCATGGACGCCCCGGCGCGTTCGAATCAGCCGCACAAGGTAACGCTCGACTCGTTCGGTCGCATCGCCATCCCGGAACACCTCCGGAGTGCACTGGGCGTTTCAGCGGGCGACGATCTCCTGATCAGCCTCGATGGCGAGGAGCTCAGGTTATTCACCCGAGCCACGGGCCTGCGGGTGGCTCAACGCATCGTGAGCAAGTACCTGCATCAAGGCGATAGCCTGTCCGACGAGTTGCTCGAGGATCGCGGCCGCGAGGTAGCCGATGAGCAAGGCTGAATGCGTGCTCGACGCTTCCGCGGTGCTCGCCTTGCTCGGCAACGAACGCGGTGCCGACGAGGTCGAGGCGGCTCTCGGCTCGGCTGTCATGTCCGCAGTGAATTTGGCCGAGGTGCTCGCGAAGTTAGGAGACCGCGGCGTCACGGAAGCGGAACAGCGTGTAATACGCATGAGCCTCGATATCGAGATACGCAGCTTCGATGAGAGCTCTGCCTGGCGCGCGAGTAGCCTTCGCGGCGGCACGAAATCCCGCGGCCTCTCGATAGGCGATCGCGCCTGCCTCGCGCTCGCGCTCGAGGAAGGCCTCCCCGCCCTCACAACTGACCGCGCTTGGGCGGCACTCGATATCGGCGTAGACGTGCGAGCGCTGCGCTAGCGTCAGTCTCGGTGTGCACTAACCGCGTCAGGAGCTCCCGAGGCGCTCCAAGGATCTTGTCGCTTCCGGGCTAGGGGTGTATATCTAGGCGTATGCCACGCATGCAAGTCTATTTGCCCGACGATCTCTACGACTTGGTAAAGGCCCGCGGGCTGCCGGCCTCCGAGCTTCTGCAGAAAGCCGTCCGGGCTGAGGTGCGCCGGCTCGACCTGCTCGCCGAGACGGACAAGTACGTTGCAAAGCTGATCAAAGACGTCGGTACTCCCTCAGCGAAAGAGCGCGAACGCGCCGCCGCCGTTGCGCGACGGCTCGAACGGCGGCCCGCGCGCAAGACCGGCTGATAACGCGTGTTGCTTCTTGATTCGGGTGGCGTCACGCGACTCGCGGTCCGCTCTCGACAGGTCGCCGCGCTGATCCTCGAACTGCGTGCGCGGGATCTGTGGCCGCCCCTCGTTCCATCCGTTGTCCTCGTCGAATGCCTTCAAGGCCACGCCGCGCTCGACGCGCACGCCAACGCGTTGCTCAAGACCTGCGATATCGTCGAGGAAGTCCCTGAGTATGTAGCCAGACGAGCAGCGTTCTTGCGGCGAAAGGCGCGGCGAGGATCCGCGGTCGACGCTTTGCTCGTAGCGTTTGCCGAACCCGATGGAACGGTGCTAACAGGCGATCCCGGCGAACTCGCCGCGCTGGCGCAATTCGCGGGGCGCGTGCGAGTGGAACGGATATGAGCGATGCGTGCGCGCTAGTCCTGGCGTAGCGCCTGCAGCGGATCGACGCGCGCGGCACGCTGCGCCGGGAGCCAGCTCGCCGCCGAAGCCGCGGCGGCAAGCGCGAGCGCGGCGGCCGCGAGCACGAGCGGATCGACGGCGGCCACTTCGGGCATTTGCGACGCGAGCACGCGGCCGAGCGCAAGCGCGCCCGCCGTGCCGAGCACCAGGCCCGCGGCGATCATGCGCGCGCCCTCCTTCATCACCATGCGCAGCACGTCGGCGCGTTGCGCGCCGAGCGCCATCCGCACGCCGATTTCGCCCACTCGCCGCGCCACGGCCCACGCCAGCACGCCGTACACGCCGATGACGGCGAGCGTCACGGCGATCGCAGCGAACACCAGCGTGAGCACCATCGGTGCGCGGTGCGGGCCGAGCGCATCCGCCACGCGCGCTTCCATCGGCAGCACGTTGGTGAGCGCGACGAGCGGGTCGATACGCGCGATGGCCGCCTCGGCCGCCCGCGTCAGCGACTCGACCGGCAGCGGCGTACGCAGCACGAACATACCCGTGTGTTCCGGCGGCGGCCGCTGCGCATAGTGCCAATAGACCGTCTGCCCATACTCGTCGCCGGTGAAGCTGTTGTGCTTCACGTGCGGCACGACACCCACGATCGTGTACCAGCCGCTGTTCGCCTCAGCCGAGTTGCGCAGCCGCTGGCCGAGCGCATTGCCGTCGGGCCAGTACGCGCGAGCGAAACGCTCGTCGACGACCGCAACACGATCCGTCTCCGTGGCGGCGAAATTTCGCCCTCTCACCACCGGGATGCCGAGCGTCGGAAAATACCCGTGATCGATGCTGTGCAGTTGCGCGGCCTTGATCACGCTACCGTCGAGCAGCTCATAGCCGTCGACGACGACCGTTGCGCCGTAGTCGCTGCTGACGAACGGCAGCATGGTGATAAAGCCTCCCGCGTCCACGCCGGGCAGCGAGCGCAGCTCCGCGAGCGCCTGCTCGAAGAAGCGGCCGCGCGCGGCGTCGCTCGCGTAGAGCGGCGTGGTGGGGAACTCCACGGCGGCGCTCCAGACTCCGGTCGGCTCGAAACCCGGGCCGCGCGAGAGGAACTCGTAGAACGTTTTCGTCAGCAA
>CAMPKU010000221.1 GCA_946887385.1 uncultured Gammaproteobacteria bacterium
AGCGCGGCGCGGCCATGCACATCGAGCTTGCCGTAGGCGAACGGCAGCGCGAGCTGCGCTTCCTGCACTGCCGCGTCGGTCCGTTCGCGCGCGGCCAGCAGCGTCCACGGCACCACCGCGCGCTCGTACTGCTCGCCGGCCGCCGCAGCCCACCCCGACGCCAGTAGTGCCGAGTTGGAGAACGGCCCCTCGAGGCGAACGCGGTCGAAGTACTGCTTCGCCCGATCGAACTGCTCGTCTTCGACGAGCAGCGTGCCGAGCACGAAGTTGGACTTGTCGCGGATCGCGAGGACCGCTTCGTCGCGGCTATCGACCTGGCCGGCGCGGTCGAGCTGCTCGAGCGCCGGTTGCCGCCGATCGTCTTCGAGCAGGGCGATACCGAAGTTGTACGCCGCGAACCCCTCGAGGCTGTCCGCATTCTGCAGCCGCCTCAACACTTCCGCGGCCTCGGCTTGGCGGCCCAGGCTCAAGTACGTATTCGCGCGCAAGAACTCGACCTCGTCGGAGATGTTCTCGGGCACGCGCCCCTCGATGCGGTCGAGCGCGTGCAATGCGTCTTCCAGCTGACCTTTCTGAAAGTGAATGCGCGCGAGCCGGTACGCCGCATCGTTGCGGACGGCTTCGTCCACGGCACCTTCGAGCACGGCTGTGATCGCGCGGCCGGCGCGGTGATGCATGCGATAGTTGAGCTCGAAATCGCCGACGGAGAATTCCGCCTCGCGCAGGTTGCGGTACAGTGAGTCGAGCGCCGGCTCGTCGACAGCGCGATGCTGTCCGAGCTCGGCATCGAGACGCTCGAGCGCTTCGAAAAAGTGCCCTTGCTGGGCGTAGTAGAGCGCCTCGCCGAAATACCAATCGCGCGCGGGCTCCTGGCTGCCGGCCGACGGGTCGGCCGACGCGTGGGCCGCGAGGCTCGAAGCGAGCAACAGCAAGTAGGGTCGAACGCGCATCGAAAACGCCTTGGGGCGAAGGTGAGTCGCGGCTTGCGCCGCTCACCACTCGCCAAGCTCGATCGCCTTGGGGCCGTTCAGCGCGATACCGAGCAGCTTGGGCTCGATGCCCTTGTCGAAGGCAAACGTCTCCGTGCTGGTGAAGTCGTCGCCGCTCGGCGTCTTGCCGTTGATCGACACGGCAAGCTGGTGCCCGCCGGTGGGCAAGTTGCCGGTATACACGCGTTGCACGCCGCCGTGCTGCAAGGCGTCGAGCTCCTTGAAGCCGTAGAGGTAGTGCGTGGCGAGCGCGCCGTCGATATCGATCTTCATCGAGTCGAGGCGGAACATCTCGCCTTCGGCGATCGACACGAAAATCGCGAGATGCGTGTTCGACGGATAGAGGAGCTTCTCCTCGAGACGGCTGAGCTCGGCAGCGATGCCGAGCACGTCGGTCTTGATCTCCTGAACCTGCTCGTCGAGGCTGCGCATCTCGGCGCTCGCGGGCTCTTCCCCGCTCGCGGCGCTGGCTGCCAACCCCAAGCACGCGATGCCCACTAAGAAAACGGCGCTCGCTGACCTCGTCATCGTCAACACCCTTCCTTGCGCGTCTTGATGATGCGGCGGGAGTCTCCGCGAAACGCGTCCGGCACGAATGTGAACTGCGCCACAAAAAAGCCCGCCAAATCGTGACCGTCGTCATTCGGCGACAGCGTTTCCGCGGGTGCGCGGCATCTGTCGCCAGACGGCGACAGCTATGCATGGCGTCGATCGGCGTCACTCTCGCGCTGCGCCGGCGCCGCAAGTCAGGGTGTCGGCGCGATCGAGGAGCGCTGGCGCTTGGCGCGCGCGATGGCGGCGGAACGCCGTGCCACGAGGATCATCGCCGCAATCGTCACGGTGATCACCACGATCTCCTGGATGGGGCTGAGCGGCCGATCGTCATTGACGATTAGGCCCAAGCTCGCGAGGCAAACGAGCAGGTGTGCGCAAAACACCTGTAACGATGCCCGGCCGAGCAGCGATAGCACGCTCACGTGAAGCCATGCCAACAGAGGTATCAGCGCCACGGCGAAGACGACGGCGAGCGCTGCGAAGTTGAGCAGCCGCAGCGGGCCCAAGCGCCACTTATCGAGCAGCGCGACGAGCGTCGAAGGGTCCGGCCAAAAGCCGCCGATGCCGTGCCGCCATAGCAACATGGCGCAGCCCACGCCGAAGGCCGCCGCCACCACCGCGGGCGACAACGCAGAGCGCACGGCGCGCGAGTCGTGTCGCGCACCGGCCCACAGACCGGCGATCCACAAGAGCTGCCACGCGAACGGATCGAATGAGCCCGCCACATCGAAGGGCACGGCGAGCCCCAAGGTTGCCGTGAGCTGCTCGTGAAGAAGCCGCCAACCGCTGACCTGAGCGAACGCCCACAGCAGCGCCGACACGGCCAGAACGCCGCTCCAGCCGCGCACGGCCGTCCTCGCCAGCAGCCACGGCGTCACGGCGAGGAACACGATGTACATCGGCAAAATGTCGAACAGCGGCGGTTGATACAGAAGCAGCGGACCGCTCAGCACGGCCATCACCGGCGAATCGAAGTAGAACGTGAGCAGGTTACGCAGAGCCGGCCGCCCGGTCGTAGCCGCAAACGCGGCCGCGATCGTAAACGCAAACAGCAGCAGCCCGAGGTGATACGTGTAGAGCTTGAGGGCGCGCGACCAGAGCTTGGTGCGGGCTCGGTGCAGCCCTTCGGCCATCCAGGCCGAGCTCGCGCTGCCCGCGACGAACGCCGATAAGAACACGAACCCTTCGGCGGCCGACACGAAGCCGATCGGCTGATTCGCATACGCGCTGACGCGCGTCGGCAAGTGCGCCAGCGCCATGATGAGCAGCAGTAAGCCGCGCAGTGCGTCGAGCTCCGTTCGACGTCTCATAGCTCCTTCCCGTAGGGCCGGCGACAGGCCGGCTAGAGCCTCGAGCGCGGTCGGGTGACGCGCGCCACAAGAGCCAGTGTAGCAACGGGAAAGTGCGGCTGCCGCTATTGCTCGGCGCCAATTTGGACGTCCGCCACCGCGCTCCTCAGCGCGTCCTGCAGGGCAGACGGCGGCATACCTACCTGCTGAGCGGTGTTCAATTGGCAGGTCACCAACTTCGCTCCGATGGCATACATCCGATCCTGCAGCGCGTCCGCCGACGGGGTTTCAGTCAGCACTCCGGGTGTGTTCATCGCTTGATTCGCACACTCCGCGAACTGTTTGGACCCATCTGCAGCAATGCGCTCACTGTCCACCTCGGAAAGTCCTCTTTCTTGCAGATAGGCCGCGATACGCTCGCCAATCAACGGCTCGAGTCGCGTTGCGAGCCGCGCCGCCGGGTCGTCGACTGGAGCTAGCGTCACCGGTCGCGACGTACCGGGCGCGGCGCCGTCGACATGCTCACTTGCGGCCTCGAGCTGTTCAGAAGGCGCGAGTGGCTGCGGGTTGGAGCCTGCGCGTAGGCTGGGCTCGACCAGCGGCAGGTTGCTCGGTCGCTGAAGCATGTAGCTGACAGCAACCACTGCAAGGGCGCCGAACACGACAAGAAACGCGAGCGTCCGCACTAGTCGCCTCCGCGATGTGCAACGAGCGTACAGAATCGCTGCGCGGCGAGAAAGAATAGCCCGACGCGCTGCGTAGACGGGCCGGCAGGATCGTGCCGGCTCATAAAACAAAACTGAGCCAGTACCCGAAATTGGCGAGCCGTCTTACGGCTTAGAGCGGCGGTGTGGCGCGAACGCTACCGCTTCATCGACTCGAAGAAATCCGTATTGGTTTTGGTGTCCTGGAGCTTCGAGAGCAAGAACTCGACGGCCGCGAGCTCGTCCATCGGGTGCAGCACTTTGCGCAGCACCCACATCTTCTGCAGCTCGTCGGGCTGGGTGAGGAGCTCTTCCTTACGCGTGCCCGAGCGATTGATGTTGATGGCCGGGAACACGCGCTTCTCGGCGATACGGCGATCCAAGTGGATCTCCATATTGCCGGTGCCCTTGAACTCCTCGTAGATGACGTCGTCCATCTTCGAGCCCGTGTCGATGAGCGCCGTGGCGATGATCGTGAGACTGCCGCCCTCCTCGATGTTGCGCGCGGCGCCGAAGAAACGCTTCGGCCGCTGCAGTGCGTTCGCATCGACGCCGCCCGTGAGCACCTTGCCGGACGACGGCACGACGGTGTTGTAGGCGCGCGCCAGACGCGTGATCGAGTCGAGCAGGATCACGACGTCCTGCTTGTGCTCCGTGAGCCGCTTGGCCTTCTCGATGACCATTTCGGCCACCTGCACGTGACGCGTGGCGGGCTCGTCGAACGTGCTCGACACCACCTCGCCGCGCACCGTGCGCTCCATCTCCGTGACCTCTTCCGGCCGCTCGTCGATGAGCAGCACGATGAGCTGCACGTCCGGATGATTCGCCGAGATCGACGCCGCAATGTTCTGCAGCAGCATCGTCTTGCCGGCTTTCGGCGGCGAGACGATGAGGCCGCGCTGACCTTTACCGATCGGCGCGACCATGTCGATGATGCGGGCAGTGAGATCTTCGGTGCTGCCGTTGCCCTGCTCGAGCTTCAGGCGTTTCTTCGGGAACAACGGCGTGAGGTTCTCGAAGAGCACCTTGCTCTTCGCGTTCTCGGGCGCGTCGTGGTTGATCTCGCCAACCTTCAGCAGCGCGAAGTAGCGCTCGCCGTCTTTCGGCGGGCGAATCAGTCCCGACACGGTGTCGCCGGTGCGCAGATTGAAGCGGCGGATCTGACTCGGGCTCACGTAAATGTCGTCGGGGCCGGCGAGATACGAGCCGTCTGACGAGCGCAGGAAGCCGAAGCCGTCCTGGAGAATCTCGAGCACGCCTTCGCCAAAGATGCTTTCGCCGTTCTTGGCGTGCGACTTCAGGATCGAGAAGATGATGTCCTGCTTGCGCGACCGAGCTAGGTTCTCGAGCCCCATGGTCTCGGCGAGCTGAACGAGCGCCGCCGCAGGGCGCGTCTTCAGCTCGGACAAATTCATCGCGTTCTTGGTGGATTCGAGCTCCGCGGCCGGAATGACGTCGAATTCCTCGTCGTCGGGGAACTCCTCGCGCATCTGGCCGCCGCCCTGACCACCGCCGCCGCCGCGGTTGCGCCGATTGCGTTTGCCGTTGCCGTCCCCTTGATGAGGACCGCCGCCGTCCTTCATTCGTGCACGCGCGGAATTACCTAGATATCCCCTCACGATTGTTTCCTAGCCAGAGTTGAATTGAGGTGTGTGTCGAGAAAAGACTCGAGTTGTGCTTTGGAAACTGCGCCGACCTGCTGGGCTGCGACGGTGCCGTCGCGGAACAGGAGCAAGGTCGGAATACCGCGAATGTTGAATTTGGGTGGAGTTTTCGGGTTTTCGTCGATATTGAGTTTGACCACGCGAAGCCTGTCTTTGTATTCGGTCGCGATCGTGTCGAGCAGCGGCGCGATCATTTTGCAGGGCCCGCACCATTCGGCCCAGAAATCAAGCAGCACCGGCTGCGCCGACTTCACTACGTCTTGTTCAAAGGCCGCGTCCGTCGTGTGTACGATCTCACCAGTCACGATATTGAATCCTCTAGATTTCTGATCCGCCCCCAAGACCCCCTGGAGCGGATAGGCGAAAAAAGTCGAATAACACCCAGAATGAGCTAAGCCGAAAGTGACGCCGCCTAGCGGGTCAGGCACAATTTGCGGCAGGTGCTTCCCTCGAGGCTCGCAGGAATAAGTGGGTATCAGGAGGGCGTGCCGGTATTTTTAACTGCCGAGAAGCGATTTTGCAAGTATCGAGGTCCGATATCGAAACCCCCGCGCCAAGCCACCATCTAACCGATCTTAGCTTCGCCGACCTGCCCTTGTCCGAGCGTTTACTGAAAGGGATTGCCGAAGCCGGCTTCACTCAGTGCACGCCGATTCAGGCCAAGACCCTACCGCTCGCGCTCGATGGGCAAGACGTGGCGGGTCAAGCCCAAACGGGCACCGGCAAGACGGCCGCCTTCCTGCTCGCTTTGTTCCACAAGTTGGAGCATAGCCCGCCGCTCGTCACGGAGGACGGCCCGCCGGCCCCGCGTGCGCTGATCATGGCGCCCACGCGCGAGCTCGCGGTGCAGGTGCACGCAGACGCCGAGGCGCTCGGCAAGCACTTGCCGTTCACGCTCGGCCTGGCGTTCGGCGGCACGGATTACGACAGACAGCGCGCCGTGCTCGCCGCCGGCGTCGACGTTCTGATCGGCACGCCGGGGCGTCTCATCGATTTCTACAAGCAGCGCGTGTTCGGCTTGCGGGGCGTGCAGGTGCTCGTGCTCGACGAAGCCGACCGCATGTTCGATCTGGGCTTCATCAAAGACATCCGCTACGTGCTGCGCCGGTTACCGGAGCATCATTTACGGCTGAACATGCTGTTCTCGGCGACGCTGTCTTACCGCGTGCTCGAGCTCGCTTACGAGCACATGAACGACCCGGAGCTCGTGCGCATCGAGCCCGACAAGATGACGGTGGACCGCGTCACGCAGAGCATCTACTTCCCGGCAATGGACGAGAAGCTGCCGCTATTGCTCACGCTGCTGCGCGATCGCGATCCGCACCGCACCATGATCTTCGTGAATACGCGCCGCGAGGCCGACCGGCTGCGCGAGGCGCTCGTGCATAACGGCATCAAGGCCGAGGCGCTTTCGGGCGACGTGCCGCAGCGCAAACGCTTGCGCATGCTCAAAGACTTTCAAGCCGGCGAGCTTGCGGTGCTCATCGGCACGGATGTGGCGTCGCGCGGCCTCCATGTGCCCAACGTCAGTCACGTGTTCAACTACGATTTGCCGCAGGATCCCGAAGACTACGTGCATCGTATCGGTCGCACGGCGCGCGCCGGCGCGGCGGGCGACGCGATCAGCTTCGGCTGCGAGACCTACGCGATCTCGTTGCCGGACATCGAGGAATTCATCGGCCGCAAGATTCCCGTTACGGCTTTCGATCACAGTGCGCTCGTGAGCGCGCTGCCGAATGCCCCGCGCCCGCAGCGCCCGCATCCGGGCGGCCGCGGCGG
>CAMPKU010000222.1 GCA_946887385.1 uncultured Gammaproteobacteria bacterium
ATCGGCCGCCTGCTCGGCGAGCGCCCGGCGCTCCGGCCGCACGAAACCCTGTACCAGCGGCTGCTCGCTCGCGACGTCGACGAGGCGGAAACCATCATCGTTCGGCAGCGCACCGAGCATGGCGTGGACGCGGCCTGCCAGCTCGTGCTCGACACCTTGCTGGCGCTCAAGCGCGATTTGCAGGCGGATCGTGTTTCCGCGGACGACGGCGCCTTCATTCTCGCGAGCTTGCACGAATTGATTGAGGACCTGCGGAAGGTCGACGCGCCCGCGCCGTACGATGCGGCCTCGGCGGCGCCGGTATTGCTGATCGGTGCGCCGGGCCCGGATCCGCTCGACGCGCTCGTGCTCGAGCTCGCGCGCGTGCTGCTGCGCGAGTCGCCGGCAGCGCTCGAGGTGCTGCCCACCGAGCTGATGACCGGCGAGGCGATGGCGATGATCGAAGCCAAGACGCCGGCCGTCGTGGTCGTGCCGTCGCTGCCGCCCGCCGGGCTCACGCCTGCGCGTCACTTGTGCATGCGCCTGCGTGCACGCATACCGGGGCTGAAAATTGTTGCCGCGCGCCTTGGCGACCCGGAGAGCGAGGTGAAGGAACGCGTGACGCTGCTCGAAGACGCCGGCTGTGTCGAAGTGCCGGCGTCGCTCGCCGATTTGAAGAGCACGCTCGAGCGAATGGTTCGGACGGCCATCGTGGCCATGCCCGTGCCAACGGAGCAAGCGGCGCGGCGGGCGGCCGGCGAGTAGCGTGGTGGCGGACTACACCCTTCGCGAAGGCATGCCGCACTTGCGCGGCGCAGCGTGGGACGGCAACGGCGTCAATTTCTCGCTGTTCTCGGCGCACGCCACGGGCGTGGAGCTGTGTCTCTTCGATTCCAGCGGCGAGCGCGAGCTCGAGCGCATTGCACTGCCCGAGTACACCGACGAGATCTGGCACGGTTATCTGGAAGGCGCCGGGCCCGGGCTCGTGTATGGCTATCGCGTGCATGGGCCTTACGAGCCGGAGCAGGGGCATCGCTTCAATCCGAACAAGCTGCTCATCGACCCGTACGCGCGCGAGCTCATGGGCAGTCTCACATGGGACCCGGCTTGCTTCGGCTACACGATCGGCTCACCGGACGAAGATCTTTCCTTCGACGAGCGCGATAGCGCGCCGTTCGTGCCGAAGGCCGTCGTCGTCGATAGCGGCTTCGATTGGCTCAGAAATACGGCACCGCGCGTGCCCTGGGATCGAACCATCATCTATGAGCTGCACGTGCGCGGCTACACGCGTTTGCATCCGGCCGTCGCCGAGCGTCATCGCGGCACGTTCGCGGGCCTCTGCGCGCCGCAGGTCGTCGACTACATCAAGTCGCTTGGGGTGACGTCGGTCGAGCTGTTGCCGATTCACACCTTCCTGCACGACGGCCACCTGCTCGAGCGAGGGCTCAGAAACTATTGGGGCTACAACTCCATTGCGTTTTTCGCCGCACATCCGCGTTATTTGTCCGATCCGCTGCGCGGCGTGCAGGAGTTCAAGGAAATGGTGGCGCGCTTCCACGAGGCGGGCCTCGAGGTGATTCTCGACGTGGTCTACAACCACACGGCCGAGGGCAACGAGCGCGGGGCTACGTTGTCGTTTCGCGGCATCGACAATGCGTCGTACTACCGCTTGCTGCCGGACCAGCGGCGCTATTACATCAACGATACGGGCACGGGCAACACACTGAACCTGAGCCATCCGCGCGTCATCCAGATGGTTACGGACAGCCTGCGCTACTGGGTGCAGGAGATGCACGTCGACGGGTTCAGATTCGATTTGGGCACGATCCTGGCGCGCGAGCCGAACGGCTTCGACAACCGCAGCGGCTTCTTGAAAGCGTGCTCGCAGGATCCGGTGCTCGGCGGCGTGAAGCTGATTGCCGAGCCGTGGGACTGCGGCCCGGGCGGCTATCAGGTTGGCGAGTTTCCTCCCGGCTGGGCGGAGTGGAACGACAAGTTTCGCGATACCGTGCGCGATTATTGGCGCGGCGAGGCCGGCGCCGGCGCGCTGGCGCAACGCCTGTACGGCTCGGCCGACGTGTTCGACCGGCATGGCCGTCGGCCCCAAGCCAGCGTGAATTTCGTAACGGCGCACGACGGCTTCACGCTGAACGACCTCGTGTCCTACAACGAGCGCCACAATGAAGCTAACGGCGAAGACAATCGCGACGGCACCGCCGACAACCGCTCATGGAACTGCGGCGTGGAAGGGCCTACCGACGACGCGGCCGTGAACGAGCTGCGCCAGCGGCAGATGCGCAACATTTTGGCCACGCTGTTGCTCTCGCAGGGTACGCCGATGGTGCTCGCCGGCGACGAGTTCGCGCGCACGCAAGGCGGCAATAACAACGCGTATTGCCAGGACAATGAAACGAGCTGGGTGGATTGGACGCTGGCGGAGACGAATGTCGCGCAAGTGAGATTCGTGAGAAGCCTCACGGCGCTCAGAAGGCGGTACCCGATCCTCCGCCGCAATCGGTTCCTGTCGACCGAGGTGAACGAGGCCATCGGCGTCAAGGAAGTAACCTGGATCAACGCAAGCGGCGCGGAGATGCGCGACGAGGATTGGGCCGGAGACTCGCTGCGCTGCTTCGGCATGCTGCTCGACGGCCGCGCACAAGCTACGGGCATCAAGCAGCGCGGCCAAGACGCGACGCTGCTGCTGATCGCGAACTCCCATCACGACGTGGTGCCGTTCGTGCTGCCGGCGGCCGGCGAGGACCTGGGCCAAGCGCGCTGGACGCTGCTGCTCGATACGCAATACTCCGAGCCGGCGCACCTCGCCGAGAACGAGTATGCGGCCGGCGACGTCTACTCGGTGGCCTCGCGCTCGCTGCTTCTGTTGAAACTGCGGTTGCCTCCCGAAGCGCTCGTCTGGAGCGAACAGCGGTGACGCCGCTCGAGGAGCTCGCGCGCCGCTGCGGAATCGCGCTCACGTTCAACGACGGGTTCGGCGCCGAGCGCCGCGTGGCGCCGGCGACGTTGCAAAGCGTTCTGTCGGCCCTCGGCGTGGACGCGGGCTCCGAGCAGCAAGCCGCCGCGTCTCTCGAGGCGCTCGAGCGCGGCCGGTGGCAAGAGGTGGTGCCGCCCGTGGTCGTGGCACACGCGTCGAACGTGGCCGTCGAAGTGACGTTGGCCGCGGCGACGCGGGTCGTGTCCTGGCACCTTCAGCTCGAGAATGGGGCGCAACTGTCGGGAGCCGTGCCGTTCGGGGAGCTGGCGCTCGTGGCCCGCGACGAGGGCGACTCGCGAGCCGGGCTGCGCAAGGAGCGCCGCCGTTTGCACCTTGGCAACGTCCCGCTCGGCTATCACCGCCTCACGTTGGAGCCGCAGAGCGGCGCCGGCATCGTCGTGGTGACGCCGGGCCGCTGCTTTCTTCCGAGCGGCGGCGAGACGCACGGGCTCTGGGGCATCGCGCTGCAGCTCTACTTGCTGAAGTCGCAGCGCAACCTCGGTATCGGCGACTTCGGCGATCTCGCCGCGCTTGCGGCGCCGCTTGCGCAGCGCGGCTGCGACGTGCTGGGTTTGAATCCGCTGCACGCGCCCTTTCCCGACAACCCGGAGCACGCGAGCCCGTATTCGCCGGCGAGCCGGCTGCTGCTCAATCCGTTGAACATCGACGTTACCGACGTTGCCGATTCGCCGGCCGCCGCGGCGTTGCTCGCCGACGGCGAGGTGGCTGCAGCCGTGGCGAAGTGCCGCGCCGCTACGTTGGTGGACTACGGCGGGGTGGCGGCGCTCAAGGAGCGAGTGCTGAGGGCAGCGTTCGAGGATTGGCAGTCGGCCGGCGGCGACACGTCCGGCGAGCTCGCGGCCTTTCGCGCCGCGCGGGGTACGGCGTTCGAGCGGCACTGCCTCTACTTCGCGCTGCGAGCGCAGGTGCTCGCCGAGAATCCCGCGCACGGCGATTGGCGCAGCTGGCCGCAGCCGTTTCGGGATCCGCGCAGCTCGGACGTGGCGCGTTTCAAGCGCAGCCATGCGCACGAGCTGACATGGGTGGCGTGGCAACAATGGCACGCCGACCGGCAGCTTGCCCGCGCCGCGGCCGCGGCGAACGGCATGGCCATCGGCTTCTACCGCGATCTTGCAGTGGGCTGCGACGCGGCCGGCGCGGAAACGTGGGCCGGCGGCTCATTGCTCGTGGAGAGCTTGCGCATCGGCGCGCCGCCGGATCCCGGTGCGCCTCGCGGCCAGGAATGGGGTCTGCCGCCGCCGCATCCGCAGCGCTGGCGTGAAGGCGGCTACGGCAGCTTCGTGGACTTGCTGCGCGCCAATATGCGGCACGCAGGCGCGCTGCGCATCGACCACGTCATGGCGCTCGAGCGGCTGTACGTGGTTCCGGCCGGCGCGCCGGCCACGGACGGCACGTATCTCTCCTATCCAGTCGCGGATCTGCTCGGCCTATTGGCCCTCGAAAGCATGCGTGGCCGCTGCGTGATCGTCGGCGAGGATCTAGGCTCCGTTCCGCCGGGATTTCGCGAGCGAATGGCCGAAGCGAACGTGCTGTCGTATCGCGTGATGCGGTTCGAGCGTCACGACCAACGCTTCCTTGGGCCGCAGGAGTATCCGCCGCTCGCGGTGGCCGTGTTCGGCAATCACGATCTGTCGACCCTGCGCGCGTGGTGGGAGGGCGCCGACCTTGCGCTCGCGCGCGAGCACGGCGCGCTGCACGGGCCGGATCTCGAGGCGGCGCAGCGGCAGCGCGAGACCGATCGCGGCGCGTTGCTCGATTTGCTGCGCGCGGAAGGCGTGCTTGTCGACGGCAGCAGCGCCACGCCTTACGACACGCTGTTCGCCGCTGTGCACGCGGTGCTCGGCAGGGCGCGCGCACTCCTCGTGTTGGCGCAGCTCGACGACGTGTTGGGAGAGATCATGCCCGTCAACAGCCCCGTCGTGCCGGGTTATGCGAGCTGGCGCCGCCGCTATTCGCAGGGTTTGGAGCAGTTGTCCGCCGAGCCGCTGCTGGCAGCCGCTGCGGCGGCCTTCGGCGCGCGCGGAGCCGGGTCGCAGCGGGCTGCGTTATGAGCGCACCGCTCGCAACGTACAGGCTTCAGCTCAACACGGAGCTTGGCTTTTCCGGCGCTGCATCGCTTGCGCCGTATCTGCGCCGGCTCGGGATCAGTCACGTGTATTGCTCGCCGATCCTGAAGGCGCGCCCGGGCAGCACGCACGGCTATGACATCGTCGCCCACGATGCGCTGAACCCGGAGCTCGGCGATGCCGCGCAACTCGATGCCATGGTGGCGGCGTTCAACGGCGCCGGTCTCAAGATTCTGCTCGACTTCGTGCCGAACCACATGGGAGTGACCGGGGCCGACAATCCGCTGTGGCTCGACGTGCTCGAGTGGGGCTCCGACTCCGCGTACGCCGGCTGGTTCGATATCGACTGGGAGCCGCATCGGGGCTACTTGCACGAGAAGCTGCTCGTGCCCGTGCTCGGCGATCAATACGGAATCGAGCTCGACGCCGGCAAGCTCGTGCTCAAGCTCGACGAGGCGGCCGGCGAGCTCGCCGTATGGGCGTACGACCACCACAAGCTGCCGATCAGTCCGCTCACTTATGGCGAGGTATTGGGCGCCGATCATGCGACGCTCGAGCGGCTCGGCGACGAGTTCGGCGCCTTAAGGCAGTGGCGGCCGCAAATGGTGCGGCGTGCGGCCGAGCTCAAGCGCGAGCTGGCCTCGGCCATTCGCGACGACGATGGCGTACGTGCTGCGCTCGCGGCGGCCGTGGAGCGCGTGAACCGCCCCGACGAGGACGGCGTGCGGCGCGCGCTCGATGAGGTGATTCAAAAGCAGTATTGGCGCGCCGCGCACTTTCGGGTGGCCGGTGACGACATCAATTACCGCCGATTCTTCAACATCAACGATCTCGCCGGCTTGCGCATCGAGCTGCCAGACGTCTTCGAGCACGTTCACAGTCTCGTGCTCGAGCTCGTGCGCGGCCGCGCCATCGACGGGCTGCGCATCGATCACATCGACGGCCTCCTCGAGCCGCGCGCGTATCTCGAGCGGTTGCGGGCCGCCCTCGCGCGCGTGGGCGCGCCGAACTGCTATGTCGTCGTGGAGAAGATCCTGGCGCGCGGCGAGGCATTGCCCGAGTCGTGGCCCGTCAGTGGCACCACCGGCTACGAGTTCGGGGCCGCCGTGCTTCAGCTCCTGCTCGATCCCGCCGGCGAAGCGCCTTTGACACGCCTCTACCGCGAGCTTACCGACGAGCGAGAGCCGTTCGCCGACGTGGTTTACGCCGCGAAGCAGAAAATCATGCGCAACGAGATGGCTAGCGAGGTCAACGTGCTGGCGCGCGATGCCGCGCGCGTGGCGCGCCAGAACCCGCGAACCGCGGACTTCACACACGGCTTGCTGCGCACGGCGCTGCGCGAGCTCATCGCCAGCTTCCCCGTGTATCGAACGTATGTTGACGGCACGGGCCGCTGCACGGACACCGACTTGAAGCACCTAGACGCGGCTTGTGCAGCGGCTCGCCGCCGCGCCCAGGAGCTCGATCCGAGCGTGTTCACATTCCTCGAGCGGCTGCTGTCGGGCAAGCTCGTGGAAGCGCCGCGCAGCGGCTTCAGCCGCACGGCAGTGCTGCGCTGCGCGATGAAAACGCAGCAACTGAGCGGCCCGATCATGGCCAAGGGTCTCGAGGACACGGCTTATTACCGCTACAACCGTTTCATCGCACTGAATGAGGTGGGCAGCGAGCCGCATCGATTCGGCTGCGGAGTGGAGGCGTTCCACGACGCCAACATAGCTCGCGCGCGACAATGGCCGCACTCGCTGTCCGCAACGGCAACGCACGACACGAAGCGCGGCGAGGACACGCGCGCGCGTCTCGCCGTGCTTGCGGAGCTGCCTGCCGAATGGGCCGAGCAGGTTCGGGAATGGCAGCG
>CAMPKU010000223.1 GCA_946887385.1 uncultured Gammaproteobacteria bacterium
GCCCACTGCCGCCGCGCGGACGCACATCCTGCAGCGCTTCGGTCACGGCCACGACGAGCGGCTTCACCCGCTCGCCAAACCGCAGCAGGTTGTCGAGCTCGCGGCGCGGATCGACGCGCTCCGTGTGGTAGTAGCTCTCGAGCAGGAAATTGTGCAGATCGAGCAAGCGCTCGAGCTTCGCCTCGAGCGCGCTCGGCGAGAACAGATCGGCCACGCGAACGGCGCGGCGCGCGATCTTGTCCTCGTAGGCAGGCCCGATGCCGCGGCCGGTGGTGCCGATGGCGTCGGCGCCGCTCGCGCGCTCGCGCGCGCGATCGAGCAGCGCGTGCGAGCTCAAGATGATCGGACAGGCCGGGGAGACGCGCAGCCGCTGCTCCACGGGCACGCCCTTTTGCAGCAAGTCGTCCATCTCTTTGCACAGCGCGTCGAGCGACACGACCACGCCGTTGCCGATGAGACACACCACCCCGTCGCGCAGCACGCCCGACGGAATCAGGTGCAGCACGGTCTTCTGCTCGCCGATGACCAGCGTGTGGCCGGCGTTGTGCCCGCCTTGAAAGCGCACCACGGCGCTCGCCCGATCGGCGAGCACATCGACGACGGCGCCCTTGCCCTCGTCGCCCCATTGCGTCCCGATGACGACTACGTTTCGGCCCACACTAGCCTCGCACGCTGAAGAGCAGCACCAGCCCCGCGATCACGGCCGCCAACCCGAATAGACGCAGGCGCCCTTCCTCGAGCGACGCAAGCGCAGCCAAGCTGCGTCGCCATTGCTTTGGCGCCACGAACGGGAACAGCCCCTCGAGCACCAGGTAAAAAGCCACACCCGCAAGAAGATCCGCCCAGGCCAAAGCCCCAAGCCTCCGTGGTTGTCGTTGCGAACGTTGCCCCGGAATCAGTTGCCGGGCGAGCCGGTCTGATTCTGCAGGAACTTGAAGAAGTCGCTGTCGGGCTGCAAGACGAGCACGTCTTGATCGCTGCCGATCGACTCGCGATACGCCTGCATGCTGCGATAGAACGCGTAGAAGTCGCGATCCGCCTCGTATGCCGCGGCGTAGATCTCGGCAGCACGGGCGTCGCCGGCGCCGCGAATGCGCTCGGCATCGCGATACGCCTCGGCGAGGAGCACTGTCCTCTGCCGTTCGGCGTCGGAGCGAATGCGCACGTATTCCTCTTCGCCCTCCGCCCGCCACTGCGTGGCCACGCGCATACGCTCTTGTCGCATGCGGTCGTAGACGGAACCGCTGACTTCCTCGGACAAATCGATGCGCTTGACGCGTACGTCGACTACTTCGATGCCGAGCTCCGGCGAACGCTCGCGTACCTGAATCAGCATCTCCGCCATGAGCTCCGTGCGCTCGGCGGACACCACTTCCTGGAGCGTGCGCTGGCTGATCGAAGCTTTCAGGCCTTCTTTGACCACTGCGGCCAAGCGCTGCACGGCGGCCGCCTCGTCGCCGCGAACCGAGCGGTAGTACTGCGATGGATCGACGATGCGCCACGTAACGAAGTAGTCCACGATGACGTTCTTCTTCTCGCCCGTGAGGAAGCGCTCTACCGCGGCTTCGTCATAGTTCAAGATGCGCTTCGGATACCGCACCACGGTCTCGAAGAACGGGATCTTGGCGTGCAGCCCCGGCTCGTAGTCGGCGTTGACGATGCGCCCCACCTGGAGCTTCAAAGCGTGCTCGCGCGTGTCGACCGTGAATAGCGACATGCGAATCACGATCGCGGCCACCACGCCGACGATCAACAGCAAATTCAACCGTGGGCCCATGATCGGTTCCTCGTTAACGCGTCTCGCGCTCGCGCCGAGCAGGCGCGCCGCTGCCCGTGGGGGGCACGGACGTCACCGTCGACGACTCCGCCGCGGGCGGGTTCGAGCGGCGCTGCATGAGCTGATCGAGCGGCAGGTACAGCATGTTGTTGCCGCCCTCCGTATTGACCAGCACCTTCGTCGAGTTGCTCAGAACCTCTTCCAACGTTTCGATGTACAGACGCTCGCGCGTGACGGCGGGCGCCTTCTCGTACTCCACTAGCACCTGCGAGAACCGATCGGCCTCGCCTTCGGCGTCGGCGATCACTTGCGCGCGATACGCTTCTGCATCTTGGCGGCGCCGCTCCGCTTCGCCGCGCGCTCGGGGCAAGATATCGTTCGAATAAGCCTCGGCTTCCAGAATCCTGCGTGCACGGTCCTCGCGCGCCCTGATGGAGTCTTGCACGCTGCCCTCCACCGCGCTCGGAAAGTTGGCGTTCACCAAGTTCACTTCGAATACCGTGATACCGGCACCGTACGAGTCGAGCGTGGCTTGCAGCAGGTCTTGCGTGTCGGTGGCCACCTCGGCACGCCCGTCGGTGAGGATGAAGTCGAGCAGGTTGCGGCCGATCACCTCGCGGATCGCGCTGGCCGTGGCGTAGTCGAGCGCCTCCTCCGGATCGCGCATGTTGAAGAGGAATGCCTGCGGATCGGTGCGCCGAAATTGGACGACGAGCTCGATGTCGACGATGTTCTCGTCGCGCGTGAGCATGCTGCCGCGATACTCGTCGCGCTCCGTGGCGCCGGCGTTCACCTTTTCCACGTGCTCGATGGGCCACGGCCAATGCCATTGCCAGCCGGGCTGCGTGAGCTCAGTGAAGGCCCCGAAGCGAAACTCGATGCCGCGCTCGGCCGCATCGACACGGTAGAAACCGAAGCCCACCCACACCAAGGCCAGGATGACGAGCGCGCTGGCCGCGAGGCTGCCGTTGACGCCGTCACCGCCGCCGACGCTGCGCCCGCCGCCGCCGCCGCGGAAGAGTCCCGCGAGCTTGCGCTGCAAATCGCGCACCACGGCATCGAGATCCGCAGGACCTTTGTCCTTGTCGGATCGCCACGGATTACCTTTGTCGCCGTCGTCCCAAGCCATTTGCATCACACTTTCTGTCGAATACTGTCCGCTGACAAGCCTTCTTCGTCCTTCAGCTGCCGCCACCGCTGCGCCGGCAGATCCACGGCCAACGTGGACCAGCCGTCTTCTTCTACCGTCTCGCCGCGAACGGCGTGCCAATCGAACAGCCGCGCGCGCAGGCGGCTCTGGTCCGGGCCGAGGCGCAGCTCGCCGAACACCCGCTCGCCGGCCACACGGGCCCGAACGGCATCCTTCAAGGTCGCGAGACCCTCCCCGGTGACCGCCGACACGCAATGCTTGGTTGGCGCGGCGCCGTCGAACTCCCGAACGAAATCGGGCGGCGCCCGATCGACCTTATTGTACACGCGCAGGATGGGTACCTCGGCAGCGCCTATGTCCTCGAGCACGCCTTCCACCTGCCGCCGGCGGTCCTCGTGGTGCGGATCGCTGGCGTCGATCACGTGCAGCAACAGCGCGGCTTCGCGCGTCTCCGTCAAGGTGGCGCGAAACGCGGCCACGAGCTCATGCGGTAAATCGCGCACGAAACCGACGGTGTCGATGAGCAGCGTCTCCGTGCCTCCGCCAAGGCGCAGGCGCCGCACGGTGGGGTCGAGCGTCGCAAAAAGCTGGTCTTTCGCCACGAGGTCGGCGCCCGCGAGCGCATTGAACAGCGTGGTCTTGCCGGCGTTGGTATAGCCCACGAGCGCCACGGTGGGCACGTCCGCTCTCTGCCGTTCCTTGCGGCTCACTTCGCGTTGCCGTTCGACGCGCTCGAGCCGTTCCTTCAAATGCCGGATGCGCCGGCTCACGAGCCGCCGGTCCGTTTCGAGCTGCGTCTCGCCAGGGCCGCGCAGGCCGATACCGCCCTTCTGCCGCTCGAGGTGGGTCCAGCCGCGCACCAGGCGCGAAGCGAGGTGCTCGTGCTGCGCGAGCTCCACCTGGAGCTTGCCTTCGAACGTGGCGGCGCGCTGCGCGAAGATGTCGAGAATCAACCCGTTGCGGTCGAGCACGCGTGTCTTCAGCGCGAGCTCGAGGTTGCGCTCCTGGCCCGCGCGTAACGGCTGGCTCACGAGGATCAGCTCGGCCTGCGTTTCGCGCACGCGCTCGCCAACCTCGTCCACCTTGCCGCTGCCGACGAAATACTTGGGATCGGGCCGATCCCGCCGTGCTTGGATCTCGCCCACGACGCGCGCACCCGCGGATTCCGCAAGTGCGCGGAACTCCTGGATCTCATCGTCGAAAGACGGACGGTTTAGGCCGATGTGAAGTAGCAGGGCGCGTTCGCCGCTGCGAGGCCGGTCGAGCAACTTACCTCCCTGCGCGAGGGAACGGCATCTAGTCCTCTGCCTCTTCCTCGTCCATGGCCGGGATACGCACGTTGCGCGCCGGCACTACTGTCGAAATAGCGTGCTTGTAGACCATCTGGCTGACGCTATTACGCAACAGCACGACGAATTGGTCGAATGAATCGATCTGCCCTTGAAGCTTGATGCCGTTCACGAGGTAGATCGAAACAGGCACCTTCTCCTTGCGCAACGCGTTCAGAAACGGATCCTGAAGCGACTGACTTTTGGCCATGACTGCTCTCCTGCTTCTTCTTGTTCGCGTCGTCGAGACCAGCGCGGGCCGTGTCGCATCGACCCGCTGTGCTGCTTGAAAGATCTCGTACTCCGATTGCTGTGCCGAAACTAGCACAGCCTTTCTCCCACAAACGGCAATGCTAGCACAGGCCACGGGCGTTTTTCGCAACGAGGTTTTCTTTGGATAGCCGCTGCATGCAGCGGCTCAAAAGGTCGGGTGCGAGGGCCGGCCACGGCTCGATGGCGGCGTCGCCGCGCAGCCACGTGAGCTGACGTTTTGCGTATTGGCGCGTCGCCACCACCGCCTTCAAGCGCGCCTCGCTCCATGTGTAGGCTCCGTCGAGGTACGCCCACACCTGTCGATAGCCCACCGCCCGCATCGCCGGCATGTCGCGGGTCAAATCGCCGCGCGCACGCAACACCTCCACCTCGCCCACCAATCCGCCCTCCACCATCGCGTCGAAGCGCCGCTCGATGCGTACTGCCAAGTCCGTTCGGCTTTCGGGGACGAGCGCGAGCGCGAGAATGTTCGGCCGCGGTGCAGCCGCGCCTTCACGCTGCAGCGCCGTGATCGGCCGGCCCGTGAGCGCGTAGACCTCGAGCGCGCGCTGGATACGCTGCCGATCGCTGGGCGCGATCCGGGCTGCCGCCTCGGGGTCCACGCTGCGCAACCGGTCGTGCAGCGCGTCCCAGCCGTGCGTGGCGGCGTCACGGTTGAGCTCGTCCCGCACGCGCCGATCGGCGCGCGGCAACATCGCCAGCCCGTCGCGCAGTGCGCGCAAATAGAGCAGCGTGCCGCCCACGAGCAGCGGCAGGCGGCCGCGCGCGTTGATCGCCGCAATCAGGCTTGCCGCGTCGCGCGCGAACCGCCCGGCGGAGTACGACTCCGTGGGCTCTACGATGTCGATGAGGTGGTGCGGCACGGCCGCGCGCACCTCGACCGGCGGCTTCGCGGTGCCGATGTCGAGGCCCCGATAAACCATCGCCGAGTCCATGCTCACGATCTCGAGCGGCAGGCGCTCCGCAAGCGTGAGCGCGAGGTCGGTCTTGCCGCACGCGGTCGGGCCCGTGATGCAGACGCAGTCCACGCCGTCGGTGTGGGCCACAGCTACTGACCGCGCAAGAACAACCGATCGAGCTCTTCGAGAGTGATCGAAGTCCACGTGGGCCGGCCGTGATTGCACGCCTCGCTGCGCTCGGTGCGTTCCATCTCGCGCAGCAGCGCGTTCATCTCTTCGAGGGTCAAGCGCCGGCTGGCCCGCACGGCCGCGTGACACGCCATCGTGGCCAGCAGCTCGTTGCTCAACGCCTCGATGCGCGACGCGCCGTGCCCGGCAGCGAGATCGCTGAGCACGTCGCGAACCATGCCTTCCACGTCGGCGCCCTCGAGCGACAGCGGCACAGCGCGCACGGCCACGTGGCTTGGACCGCGCCGCTCCACGTCGAGCCCCACGGCGGCCAGCTCCTGGCCGAACTGCTCGACGAGATCGGCCTCGGCCACGGACACCTCGAGACTTCGCGGCACGAGCAGCGCTTGTGCTTGCAGCGCCTGCGCGGCGAGCGCCGCCTTCATGCGTTCGTAGGTGATGCGCTCGTGCGCCGCATGCATGTCGACGATGATCAATCCCGACGCGTTCTGCGCGAGCACGTAGATGCCGGCCAGCTGCGCCAGCGCGTAGCCGAGGGGCGGCACCGGCGGCTCGTCGGTGCCAGGCTCCGGTGCCGCGGCCTTGCCGTGCAGCCGTTCCAGGAGCGGCAGGTAGTCGCGCACCGCCCCGTGCGCAAGGCCGAGATCGCTCTGTCGCGCCGCGGAGTACGCGTGGCGCACGGCGCCCGCGAGCGTGGCGCCATGCACGGGCGCCGCGGCGGCGGTGTCTTCGGCGGCGTCGAGTGTGCTCGCAAGTGCCGTCTCCACGGTGCGAAACACGAAATCGTGCACGAGCTTCGAGTCGCGGAAGCGGATCTCCAGCTTGGCAGGATGCGCATTCACGTCGACTCGGCGCGGGTCGAGCGTAAGACTGATGACGTAGGCCGGGTGCCGCGCCTGAAACAGCACGTCTCGAAACCCCAGGCGCACCGCGTGGCGTAGCAGCTTGTCGCGCACGAATCGGCCGTTCACGAATGTGAACTGCATGTCGGCCTGAGTGCGCGAGAACGCCGGCGCCGCCAGCCAGCCGCTCAAGCTCAAGCCTTGGATCTCGCGCGCGAAGTGGCGCGCGTGCTGCATGAACTCGTCGCCGCAAAGCGCGGCCACTCGCCGCTCGTGCTGGCTGCGGTCGGCGGCCGCCGGCGTGGCAAACAGCGTGCGCCCGTTGCTCGTGAGACGAAACTCCACGTCGAATCGCGCCAGCGCAAGGTTGCGAAGCACGGCGTCCACGTGGCCGAGCTCCGTTTTCTCGGCGCGCTGGAACTTGCGCCGCGCCGGAGTGTTGAAGAACAAATC
>CAMPKU010000224.1 GCA_946887385.1 uncultured Gammaproteobacteria bacterium
AGATCACGAGCATCCTGTTCGACTGGGTGTTCGACGGCACGATCAACCGCATCACACAGAGCGACGATGTCCTCACGTTCGAGTACGGCCGCGGCCTCGAGCGGACCGTGCATTTGGATATGGACGCGCATCCGGCGGGCATTGCGCCGAGCAGGGCCGGCCATTCGATCGGGCGCTGGGACGGCGACACGCTCGTCGTGGACACGGTGGCGTTCGAGCCCGGCAGCCTGGCCGGCGCGGTCGCCCACAGCAGCGAGTTGCATATCGTCGAGCGGTTTACGCTCGATCCAAACACGCTCGCCTTGAAGCGCGACTACGTGGCAGACGACCCGCTCTACTTCGCCGATCGATACGTAGGGTCCGATACGGTGCTGCCGGCCGATGCTCCCTTCGCCGTCGATGCGTGCGAGGAGCTTGCATACGAATATCGGGCCGAGAGATCCGTGGCCGAATAGCCCGCGAGGCAGGCCTTAGCGATTCCCCTGCTCGCCCTCCGCGTTTTCGGCGGGTTCTGGCCAGCTAAACACCGCTTCGAGCGGCTTCCCGAAAACGCGCGAGATCTTGAACGCCACCTCGAGCGACGGCGAGTACTTGCCGAGCTCGATCGCGTTGATGGTTTGCCGCGTGACGTTGACGCGCTCGGCCAGGTCCTGCTGCGTCATCTCGTTATGCTCGAAGCGGAGTCTTCGGATGTGGTTTTCGATACGAGTCTTACCCATGCTCAAAAACCACGGCGATAGAAATAGATGCGCATCGCGTAGTTGGTGATTTCGGCCACGACGAATGAGAGCAGCACTACGAACCCGAGTCCAATTTCGTTCGCGCCGGCGTGAATCGTCACGAAGATGCCGCCGAGACTCAGAATCACGAAGACGTACCAGGCGACGGCGCGGCTCTTGAGCTCGATCAGCTGCTCGCGCTCGTCTTTCGGTGTTCTGGCGTCGAGCGGCGATCGGATGCGCATGACGATGGCGGCGATGATTTGGATGGCGACGAACGTCGCAATCATCAGCATCAGCACGTGCAGCACCCAGATATCGGGCGGTGGCGCCAGCATGCGGGTCGGCGAAATATGCAGCCAGAACAACAGCAAGACGAAGATCAGGGTGATCAGCGTGACCCACGCGCGTTTTTCTCGGAATGACATCGCTTAGCCGTCTGTTGACAAATATTGCAGACGAAACGTATGCAATTTCATATTCCATGTCAATTATTTAGCACTCTGAGTAAAATATTATTGACATTCCGCTCGCCGAGTGGACAATAGGCCGCCTCGCATATCCCACGAGGCGCGCGACATGAAACGCAGCAGCAAGGTCCTTTTGATCAGCGGCGCCGCCATCGCCGCGCTTGCCGGGGCCGCCACGTTCCTTCACTCGCCCGCGCTGCACCGGCACTTCGCTGCCTTGCACGGAGGCGGCGGCCTGCACGGCCAGGCGGGCATCCACGCGAGCGGTCCGGCCGCCGACATGGTGGGCGAATCCGGCGGCGACCCGCTGCTGAACGCGCGTGCTCGGGACGGTGTCGCCACGATCGGCACGCGGTGGGACGCCGCGGCGTTCGCCGAGACCGTCGCGCTCTACACGGACGTGCATCGCGGCGTCGAATGGCCGGGCTTGCTCGAGCCCGAGCTCGTCCGCTACGGGCCCGCCGCAGAGCAAACATTCGAGGTCTACCGGCCGGAGCAGGCATTCAGCGAGCCGGGCCCCGTGTTTCTGTTTCTGCATGGCAACGGGCTCGGCAACGGCGACCGCATCGCCCCCGGCAGCGACGGGCTCATCTACAGTCATCTTGGCAAGCTCGGCGCCATGGCCGGCGGCATCGGTGTGACGATGAGCTATCGCGTACGCAACGGCAGCGGCGGTAACGACGGCACGGCCGCGACGCTCGATGCAGGTACCGAAGATCTCCGTCGCGTCATCGAGTGGCTCACCGAGAACGTCGCGTCATACGGCGGCGATCCCGACACGATCGTGATCCTAGCCAACTCCGAAGGCGCGACGACGACGGCTGCGTATCTGTTCGACGAAGATCGACAGCCGGATTCCGGACCGAAGGTGGCGGCGGCGATCCTGGCGTCGGGGCTGTTCGGCTCGTTCGCGCCTGAGATCGAGCCGCTCGTATTCGGCTACGAAGGCGAGCGCGTGCCGCTGGCGCTCTGGACTGCGCAATACGACACGGCCGCAGTCGCCGCCGGTATCGCCGATCTCCACGAGCTACTGTGCCGCAAGTACGACGGCTGCCCGTGGACCGACCATCTCGAAGGCCACAACCATGTCTCGCACATCATGAGTCTCGGCACGGCGGATACATCCGCGCTGAACTCGTTCATTCGCTTCTATCATACGGTGCGATAAATCCTCGCGTGCAGCGAGAGCCCCGCATACTGCACAACTGCCTTTCCACTCCTCTTCTCGCGCCGACACGGCTTGCGCGGCTGCCGAGATCCGCGTGCGTCCGATCGGCTGGCCCGCCAGCAGCAAACTCGCGATACTGCCATTAACGAACGGTTTTTATGCAGCACAGCCGCGTGAACTATAACGTCACACGACTCGGCCTCCGGCTGCTATCGACCTTGGCGATGCAATTGCCGACAACCCTCTTGGCGGCAGACTCCGGGCAGCGCGCGGATGTCGAGCTCACGGCTGGTACCTGGCGCGTCGAGTTCGACAATGACGCATTCTTCGACTCCGATAACAAGTTCACCAGCGGCATTTCCGTTCAGCGCCACAGCAACCTGGCAACGAGCTGGGACGACGTGCGCATGCCCGGCTGGACCAAGTTCGGCCGGCGACTGCCGGGCCTCCACCGTGCGGACTCCTACCGCCGCATGGGGGTGTCTATTGGGCAGAATTTGCAGACGCCGGACGATCTCGAAGCCACCGAGCTGATACTCGACGACGTGCCCTACGCGGCCGCACTCGGAGTGGAGCTCAACTGGACGGCTTTCGATGACGACGTGTTCCAAGGCTACGGACTTTTGTTCGGTGTCATTGGCCCGCTCGCGGCGGGCGAGCCCGTACAGAAAATCTTTCACGAGCTCAACGGTTCGGCAGAAGCTCGAGGTTGGGACCACCAGCTGGCGAGTGAATTGGTCGTCAACTTCAACGGCATGCACAAGAGAAAGATAGGAGCGCTCGGCAACCCGGAAGCATGGTCCGCCGACCTCGCCATCGATGCCGACTTCGGAGTGGGAACCGCCCTCGTCTTTGCAGAGGCTGCTCTCGAGCTTCGAGCGGGTTTCAACGTGCCGCGCGGATTCGCGTTCGCGCCGGACCCGATCGGGCGGACGCTCGCCTACGACGCTGTTCTTTGGCGTCCCGTAACGCAAGGCATGTCCATGTACGTGTCGGCGGTTGCGCGCGCCGTGTGGATGCCGCATTTCGTGTTCCTCGATGGCAGTCTGTTTCGCGATGGTCACAGCATCGACAAGGACAGCACGCTGTCGCAGACGATCACTGGTCTTCACGTCGGCTGGCGCCGTTGGAGCGTGCACTTCAGTTCGTGGAGGTCCTCGGCGAGCGTCCTGTCACCGGCGCCCGATCCCAGCAACCACTTCGGGACGATCGCCATCGATTGGAAGTTCAACTTTCCCCAATAGGAGCGAGCCTTGCCGCTCCTATTCTGGCGCCGTTCTACGCATCGTCCGCCTTAAGAACACCGCTCCCGGTCGCTCACTCGTGTCGCAGCGCGTGCAGCGGATCGACACGGCTCGCGCGGCTCGCCGGGATTGCGACGGCTGCGAATGCGGTCGCGGCAAGCACGGCGGGGACCGTGACGAACACGGCAACGTCGCGAGGCTCGACGCCGAACAGGAACGAGGCGAGCAGATTGGCCAGGAAGTACGCCGCCGCGAGTCCAAGGCTCAATCCGATCGCGACCAGCGCCATTCCCTGTCCGACTACCATCCGCCGCACGCGCGCTGTCTGCGCGCCGAGTGCCAGCCGAATGCCGATCTCGTGGGTTCGCTGCTGCACCGAGTAGGCCATCAAGCCGTAGATGCCGATCGCGGCGAGCACGAGCGCCGATCCGCCGAAGACGCTCATCAGCAGCATGTTCAGCCGCTGACGGGAGACCGACACGCCCACGACGTCGGCCATCGTCTGCACGCCGGTGACCGGGGCCCCAGTGATTTGCCGCAACTCTTCCTGCACGGCTGCTGCGAGCGCGAGCGGCTCGCCGCGGGTGCGCACGACCCAGGCGAGCGGTCTGCCCTCCGCGAGGAATGCGTTCAAGGCGTCCGGTATCTGGGCCTGCGGGACGTACATGGCAGGGATCGGATCGGCCGCCATGCTGAAGGAGCGAACGTCTCCGACCACGCCGATGATCCGCCGCACCGGCTCCGTGGCGAGCGCCGGCATGAACTGCGCGCCGCCTACAACCAAGCTCTGCTGCAGCGGGTCGGCGCCGTCCGGCCAGTACTGCTTGGCGAATGCTTCGTTGATCACGACCACCGGCTCCGCCGCGCCGTGGTCGCGGTCGTCGAATGTGCGGCCACGTAGCACGGGTATCTCGAACACGTCGAAGTAACTGCCTGAGCTCACCGCCCAGCCGACGTCGCCGGCGAACGGGCCCTCCTGCGTGCGTCCGACGATGTTGAACGGCAGACTGAAGCGGTCCGCTAGCGGCACGCAGCACGTGGATGTCGCGTCGACGACGCCCGGGATGGCGCGGACGCGATCGAGCCCGATGCGTGCGATCTGCTCCACGCCGTCGGCGCTCGCGAACCGCGGGTCGGAGAGCGACGTCCGCATCACGAGCACGTTGTCGGCATTGAAGCCGGGATTCACTTGCCCGAGCGCGAGGAACGTGCGGATCAAGAGCGCCGCGCCCACGAGCAGCACGACGGCGAGCGCCATCTCGAGCGTCACGAGCAGGGAACGCGTCTTGTTCTCCCTGAGACCGCTGCCCGAGCGGCCGCCCGTGTCCTTGATGACCCTGCTCAGATCCGAGCGCGACGCGACGAGCGCGGGCACGAGGCCGAACAGCAAGCCTGTGACGAGCGACAGCGCGAGGGTGAACACCACGATGCGCCAATCGAGGCCGAGGAGCGAGCCCGCCTCGCCGAGCCGCGGCAAGCCAGCCGTGTCCACGGCCAGGAGCGCGCGCATGCCGAGGAATCCCGCAATCAAGCCAAGCGCGCCTCCGGCCGAGGCGAGCAGCGCGCTCTCGGTCAGCAGTTGGCGCGCGATGCGCCAGCGGCCGGCACCGAGCGCGGTGCGGATCGCGATTTCGCGTTGGCGGCCGACCGCCCGCGCGAGCATCAGGCTCGCGACGTTCGCGCAGGCGATCAGCAGCACGAAGCCCACCGCACCGAGCAGCACGAGCAGCGTCGTGCGAACGCCGGGACCGATGATCGCCTCCTGCAGCGTGGTGGCGCTGAACCCGGCGGCCGGCAAGATGCCGGAAGGAAAGCGCTCGCGAAACTCTTCAGCCGACGCTGCGAGGCGCGCCTGCGCCTGCTCGAGCGTGACGCCAGGCTTCAGCCGGCCGATGGCCTGAAAGGAGTTGCCTTGATCGGCGCTGTTCGGATCGAGGCGAAACGGCACCCAGAGCTCCGGCCCGCCGAACTCGCGCAGGTCGAAGTTCGGTCCCGCGACGCCGACGACCGTGTAGGACTCCTCGCTCAGCCGCACGGCGCTGCCGATGACGTTCGGGTCGCCCGCGAGCCGCTGCATCCAGAACCGATGGCTCACGACCGTGGCGCGCGGCCCGTTCGGGAGGTCTTCTTCGGGCGTGAACGCACGGCCGAGGACGATCGGCGCGCGGAACGCGCGGAAAAACGCTTCGGATACCTGGCTACCTTGCACGCGCTCCGGCACATCGCCAGCCGTGTAGCTGAACGAGTTGAGGCGAAACGCCGCGACATCCTCGAGCACGTCGGTCTGTGCCCGCCAGTGCATGAGCTTCGCGGGCGATGCCCACGGCACCGTGAGGCGGCCGTTCTCCGTATTCATCAGCATGACGAGTCGATCCGGCTCCGCGAACGGCACCGGCTTTAGCAGCACGGCGTTGACGACGGAGAAGATGGCCACGTTGACCCCAATGCCGAGCGTCAAGGCCGCGATCGCCGTGGCGGTGAAGCCCAGGCTTCCCGCGAGCGTCTTCAGGGCATGCTTTAAATCCTGACGCAGCGTTTCCATCGGTCTTTCCGCTCCAACGTCGAAGTTTGCCGCCCGCGTGCTTCTACTGGCCGGTTTTCAACGTTGCTGCGGCGGGTCCGCAGCAGGCTGTTGAATCGGGGCGGGCCCATAGCCGGGTCGCGCAACATACGCTACCGAGCTCAGCTGCATGCTGGACTGACTCCTCAGAGCATTGAGGGACAGCAGTTGCATCCCCAGGACCTTCATGAGAGCCATGGGCGGGTCGGCTGCCGACGAGGTCGGTTGAGTCATCTGCACTTGGCACATCGTCGTTCTGCATTCGACTTGTAGCACGAGCAGCGGGAGTCCCGGTTGCTCGGCGAGCCGGCTGAGGATGTCCGTTTGCGCGCGTGGGGCCCATTCCGGGTCGATCGACTCCGCCGCAAAGTTCGCCGCGAAATCGGGTGGCCCGGGTATCGACGGCGCGGTTTCCCGGTACTGCTCGACTACCTCGGACGGAGCGGCCGCCTGAGCCGGTAGCGGCGGCGGCTCGCGCGTCAGCGGCTCTGGCGCCGCAATCTCCTCCCCGAGGTCGACGCCGCGCCGGAGGTCGTCGCGGACGGCCGCGGGCTCGGAGAGAGCTGCCGTTGTCGCAGGCGGATCAGCCGGAGAAACCGGCCGCACGAGCACCACCAGCGCAATCGCACCAAGGACAAGGGCGCCGGCTATCCACCCCGTTCGCAAGCTCATGATCCTGACGATAGCGCCAGGCATGGCCCGCAGCAAAGGCCGACGTCGTTCGGGGCGCGG
>CAMPKU010000225.1 GCA_946887385.1 uncultured Gammaproteobacteria bacterium
CGAGCCAAAGTCCTGGGAGTGAAAGCAGTCGGAAGGTTTCCGCCCCGTACAGCGCAGATAGTCGGAGTTTGTCGTCGACGGACGACCGTGTAGCTGCGCCCGACCACTCCCAGGCCCAGGCATCGCCACCGCCGTCGACCGCAACTTCGCCCGAAAAGGGAAAGCTCACCAAGGCTGACCGCGAACAGCTGCGCAGAGAGTATCTCGACGTTTGTCGAGTCAACGGAGGCTCGGCGCCCTACGGATGGGTCGCGAAGAAGGCCAAGGAATACGGCGTCCCGTACAAAACCGTCTCGAACTTGCTCTACAAGGCTCGCGCCAAGGAGCTGCAAAACGGAGCCTCGGCGAGCGCGCTGGAAGTGCCGAAGGCGCCAGCTCCGTCGGTCGATTCGCCACCGGTCAAACCTCCGGTTGCGAACGGCGCTCACGCCAATGCGATCGCCGCTCCGCCGCGTGCTCCGATCATCGCGGCGCGCGCACAGCCGCCACCGACGGCCGATGCGCGCCAAAAGCTGAGCGACGCTGATCGCGATGCGTTGTGCCGTGAGTACGAGCGGCTTCGCGCGAACGGCGGACAGACGCCGCCCGCGTGGGTCGAGAAGAAAGCCGAAGAGCACGGCGTCTCGAGACAAACGATCTACACCGCGCTGGCGCCTTCGGTGGCGCGCCTCAAAGCTGCAGCATCATTGCGCACGCCGTCGCCGCGCGCCGATCGATACAAAGTCCGGCGCATGTCCGGCACGTACGGCGGCGGCTAGCGATGACAGGCGCGCGCCGTTCCGCGAACCCGACCGAGATTGACGAGTGCAAAGCGTTCGTCGATTGGACGAGGTATGTGCGCTATCGCGGCGCGCCGCTCTTCGATCGGCTCGTGAAGATCCCGAACGAGCGCGGCAAGGCCGGTGTGATGACGGCGATCCTGCACCGCATCGGTATGAAGACCGGCTTTCCCGATTACGAGCTCCTCGTACCGCTGTCGCCGCACGCCGGTCTCTTCCTCGAGGCGAAGCGCGCGATCGGCGGCAAGGTGAATCCGGAGCAGGAGTCGTGGCGCGCGGCGCTCATCGAGTTCGGCTATCAAGCGAAGATCTGCGCCGGCGCCGACGAGCTCATCGGCGCGGTGCGCGACTACATGCGCGCGGCGCCGGCGGACGATTGGTACGACGAACCGCTGCGAGCACCTGAGAGGGCGCGAACGTGAGTCTCGAGGTGGAACGCTTTATCGGTGAGCTCCGGCAGCTGCGCACCGAGCGCGACCTCTTGCTCGCGGAGCGCAACGCGTTGAAGGCGCGCCTCGAGCAGTGCACATGCGCCGCAACGACGGCCGAGCCGCCGACCGAAGTCCCGTCCGAAGAGCAGCTCGATCTGCTGCGCCCACCCGTTTGTTTCAACTGCGACTAACCATGAGCGTAGCCGAACGCCTCGAGCAAGCCATCGCCAAAGCCAGCGCCCGCGGCATCAGCCTCGACGTCGGCCGCCCGATTCCCGAGTACCAGGACTATGACTATCAAGCGCACACGGGCGCGCCGCCGCGGCGCGATCGCGTGTACGAAGACGGCAAGCTGAAGCATCCTGGGATCCCGGGCGTGGGGGGGGGGGGGGGGGGGCGGGGGCGCCGGCGGGGGCGGGGGGGGGGCCCCCCCCCCCGCCCCCCCCGGGGGGGGGGGGGGGGCCGGGGGGGGGGGGGCGGGGAGGGCCGGCAGACGCGCTCGCGCGTCGGCCGCGGCTTCACGCACGAGCAGCTGGCGTTCGCCGCTTCGACGCTCGATCCGCTGCAGCTCGCCGCGGTGCTCTGGTGTCTGAACCTCGACCAGCCGTCCCGCGTGCTGCTGAAGTACGAGCTCCTCCAGTTCGCGCTCGAGCTGCGCGAGCGCGAGCGGTGGCCGCTCGAGCTGCGCCGCGCCGACTGTGCGCTCACGGGATTCACACGCAGCCCGCGCTACGTGCAGGACCTGTGCACGATCGCGCTGACAGAGGGAGCGGAACCGCACACGCTCGGCACTGAAGCTGCTCGAGCGAAATACTTTGGCTTGTCGGAGAAGCATTGGCGGCGCAGCGGCATCGCGCGCGGCTACAACGCGATCTCGGCACGGCTGAAGTATTGGTTCGATGAAGGCATCGACGATTTGCGCCGGCGACTCGTTGCGCGAGCGGCCTAGTAGCGACGCGGGCTGTAGACATATGTCCGGTGTTTAGCGTACATTCCGCTACCTAGAGGAGCTGCCCTCTCAAGTAGCCAAGCCCCGCCACCGAGCGGGGTTTTTTGTTTTGCGAAACAGAACGACTGCACACCCTTCCCCCGCGAGTAGGCAGTCAGTTCGCCCGGGCGCGCTCGGGTTCGCCCGGGTGCGACCGGGTCTTAATTCACAACGGAGCTTCCACCGATGCGACACCTGATCGTAGCCGTGCTGCTGTGTGTGTCCGGCACGGCCGCCTATGGGCAAGCCTGTCCGGTCGCGCCGGCGGATCCCGTCCCTCGTGACGCCGCTCGTCTCGAGTGGCCCGCGGTCACGAAGTACACGGATGGCTCGGACATCTCGGCTACCACGCGGGTGACGTACCTCGTGTACGAGCGCGTCGACGGAGTGGATGTGCGCCGCTGCACGACGACGGCCACGACGGCGGGGCAGATCGGCCTCTCGGTCGGCACGCACACGTGGGTCGTCGCTGCCATGAGCCCCGACACCGATCCCGCATATATCGCGTCGGGGAAGTCGCCCGCCTGGAGCAAGACCATCGTCGCCGCTCAAGCACCGCCCCCAGCACCAACGCCTATTGCGCGGCGGCTGTCGGCGCCCAGCGCGTTGACAGGAAGCTAACCATGCGACGTTTCATCGTCGGCGCGCTCGCGCTCGTCGCGCTGTCGGCTGCGGCCGATGTCGTCAACGTCTCGCGCGTCGTGAATCTGTACCGTGGCACCACGATCCTCGAGCGCGGCTTCGCGAGCGAGGCCGAGTGCATGGCGCGCGCCGACGAGCTCGACGCGCTGCGCAGGTATCGCTGCCGCACCGATACGACGTTCGATGTGATTGCCGATGAGATCGCGCCTCCGCCGCCGCCTCCGGATGAGGAAGGGCCGCCGCCCACGCCGACTGGCGACGCGCGGATCAGCGTCTCTCCCGCGAGCTACGCAGTCGGCGGTTACACGACCGTCATCTGGGACGGCCAGAGCTGCGTGAAGTCTTCGAGCCCCGCCTATTCCGTTTGGGATAGCACGGCCGGCGACGACGGCGGGCGATCGCTCGCACCGAACGTGACCACGGTTTTCACGCTGGCGTGTGCGAACGGCACAGCCTCGGCGACGCTGACGGTAAGCGGCTTGCCTGAAGATCCGCCCCCGCCTCCGAGCGGTGGCGGCAGCGATCCGACGCCGCCGCCCCCGACGACGCTGCCGGTGCCGACCGTGCTGGCGACGCCGATCGCGTTGACCGTGGCGCCGCTGAACCTCTCCGACCCGAGCCAAGCGTGGGCGGTGAAGTACGCCGAGACCGCGCGGCGCAATTGGAGCTTCGAAGGGCACGAGGTCGTCGAGCCGTTCGACTCGAGCCAAGGGTACTGGACCTACGAGCCGTGCACCGGCAGCGACACGTATCCGACGTGGCTGTTCGACCGGCCGCAGATGTGGTTCAAGCTCGCGCAGATGGTCCCCGACGATCCGAGCTATTTGGCTCAAGCCATCAGCGACTTCCGGTACTGGGCCGGCAAGATCGACTGGCGCGGCTTTTTCTCGTGCAAGACGGGCGAGGACGATACTAAGTACCTCAACATCCGCTCGTTCTTGGACTACGAGCGGGCGACGGGCGACACGAGCCTGCGTCCCGTCGCTGATCGCGTTTACACGCAGAGCGCGCAAGGCTTCTCGACAACCTACTCGAGCGGGCTGGCTCTGTGGACGGAGCGCGAGGTCGGGATCCACGGCGACGCGGCCTTGGCGTACTACGAGCTCACCGGCAACACGCAAGCGCTTGCCCGAGCGGCGGCGATGATTCGGCAGTGGGACTCGATGGCGGCCGCGACGGGCGCGCCGCTCGTCAGCTACACGCAGCACGAAGGCGGCGGACCGGGCGGCACTCAGCCGGCCGATCTCATCAACTCGCCGTGGATGTCCGCGTTCTACCTCCAGTTCGCGCGCCGCTACTGGCAGATCACCGGCGATGAAATGCCGCTGCGTCACGCCTCGCGTTACTTCGACTGGCTCGACGCGAACGGCCTCTACGACGGCTCGCTGTTTCATCCGCAATTCGCGGGCGTCACGGTTCCGCGTTATCTCGCGCCCTCGCTGATCGGCGACGGCGGGTATGACGAGGGCAACTTGAAGCACTGCGCCGACGTGATGGGCGTGGTCGCGTTCGCGGTGCTGGCGAAGCAACGCCTAGGCGAGCCGACCGCCCGCGCCGAGCAACGGCTCACGGAAATGCGCGGCTGCACGGCGCGCGCTGCGGCGAACTGGACGCGCGACACGATCTACCTGCCGAAGTATCGGCTGCAAGCGCCGCGGGAGATCAACTGGCAGATCCCGGGGCTGTACGAGAGCCAGGTCCGCTAACGGCAGCCCCCGAATGAAACGTTTCCTGCTCCTGCTGCTCGCGGCATTTTCGCCGCTGGCATACGGAGCCGTCGGTCTCAACGCGGACGGCGAGTACATCGTCCGCACCGGCATCACGAGCGGCGATCTGGGCGTCGGCGGGTTCCAGGACCTGACCGTCATGGGCTGGTATTACCGGCCGTCGACTGCGACGTACACGACGATGGCGGGCAGCGCGATCGTCAACATCCGGGCCGGCGCGCGCGACATCAACTTCGGCTTCGATTCGACGGGCGTCAACGTCGCCGATCCGGTGCTGCAGATCATCAACGCCGGCGACGGCTGGGATCTGAACTTCGCGGGCGGCGATCAACCGCCGTTCGATGAGTGGGTGTTCTACGCGGTCTCGGACACCGCCGGCACCATCACGGCGCGCTGGCGCACGCTTTCAAATGCGACGTGGCACACGGTAAGCGGCGCCAACACGAGCGCCGGCTCGCAGTTCGCGAACGACGTTTACATCGGCTCGGAAGCCACGACGCAAGTCGCCGAGGGTCATTACGCTGTTTGGCGCGCGATCGACGACGGCAAGACTGAGGCCGAGATCGACGCGTATGTGATGACGACGGCCGCGCAAGCCGGCGACTTTTGGTTCTGGCCGCTCGCCAACAACACCGACACGTCGGACGGCACCGGCAACGGGCGCACGGCGACGCTGACGGGCACGCTGACGAGCGAGACGGATCCTGCGATCGTCACGGCCGAGCTCGAGCAAGAGGGCTTTCGCTGGGGCGTCGACGACGGCGCGGAGTCCGCGCACACGTTCGAGGCCGCTCAGGACACGAGCATCTCGATCGCCGACACGCAGGCGCGCCTCTTGCGCGTGCTGGTCAACGGGACGCTCGACACCGCCTCGAGCGCGTATACGCTGCGCTACCAGAAGAACGGCGCCGGAGGGTATGCCGCGGTTCCGGTAGGCTCGAGCACGGCGAGCTCGATCACGAATCAAACCGTCGCGGCGAGCGCGGACGACGCGCAGCAATCCGGTACGACGATGACACTGACGGGCACCACGATCGGTGCCTCGCTCGACGCCAATACCGAATGGGTCGGGATGCGGTTCACGAACATCACGATCCCGCCGGGCGCGACGATCACGTCGGCCGCGCTGGGCGTGGTGCCGTCAGGGACCGGCGAAGACGAGCCCGAGGTGCTCGTCTTTCTCGAGGCCGCTGACGACTGCGCGACCTTCACTACCGGGGCGAGCGACATCACGAATCGCTCGCTCACCTCGAGCGTCGCGTGGTCGAGCGCGAACCTTGCCGCCTCGGGCGCGACGTATCACGACACGCCAAGCTTAGTAACGCCGGTTCAGGCCGTGATCGATCGCGTCGGCTGGGCCTCGGGTAACGATCTGTGCGTGCTGATCCAAGGCGGGCAGGGTGCAGCGACGCGCGATCTCACGATCGAGGCGCAGGACCTTGGGCCGAATACGAACCCGCCGCGCCTCTCTATCGGCTGGACCTCGCCGAACGAGGTCTACGTTTCGACGTCGGCGAACATCACAGCGGGCGGCGAGGCGACGACGGCGCGTCTGACGGCTCCCGCGGGTAAGACGACGAGCGATTTTACGACCGGCCGGCGCTGGGATGACGAGAACGGCACCGACTCGATCGACATCGCGACCGACGACTACACCGAGGTCGAGTGGCCGGTGTTCATCGCTGCATCGGCAGCCGCGAGCGACTTCTTCGACTTTCGGGTTTACGCCGGCCTGAGCGCGTTGGACGACTACACGTTGACCCCGCGATGGACGATTCCGGGCGCGTCGACGGCTTTATCGAAGATCATTCAGCAGCATTGAGGGCTTAAACCGATGGTTCGCAAAGCTCTTTCTGTGCTCGTGCTCGCATGCGCGCTGTCGCTCGCTCACGGCGGCGAGCTGCTCAACACCTTCACTAAGGGCTCGACGAGCCGCTCGGTCACGGTCGAGATCATCGATAGCGCCGATGGCACCCCCGAAACGGGCGTCGTGTTCAACACGGCGGGCATCGATCTTGAGTACTGCCGCGAAGCCACTGCGTGCGTCGATATCACCGAGGTGACGCAAACGGTCGGCGGCGCCTGGACCAGCGGCGGCTTCGTGCACAAGGGTCACGGTAGCTACCGGCTCGACGTGCCCGACGCAGCGTTTGTTACGGGCGTCAACGAAGTGACCATCCAGGGCACCGTGACCGGCATGATCGTGCTCGGCGGCACCGTCAAGCTCATCAACACGAACCTTGAAGATGCAGTGCGCTTCGGGCTCACGGCGCTGCCGAACGCCAACGCCGAGGCGGCGGGCGGGCTCTTCACGCGCGG
>CAMPKU010000226.1 GCA_946887385.1 uncultured Gammaproteobacteria bacterium
CGGGGCTCGCGTGGTCGGGCTTCGGGCGCATTCGCCGCGTCGAGGTCTCCGCCGACGGCGGCGAGAGCTGGGCCGAAGCGGCGCTCGACGGCCCCGTGTTGCCAAGGTGCGCCACGCGCTTCCGCCTGCCGTGGCGTTGGGACGGCAGCCCGAGCGTGCTCATGAGCCGCGCCGTGGACGAGACGGGCGCCGTGCAGCCGACGCGCGCGGCGCTGATGACGGCGCGCGGCGCGCAGTTCCGCTATCACTACAACGCGATTCAGAGCTGGAACGTGGCCGCGGCCGGCGCTGTGAGCAACGTCTATGCGTAACACGATCATATTGGCCGTGGCGCTCGTCGGCGTAGGTGCAGCGAGTGCGCAGGAAGGCCCGGATTTGGGCGTGCCGGCCACGCAGGAGCAAATCGCGGGCTGGGACATCAGCATCGGCCCCGACGGGGCGGGTTTGCCTGCCGGGTCCGGCACCGCGGCGGCCGGCAAGGCCGTGTATGAGGCGAAATGCCTCGCCTGCCACGGCGCCGAAGGCGCGGGGCAGCCGAACGATCGGCTCGTTGGCGGCCAAGGCACCCTGCGCGAGGCCGCGCCGATCCGGACGGTGGGCAGCTACTGGCCGTACGCGACGACGGTGTTCGACTACATCCGTCGCGCGATGCCGTACGTGACGCCGCATTCGCTGACGGCCGACGAGACATACGCCGTGACGGCGTATCTGCTCGCGTTGAACGGCATCATCGAGCAGGACGCCGTCATGGACGCGACGTCGTTACCGACAGTCGTGATGCCGAATCGCGGCAATTTCGATTCTGCGTATCGCGAGCCGCGTCGCTGACATCTTTGGGTACTGGACGGGAGGGGGGTGCGTCGACGCATACGAGCGTCGACGTCGCGCGGAACCTTGTCGTGCCCGACAGCGTGCCGTCGTTTAGCCGGCCAGCCTGCTGCGAAACACGAAATAGACGGCGCCGAGAATGCAGAGCGCGGCCCACAAATAGTCGAGCTTCAACGGCTCTTTCAAGTAATACACGGCGAACGGCACGAACACGACGAGCGTGATGACCTCTTGCAGCAGCTTGAGCTGCCCGATCGATAGCACCGTGTAGCCGATGCGGTTGCCCGGCACCTGCAGCATGTACTCGAAGAACGCGATGCCCCAGCTCACGAGCGCGGCGACGATCCAAGGACGCTGATTCAGCTCCTTCAAGTGCGCGTACCAAGCGAATGTCATGAAGATGTTGCTCAGGCCGAGCAGCAAAACCGTGAAGCCGATGTTGCGCATGCGTTTGGCGCCCTCGAGGGTGACGGCGGCGCGCAGTATCGCACGAGATCACCGCACCCCAGTTCGCGCTAAGCTTGGCTACAGTTCGGCGCCGCGAGCGCCGCCGCTCAGGAGGTGCCGCGTGCGGCTGTGGTCCGTTGAAGGCAATCGCCAGCGCCTCGATGGCGGCGCGATGTTCGGCAACGTGCCGCGCAATCTCTGGGGGCAATGGCTCGTGCCCGACGAGCAGAATCGGCTCGAGTTCGCGTGCCGTTGTCTGCTGGTTCAGGATCTCGACGGTCGCACGGTCTTGTTCGAAACGGGCATCGGCGCGTTCTTCCCTCCGAAGCTGAAAGCGCGTTATGGCGTGCTCGAGAACGAGCACGTGCTGTTGCGCTCGCTCGCCGAGCGCGGTCTTGCGCAAGAAGACGTGGACGCCGTCGTCTTGAGCCATCTGCACTTCGATCACGCGGGCGGCTTGCTCACGGCGTTCGACGAGTCGCGCCCGCCCGAGCTCTTGTTCCCGCGCGCGCGTTTCGTCGTGAGCAAGGCGGCCTGGGAGCGCGCTCGCGCGCCCCATCCGCGCGACCGTGCCTCGTACATCCCGGAGCTGCCCGAGCTCTTGCAGCGCAGCCGCCGGCTCGAGGTCGTCGATCGGCCGTACTCGACGATGCTGGGACCGGCTGTGCGCTTCGACTTCAGCGACGGGCACACGCCGGGGCTCATGCTGTCCGAGATCGGCGGCGACGGCGGCGTGGCGTTTTGCTCGGACCTGATCCCGGGGTGCCCGTGGGTGCACTTGCCGGTGACGATGGGCTACGACCGCTATCCCGAGCTCTTGATCGACGAAAAGCAGCGGTTTCTCGAGGACAAGCTCGCGCGCGGCGTGCGGCTGTTCTTCACGCACGATTTGGATTGCGCGGTGGCGACGCCGGTGCGCGACGGCGAGCGTTTCACCGTCACGGCGGAGCGCTCGACTCTAGAAGGCGAGCAGTTGTAGATGCGCCCCTCGACTAGCGAGTCGCCTCGCTACTAGCGAGCGACGTGGCACCGACCTTGACCTACCGCCAAACCGCGGCGATTCTTGCGGACGCGTAACGCCGTAATCGGGCGCAAGGCGTTCGGGGGGAATCATGCTGGCGGTGAGATCGTGGGTCGTTGCGACCCTGTGTGTCGCGGCTATTTTCGGCGCTCGCGCCCAGATCACCGACAATCCGCTGCCGGCGCCGATCGTCAAGCGCGGCCTCGCCGTCGAGGTGCGCGATGTGGCGCGGTTGCCGGAGACGCGCCAGCTCCGCCCCGTCGAGCAGGACGTGAGGCCTACGGGCTGGGCGCGCGTGAGCTTCGTTCGCGACGCGCCCGACGGCCGCCGGTTTGCGAACGACTCGCGCGGCTTCCTCTACATCCTCGACGGCGCACGCACGTCCCTGTACGCCGACGTGGGAACGGTGTTTCCGTTTGCGTGGTACGCGCGCATCGAAAGCGGCTTCATCGGCTTCGCGTTTCACCCGGAGTTCGAGCGCAACGGCTTGTGGTACAGCGTGCATCTCGAGCGTGCCGAAGGTAATCCGGCGAAGCCGGATTTCATACCGCCCGGCTACGACTCGAGCGACGTGACGTTTCACAACGTGATCACGGAGTGGCGGGCCAACGATCCTCGAGCCAATACCTTCGCGGGCACGCGACGCGAGCTCTTGCGGGTGGCGCACGTGGTGCAGTTCTCGAGCCACCCCATCGGCGCCGTCGAGTTCAATCCCACGGCGCGCCCGGGCTCGCCGGACTACGGTTTGCTGTACACGAGCGGCAGCGATCTCGGCTTCAGCAACGGCGGCGGGCCGAACGCGAACAACGCGGGCGCCACGCAGCGCCTCGATTCGGTGATTACCGCGATCTTGCGCATCGACCCGCGCAGCCCCAGCGAGACGGGCGGCGTGAAAGGGCTCGGCGACTACACGATTCCTGCCGACAACAGGTTCCACGCCGACGGCGATCCGCGCACGCTCGGCGAAATCTACGCCTACGGGTTCCGCAACGCGCACCGGCTGTCGTGGGACCTTACGGACGGCACGCTGTACGTCGGCGACATCGGCATGAATCACATCGAAGAGGTGAACATCGTCGTGAACGGCGGCAACTATGGCTGGATGAAGCGCGAGGGCTACTGGGAGAACGGCATGAGCCGTCCCGGCGGCGCGCTGAATCAGCTCTACGAGCTGCCGGGCGACGTGCTGCGCGGCCGCGGTCGCGACGAGTTCATCTATCCCGTGGCCGTCTACGACCACAACGAAGGCGTGGCCATCACGGGCGCGTTCGCGTATCACGGCCGCATCGACGCGTTGCGCGGCAAGCTGATCTTCGGCGACGTGAATCGCGGGCGGCTGTTCGCCGCCGATCTCGCCGAGGTGAAGGCGGCGGACGACGGCGTTCCCGAGACCGTTGCGCCCGTCGAGGAAATCCAGCTTTACGTGCGCGGGCCGTCGGGTCAGCGGATCTATACGTCGTTCCGCGAGCTCGTCGAGGGCACGATGGGCACGTCGCTGTCGCGCACCGACCTGCATCTTTCCGCCACTCGCGACGGCGAGATCTTCCTCACGTCGCGCCAAGACGGCATGATCCGCATGCTCGTGCCCGACGCGGGTCGGGATCGTTAGCCGTTCCGTCACTTCATCCGCGGGAGAATTCAGCATGGCCGAGAATCCCTATGCCGCACCTCGAAGCCACGTAGAGGACGCACCCACGTCGTTACCCGACGGCGACTTCATTCCCGAGGGCCGCGGCGTGCCCGCCGGCAACGGCTGGCGCTGGATCGCGGATGCCTGGGCCTTCACGGGGCAGCAGCGCGGCACGTTCATCGGCGTATTCCTGCTTTGGCTGTTGCTCGCGATCGTGCTCGGCATCATTCCAATCTTAGGGTCGGTTTTGAGCGCGCTATTGATGCCTGTGATCAGCGCCGGCTTCATCTTGGGCTGCGACGCGGTGCGGCGTGGTGAGAAGCTCGAGGTGGGCCATCTTTTTGCGGGATTCCAAAATCACGCCGGCAAGTTGATCACGGTCGGCGCGATCACTCTGGCGTTCTTCATCGTGATGATGTTGATCGTCTTCGCGATCTTCGGCTCGACGATTGGCTTCCTGTTCATCGGCGGCGGCGGCGACGCGAACCCGGAGCAGCTGATGAGCGCAATGGCCTCGGTGCTGCTGGCCGTGCTCGTGATGATGGCGCTCAGCATCCCGCTCTACATGGCGCTGTGGTTCGCCGGTCCGCTCATCGTGCTCGCCCAGTTCGACGTCGTGCCGGCGCTCAAGACCAGCTTCTTCGCATGCTTGAAGAACATTCTGCCGTTTCTCATCTGGGGCATTGCGATTTTCTTTCTCAGTATTCTCGCGTTCATTCCGCTGATGCTCGGCTGGTTGCTGCTTGGCCCCGTGGTGCTGGCGTCGATCTATATCAGCTATCGCGACATCTTCCACGAAGTTTAAGACACGGCGATGACGCGCGTAGTGCGAGTGCTCACGATCGGAATGGCGACGGGTGCGCTCGCCGCGTGTGCGCATCAACCGCAAACTTCGCCGCCGCCGTTCAAGCCCGTGACCACCGTGCTCGAGCTCATGGAGAGCGTGATCGCGCATGCGGCCGAGATCTACTGGGAGTCCGTGAGCGTTACCGTGGACGAGGCGGGCGTCCACGAGCGCAACCCGCAAACCGACGAGGAGTGGGAAGGCGTTTGGGCCGCGGGGTTGGCGATCGCGGAGTCGGGCAACTTGCTGATGATGACGCCGCGCGCCGTCGACAATGGCGCGTGGATGCAGTTCTCGCGGTCGCTCATCGACGCCGGCGTCGAGGCGGCGGCGGCCGCCGAAGCGCACGACGTGGACCGTGTGTTCGCCGCGGGTGAGCAGGTGTACAACGTCTGCACGGCGTGCCACGCGCGCTACTCGCCGGATCTGCAGCGCGTGTTGGGTGCGAACTGAGCGGTGAGAAATCCTGGCTAGTTGTCACTCCGCTCCGGACGTCGCGAGCCACGATGGTGCCAATAGCTCTCGGCTGGCGCTGCTCGCTTCCCCGTCCTCGAGATCGTCGATGAGGGCGCGCAAGTCGTTTCGCCATTCGTCGGCGTGGCTCACGCTCAACATACGCGAGAGCAAGTACGAGGCGAGCTCATGCTGTCCCCCTTTGATGAGCACGCGCGCCAAGTCGCGGTTAAGGCGCGGCGACGGGCCGAGGTCGTAGCCGCTGAGCAAAGCATCCGCGGCATTTTGCAATCGGCCCGCCGCTTCGTAAGACAGCCCGAGGTAGTAATGCGCCTCAAGATTCGCGGGATCCGCCTCCGTCGCGCGCAGTCCGTACTCGATTGCGTGGTCGAGCTCGGCCGCTGTGGCGCCGGATGTCCGCCCAGTCTGAATCTCTACGTACTTGTCGAATGCGTAATGGGCGATATCGCCGAGCACTTGTGGGTCTTCGCTGCCCGCTTCGAGCAGCTGGCGTATGAGCTCGTCTCCCTCGCTCACTCTTCTCTCATGAATGTAGGCGATCGCTCGCCTCCCCATGAGATTGAACCGATACGGTGAGTCGGCGCCCGCCTTGCTCGCTTCATCGAAATAATGATGTGCCGCGTCTAGCGCATCGACTTCGACTGCAATGTCGGCGAGCAGCAGCAAGGCTTCGTCCTCACCCAGCGCTCGCGTTGACAGACTCCCCGTGTATTGTTGGCGCGGCGCTCGAAGGGCATTGAGCGTGCGGCGCCTTGCGTACGCCGCGACCTCCGCGTCCATAGCAGTGGGCGTGGCGCCGTAGCTCGCCTCAAAGGCTGCGACAGGATCTTCGCCTGCATCGTAGCGGCGTAAGTAATCGGTCGTCTGTTCCCGGCGCGTTGGGTTGCCCAAGGAAAAGTAATGCGCCATCAGCCATGATGTGAGGTAGAAGCCGTCTTCGGCATCGACTTGCACGGTAACGACGTCGCGCACAGTTGGCCGAAAGCCGAGCTCGATGCCGAATGCGTAGCTGGGCGGAGGATTGCCTACCAAAATCGAGTCGTCGATCTCGGTCGTCATCAGCACGGTGGCAAGACCTTCCGAATACCAGCGCGGATAGTTAAGCGTGGACCTCTGGTTCATCACGTAGTGGACATACTCGTGAAACAAAGTCTGCTGAGTCGACCTATCGCGGCCGACGTCACGGAGAAGCATCCGCGGCCCAAAAATCGAGTCGTAGTAGAAGCCGGCGGCATTGCGGGGCGCGATGCGGCCGAAGTCCCGCGAATGGGCGTAGGCCACGATGACGAGACGGTGGTTCTCGGATTGGTCCTGCAATCCAAGCACGGCCAGAGTGCTGTGCCTGAACAGCTCGAAATTCTCGATGAGCTTTTTCGTCTCGTCCGCGGGCGCGTCGCTGTAGAGCGTGAAGTTGTCGGAGGTAACGGCGTACCAACCCTCGGCAAGAGCGGTCGAGGATCCGAGCAACGAGACGATGAAGATTGAGCTCTTCAAGACAGAGCGTCGCCCGCGCATGGTACCCCCGCCAGCCGGCG
>CAMPKU010000227.1 GCA_946887385.1 uncultured Gammaproteobacteria bacterium
CGCAGCAGATCACGATCGGGCAGATGTACGTGCAGTTTCAGATCCCGGCGCGGCGGGCTGACCCGGCGGCGCGAACGGCACCGTGGCGTATTCGCTAACTTTCGTCACTCCGCCGACGAAGAAGCTGCCCTGGTCCTCGAGCGTGACGGGGCCGCCCATGAAGCGCTTCTGGGCTTGGCCGTGGCATGGCAATGCCGCGGCCACGAGCAACACGGCCGTCGCGAAGAAAATGCGTGGCATCGGCGGAACCTCTTGGGTTAACGGGTCTTGGCTGCGACGCAGCATGACACGGCGTGCGCAGTTCTCGAAAGCACCGGCGGCCCTAAAGGCACCGGTTTTCTAGTACGCGCTCTTGACTGTGCCGCCGTCGACGCGCAGCGCCGCTCCCGTGGTCGCCGACGCGAGCGGGCTCGCGACGTAAGCCACGAAGTTACCCACCTCGGCGGGATCGGCGAAACGCTTGATCAGCGAGGTGGGCCGGAACGCGTCGAAAAACTGCCGCTCCGCGACGGCAGGATCGCGGCCCTGCTCGGCCTGCTGGCGGAGAAAATTGTCGGCGAAACCCGTGCGTGTGGGGCCGGGCAGCACGCTGTTCACCGTGATGCCCGTCGTGGCGGTGGCCTCTGCAAGCCCGCGCGCCACGGCGATCTGCGCGGCCTTCGTCATGCCGTAGTGAATGCTGTCGGGCGGGATGTGATAGGCGCTCTCGCTCGAGATGAAGATGATTCGACCCCAATCGCGCTCGCGCATGCCCGGCAGATAGAGTCGCGACAACCGCACGCCGCTCATTACGTTCAAATCGATGAGCCGGTACCAGTCGGCGTCGGTGCTTTGCTCGAACGCCTGCGGCCCATAGCCGCCGACGTTGTTGACGAGGATCTCCACATTGGGGAACGCCGCATGAATCGCGTTCGTGCCTTCGGCCGTCGACATGTCGGCGGCGTAGCCTTTCGCCGTCTTGCCGGTGTCTTCGCGGAGGCGCTCGATGGCGGCGTCCACCGTTTCCTGCGAACGCCCGTTGACGACGACGTCGGCGCCTTCGCGCAGCAGCGCAGCGGCGATCGCATAGCCGATGCCCGACGTCGAGCCCGTCACGAGCGCTTGCTTGCCGTCGAGTTGCAGGTCCATCGCGGCCGCAGACCACGACGTGCCGATGAATACGCACGCAGCGAGCCAAAGTTTGTTCACGGGGATCCTCGCAGAAGATGGTTCAGAGGGCGCGCCAGCATAGCCCATCCGGCGGCACCGCTAGCGGCTCGCACCTAGTCCTTCTCGACGGTGTAGAGCAGGTCCATCGACTTCTGATCGCCGGAGCGCGTCTCGATGCTCAGGCGCTCATTTACGCGAAATCGCAGCAGCAAGCCGCCGATGCGATTGAACAAGCCGTAGCTATAGCGGATGTAGACTCTCGGGCTCAAGTACTTGCCGGCCATCAACGCACCGGCGTCCGTGGTTGTGGACTGCACGGTGAGCTCGTCGAGCCCGAGCGTATCGCCGATGCGCTGCACGACGGGCAACGCTTGTTGTAGCCCGAGCGACAGTGCGGCCGCTTGCAGCGCGGAGCTGTCTTCGGTGGCGAGATTGGGGTCGCTGCCGCTCGCCGGCCGCCCGAACAAAAGATACGACAGCGCGTCCGCTTCGCTCATCGCCGGTTGCGAGAAAATGCGCGTTCGCGGCGCCTTCACCGTGCCCGTTAGCTCGATGCCGACTTGCGTTTGCTCGATGTTGCGCACTGCGCGCACGTCGAGCCCGGGATCGTCGAGCGGGCCGCTGAACAACAGTTGCCCGCGCTCGAGCTCGAGGCGCTGGCCGTAGGCGTCGTAGCTGCCCGCGAGCCGCAGCGTGCCCGTCGCATTCGCCGATCGGTTGGGCTCCGTGGTGAGACGCAGCTCCCCAGCCACCGTGGTGTCGAGATTCAAGCCCGTGTAGCGCACGTCGTCGCCGAGCGTGAGTTGAACCGACGAGCGAAGCTCCAGCGGCCGCTCGCGCGGCGCCTGGCCGCCGCCATGCACCACCGCATCCGGCGACGGCGTGACGGCTTGCGCAGGCAACGCATCGAGCGTCAGCGACGCGCGCGGCACCAACACGCTGCCCGTCACGGTGATCGCGGGCAGCACCACCTCGATGGCGAGATCGGGCGTGGCAAAGATTTCGGCGTCCACGCGCTGCACGACGCGAACGGCGTCGCCGCGGAGCGTGAGCTGCGTCGGCCATCCCGCGTCGGGATCGAGCTGTGTGGTGCCCGCCAATGTAAGCGCGCCGTCACCCGCGTAACCGGTCACGTCGATGTCGAGCACACGGCCGTCGCCGCTCGACGCCGTGGCTTCGATGCGGTCGACCACGAGCCCCCACTGCGGGACCACGACGCGGCCATCCGCGATCGTTGCGCGGCCGTCGACGGTCGGCTCCGCCACCGTGCCGCCTACGTCGAGATCCGCGCCGAGGATGCCGGCGACTTCGCCGAGCTGCGGCGACAGCAGCGTGAGGAACGCGAGGTCGGACCATTCGACGTGCAACCTGCCGTCGATGGCCGAATCGCGCTGCCGCGCGTCGGCGATCGCGGCGACGACTTCGGCCCTGCCGCCCGTGGTCGTGCGCACGGCGCCCGTGATCTCGAGCTTGCCGCCCGTCAACGTCATGCCGGCTTGCACGCGGTCGAAGTCGGCCACGAACTGCTGGTCATCGCCGAAGGCGATGCGGGCACGCGTGGTGTTGCTGTTGAGCGCGATCGCTCCGCGCGGTTCGCCCATCACGTCGAGCAATGCGCCGGACAGCTGATAGACGCCTTCGAGGTCGAGCGCCGGCGGCAACAACGGCTCGAAGATCGCAAGGTCGAAGTTCTGCCCCGAGACGACGAGCAGGTCCTCGGGTCGGCCGCGCACGTCGAGCTGCGTGCACCAGCGCGCTTGCGACGTGTGCAGCAAGCAGCTATTGGCGAGCGTCACGAACCCTGCGCCCACGGCAAACGCGGCCGGGGCGTCGAGGCCCCATGGGCCGAAGCGCGGCTCGCTCACATCGATGCGGTCGAGAGTGCCTCGCCAGGCGCCGGCGTCGATGCCGCCCGTGGCCGCTACCGTCGCGCGCAAGTCTTCGACGCCCGCCTCGACGCGCGCGGTATGGGCGCCCGTGGTGCCTTCGGCAACGGCGCGCAGCTCCGCGATGCGCACTGCACCGCGCGCGATACCTGCGGCTGCCACGGTCAGCGCAATCGCGGCGTCGGGCGCAAGCCCGGCTTCCCCGTTCACGTCGATGCGCTCGGCTTTCACGCCCGCGAACGCCACGTCGCGCAGGGCGATGCGGCCGCTGCCGCGCGGCTGCTCCCACGTGCCGCGGATCGCGACGTCGGCCGCCAACGAGCCGCCCACATCGGGGACGAGGAGATCGAGCTGCTCGAGCTCCGCGTCGACGGCCACATCGAGCGACGTGCCGTCGAGCGCGCCCGTCACGACGGCATAGTTGGCACCCGAGTCGAGCCGCAGCGAGTCGAGCCGCACGGCGTTACGGCCCGTGAGTGCCGCTGCGCCGCGCAGCGCAACGGGATAGCCGCGCAACTCGCCGCGAAGATCGATCGAGTCGAGCGTTCCGGTCGGCTCTGGAACGAGCCCGGCGCGCAGCTGCGCCGTGCCGGTGAGCCGCCCGGGCCACGCGGCGACAACGAAGGCCGGATCGAGATCGCTCGCCGTGAGCGCGACGTCCGCCGTGCGGTTCTGCAAGCTCGCGGTACCGCTCGCAGCGAGCGAGCCGCCGGCCGCCGGCCCCTGCGGCGTAAGCACGAGCTCTGCGATCGCGAGCTCGAGCGCGGCGCCCGTGCCTTCCGCGGTGAAGGCCGCTGCACGACCGGCGGCTTCGACTGTCCCGCTGCCGGTGAAGCGATATTCGTCGAGCGATCCTAAGAGAGCGAGCCGGCCGCCTGCGCTCGCGATGCCTTCGACCCCCGGCCAGGCGAGCTCGCGCCACTCGGTAACAATGTCGACGGTGGGCCGGCCACGGATCACGGCGGTGCCCGTCGTCGTCGCCGCGAACGGAGCGGTGACCTCGTGCGTCACGTTGAGCTCGGGCCACGTGCCGGCCAGCGTGAGCCGCCCGGCGGCGGCCGCACCAGCCAGGGGGGCCGACCATTCGCCGGCCACGTCCATCTCGATCGCGTCGCGCAGCTCGAAACTCGCGTCCGCCGCGATCGTGGCGGTTTCCCACGTGGTGGTGAGCGCTTCGAGCGCAAGACGCCGGCTGCCATAGGTTGCCGCGAAGCGCGTTTCCGTGAGCAGCACCGTTCGCTCCGCGATCGTCACAGTCAGCGTACCCACCCTGGCTTGCTCGAGCCGCAGAGGCCACGGTAGCTCGGGCGGACCGTGGCCCGCGGGCGCGTCGCTTGCCAGCCGGCGATACGCCGCGCGCGAGGCCGCGGCGCGCTCGAACGAGAGCGTGCCCGAGAGTAGCGCCGGGCCGTTCCACGTAAGCGCGAGCGATTCGATGTCGAGCTCATCGCGCGCCGTGCGCAGCCGCACGTCTCCGAGCTGCACGCCGCCCCACAACGAGCCGCGGATTTGCGCCACGGACACCTCCGGCGCGCCGGCGAGCAGACGCCGCACGAGCCAGGCGGTGCCGGGTTCCGTTGCGATGGCCCAATAGACCGTCGCAGCGGCCCCCGTCGCCAGCACGAGCACGACGGCGAGAACGGCGAACAGAGCGCGCGTACGGCGCCTCACAGGTCCGGCCCCAAGCTCACGTGCAGACGCCAGTCGCCGGCGGCGTCCATGGTGCGTGCGAGATCGAGTCGTATCGGCCCGAGCGGCGACTGCCACCGGCCGCCGATGCCGGCACCCGTCTTCGCGTCGATTCGCGAGCCTTCGAACGCGTTGCCGGAATCGACGAAGAACGCGAGCGACCAGCGGGCCTTGAGCGGTTGCTCGAACTCGAAGCTCGCCGTTGCGAGCGACGAGCCGCCGATGACTTTGCCGTCGGCGTCTACGGGGCCCAGCGCTTCGAAGTCATAGCCGCGCACGCTGCTGTCGCCGCCGGCAAAAAAGCGCACGGACGCCGGCAGCTCCTCGAACTCGCGTTCCGCCGTGGCGCCGAACTGGCCGCGCACGAGGAAGCGCTGGCCGCGCGGCGTCGACCAGATCCATTTGCCGTTGGCGATCGCCTGCACGAACGTGGTGTCCGAAACCACTGTGTCGTGGGCCCCGCGCAGCTCGAGCGAGAGCCTTGAGCCCTGCGTGGGGCGGATCTCGTTGTCGGCGCGAAGACGCGTCCAGTCCACGCCCGGCATCAAGAGCCGCGCGCGGCTCTCTTGATCCGCGACGGAAAAGTCTTCCACGCGCAAGCTCAAGATCTCCGTGCGCGTCCAGTCGCCGCGGCGCTCGTGCACGCGGCGTGCGCCAAGCTCGAGGCGCTCGCTTTCGGCTGTCTCGGTGTTCTCGCGCTCGACGCCGGCATCGAAGCTCAACCACTCGGAGCGCGACGCTTGCATCGGCATGCGGTAGTTGGCTGTGAGCTCCGAAACCACCGGTGAGAGCTGCGCGTTGATGCCGAACTGGTGGCCGCGCTCGTTGAACCGGCGGTTATTGCGGCCGAACCGCAAGCGAGGGCCGGTGTCGGTCGAGAAGCCGATACCGTAAGAGCGCTGCATTCGCGCCGCGCTGCTGAGCGCAACCACGATCGGGATCGTGCGGGTTGCCGCATCGGCCGGCAGCGGCCGCACGTCGATGGTGCGGAAATAGCCGCTGTCGGCCAGCGCCGCATACACGTCCACGAGCCGGCGCGCGTCGTACGGCTCGCCTTCACCAAACGTCACATACGATGCGGCGAGTTGCTCCGTCAGCACCTCTTGCTCGAGCTCGGTGCGGCCGAATGCGTAGCGCGGGCCGGAGTCGAGCCTGAGCGCGATATCGGCGACGCGCTCCTCCGGATACACGTCGATGCGGTTGACGGTGAGCTCGGCCTCGGCGTAGCCGCGCTCGCGTGCGAGATCGGTCCAACGGCGCTTGAGCCGCTCGTACGCGCCGTGATCCAGCACGGCGCCGGTCGCGAGCCCAGCTTCGGCGAGCGCGGCCGCGAACGGCGGATCGGTCTCCGCTTCGCCTTCGAGCGCGACGTCGAGCGTGCGGATGCGCACCGGCTCGCCGAGCAGCACCTCGAAGCGTGCGTGCCAGCACGCTTCGTCGAACGTCAGTGCAGCCGTGATGCCGGGCTCGTAATAGCCGAACGCCTGTAATGCCTCGCGAATGCGCCCCGCCGCGCCGCGGTACTCCTGCTCCACGCGCCAGCGCGGCGCATCGCACGGCTCGGTGTCGAGCTCGAGGTACGCCAGCACGTTCTCAGCCACGGCGCCTTCGACCCCGGCAAGCTCGACGTCGGCTGCGGCTGCCGTCGTGAGCGCGCAAGCGACGAGGGCTGCGGCCGCGCGGGCGCCGGCCCGTCGGTTCGGTGGTGTGATGGCTAGGCTGCTCAACGATTGTGCTTCGAATAGGGCCGCGGTCGTGGCCCTAAAGTGTAACTGCGGCCGCGCCCGGCCATTCGTTTGCCAGGCACGCTGTCTCCGTCCGGCGCCGGCTGGGCTCCTTCGGCGAAACCCCGTACATTGGGCGCCCATTTCCCGCAGAGAGCGGCATGACGGTACGCACACGATTCGCCCCGAGCCCTACGGGCTACTTGCACATCGGCGGCGTGCGCACGGCTCTGTTCAACTGGCTGTTCGCGCGCCAGCGCGGCGGCCAGTTCTTGCTGCGGATCGACGACACGGACGCGCAACGCAACGTGGCCGAGGCGTTGCAGCC
>CAMPKU010000228.1 GCA_946887385.1 uncultured Gammaproteobacteria bacterium
GCGTAACGGTGCGCGTCACGCAAGCTGCGGCGCTCTATCCCGGCTGCGACGTGAGCGGCCCGTTCGAGCACATCCTGCAAGCAAAGATGAGCATTCACTACAACGTGGCGGCCGCCCTCGTTCACGCCGATTTCGCGGAGCGCAACTACGTGCCGCAGCAAAATCCCGCAGTGCAGGCGCTCGCCAAGCGCGTGACAGTGGAGATCGACGCCGCCTACACGAGCGCGTTTCCCGCCAAGCAAGGCGCTGCCGTCGTCGTCCGCACGCGCGGCGGCGCCACGCTCGAGCAGAGCGCAGACAACCTCGAGGCCACGGATTCCGACGGCGTGCACGAACGCTTCTTCTCGGCTGCCGGCGAATGCCTGGGCAGCGACCGCGCGCGCGAGCTCGATGCACTGATCGGCACGTTCGAAGCGTGCACCGACGCACGCGAGCTCGGCCGGCTCGTGCGGAAGAGCTGACGTGACGGCCGCGCAGCACGTCGAAAATTTTCTGCAACTACTGTCAGCCGGGCTGCTGACGGGCGTCATCTACGGCCTCATGTGCGTGGGGCTATCGGTGATTTTCGGCGTCATGCGCGTCATCAACTTCGCGCAGGGCGAATTCATGATGCTCGGCATGTACTTCGCGCTTTACGCCTTCGGCGCGCTCGGCTTGGCCGCGGCGTTCGGCGACGTCGTGGCGCCGTTCGTGGCCGCCGTGCTCGCGGGGCCCGCCATCTTCATCGTCGGAGTCGTGCTGCACAAACTGCTCGTGAGCCGCGTAACGGGCGTCGGCAGCGTTGCGCTGCAGGGCGAAGGTCATTACGCGCAGCTGATTCTCACGCTCGGCATCTCGCTGGTTCTTTCGAACGGCGGCCTCGTCGTGTTCGGCTCCGCACCCGTGTCGATCTCGACGCCGTTGTCATCGAGCCCATGGATCGTCGGCCCGTTGTGGGGCGAGGACGTGTTGCTCTTCATCAACCAAGGGCAGGCCGTCGCAGCGGTCATCGCGATCGCCGTTATCGTGGGATTTTCGCTGCTGATGGGCCGCTCGCGGCTCGGCCGGTCGCTGCGCGCGGCCGCGGACAATCCGCGCGCCGCCATCTACATGGGAATCGACGTGGACCGCGCCTACCGGCTCGCGTTCGGCTTCGGCGTGGGCGTCACGGCTATCGGCGGCGGCCTGCTGGCTTCGAGCTATCCGTTCCAACCGTACGTGGGCCTCGAATATGTCATCGTCATGTACGCGGGCGTCGTGCTCGGCGGCTTGGGCAGCTTGCGCGGCGCATTCTTCGGCGGCCTCACGATCGGCCTGGTGCAGCAGCTTTCGGCCCTGTTTCTGCCGAATCAACTCCAGAACACCGCCATCTTCGTGGTGTTTCTGCTGATCATTTTGCTGAAGCCGGACGGCTTGTTCGGCACCGCGACCCGTCGAGCCTAGCGCATGCCGAACAGCCCGCCGCAGCGCCACTGGCCGTCGATTCTTGCGTTCGGCGCCGCGTACGGCCTGCTCGCTCTGTTCATAGAGAACTCTTATTACCAGCTCATCATGACGATGGTGCTGGTGTGGGCCGTGATGGGCCTCGCGTGGAATCTGCTGTCGGGCTACAGCGGGCTCATCTCGTTCGGCCACGCGGCGTTCTTCGGGCTCGGCGCCTATTTCGTCGTCATCGCGCAGATCGAGTGGAACCTCACGCCGTGGCTCGGCATCCCCATTGCGGGCGCGCTCGGCGGAGTGGCCGGGCTCATCGTCGGCTGGCCCACGTTTCGGCTGCGCGGCCACTACTTCGCGCTCGCGATGCTCGCGTATCCGTTGGCGCTGCTCTACGTGTTCGAGTGGCTCGGCTATCAGGAAGCCACGATCCCGCGCCGCACCGACGCCGAGGCCGCGTACATGCAATTCCACGACGACTATCGCGTCTTCGTCTGGATCGCGTTGCTATTGACGCTCGGCACGATGGCGCTCACGCGCCGCATCGAGCAAACGCGGTTCGGCATGTCGCTCACCGCCATCAAGCAAGACGAGATCGCCGCCGAAGCCGCCGGCATCGCCACACTCAAGTGGAAGCTCGCGGCCATCGCGCTGTCGGGCGCCATCGCCAGCGCGATCGGCGGCTTCTATGCCGTCGTGCAGCTCGTGGTCACGCCGCAATCGGCGTTCGGCATGCTGGTCTCCGCGCAAGCGCTGATCGTCGCAATGTTCGGCGGCGTGGGCACGGTGTGGGGACCGATCATCGGCGCCGTGGTGCTCGTGCCGCTCTCCGCGCTGCTCGACGCCGAGCTCGCCGGCGTGTTGCCGGGCATTCAGGGCGTGGTGTACGGCGTGGCGATCATTGCCGTGATCACGCTGGCGCCGGACGGGATTTTCTGGCGCGTACGCGACTATCTCGGGCTTCGCCGGCCGCCGCAGCTGTCGGAGCCCGCGACTGCCGCTGCGAGCGGCGCCGACACGGCAGGCGCTGCGGCCGCAGTGTTCGCGCGCAGCGATCCAAAGCCCATGGCGCAGCACGTGATCGAAGTTCGCAACCTGTCGAAATCGTTCGGCGGGCTGCAAGCCGTGAACGACGTGTCGCTGGACGTCAAACGCGGCGAGATCCTGGGCATCATCGGCCCCAACGGCGCCGGCAAGACCACGTTCTTCAATCTACTGAACGGATTCATCGGGCCCGACAAGGGCGAAGTGCTGATCGAAGGCACCAATGTCGTCGGCCGGCGCGCCAGCGAGATCTGCCGGCGCGGCGTTGGCCGCACGTTTCAAGTGGTGAAGCCGTTTCGCCGCATGTCGATTGCCGACAACGTCGTGGTTGGCGCGTATGTGCGCACGCAAAGCGACGCCGAGGCGCGCGAGCTCGCGAGCCGCGCCATCGAAGCCGTCGGTCTCACGCGCGACGCGCATCTCACCGCCGGCAACATCAGCAACAGGCAGCTTCGGCTCATGGAGCTCGCGCGCGCGCTCGCGTCGCGGCCGAGCGTGCTGCTGCTCGACGAGATCTTCGCCGGCCTTACGAGCCCCGAGACCGCCGAAGTGATGAGCATCATCGGCCGGCTCCGCGGCGTGGGCCTCACGATCGTCATCATCGAGCACACGATGCAGGCCATGGTGCAGCTCGTCGACCGGTTCGTGGTGCTCGATCACGGGGCCGTGCTCGCTTCGGGCACGCCAGACGCCGTTACGAAGGATCCGAAGGTCATCGAAGCCTATCTCGGCAAGAAGTGGCTCGCCGCGAGCTGACCGTTACTCCTGCGGCAACACGGACTCGAAGTCGAAGTTCAAATCCTCCTCCGTGACGACGGGCGGCGTGTACGGCTTCGTGAAGGCCGCGTGACAGCCGTCGCACGCCGCGCGCAAACGCATACCGGCCTCGCGCAGCGACGCCTCGTCCTCGGCTGCGATGAGCGCCGCCGCCGCCATCTCGGCCACTTCGGCTTGCGCCAAGAACGTATCGAAGCTCTGCCAGATCGCCGGCAGCGCAATCGTCGGCGGGTCGAGTACCGTCGCGTCGTAGCGATCCGTGGTGGGCGGGAACAGGTGCGGAAAAGCCAGCAGCATCGCCTCGATCGCCGTCGCGTCTTCGCGTAGCGCCGCGGCATCGATCGATTCGCCCGTGACGAAGGCGTCGATGGGCCGCATCAGGCGCTCGAGCTCGAGCATCAGCAGCCGGCGCGCCTCGATGACCTCGTCGGGCTCGGTGAGACCCGTCCATCCGGCGCCGGACGGTACCTGCGCCGCGACGAGCGAGACGCGTTCTGCGGGCGGCTCGGTGCACGCGACCGCCATGGTGATCGAGAACGCCCCCATCAGCATGCGGGCTCGACGCATCGCACTGCCTCCTCCTGCCTTCCGCCATGGTGTTGGGAATCGCCGGCGTCTGCAATGCAGGCTGTGCGCGGCGACGCCGCAGTTGGCTTCGACCGTGCGGGCCGCAGACGGGCTCGGCTAGAATGCAAAGAAAAAGGGCCGCAAGTGCTCGAGATCGAATCGCTGGAAGTCGGTTACGGCAGCGTGCCGGTGCTGCACGGCGTGCGCCTGCGCGTGGGCGACGGCGAATTCGTCTCGGTCGTGGGACCGAACGGCGCCGGCAAAACCACCCTCTTCAACACGATTTCGGGGTTGGTGCCGGCCACGGTCGGCACGATCCGCTTCGGTAGCGTCGATTTGCTCGCGCTGCCGGCCGCGCGCCGCGCGCATCTCGGCATCGCCCACGTGCCCGAGGGCCGGCAGGTTTTTCCTTCCCTCAGCGTGCGCGAGAACCTCGAGATGGGCGCCTACACGGCCGCCGGCCGAGCGGCCTGGCCGCGCACGCTGGAGCGCGTGTACGCGTGGTTCCCGCGGCTCGCGGAGCGCAGCCGCCAGCTCGCGGGCACCTTGTCCGGCGGCGAGCAGCAGATGCTCGCGATCTCCCGCGGCCTGGCTTCGGAGCCGAAGCTTTTGATGCTCGACGAGCCGTCGATGGGTTTGTCTCCCGCGATCGCCGACGAGATCTTCGAGCGCATCGTCTCGATTCACCGCGACGCCAAGTTGAGTGTGTTGCTCGTCGAGCAGCGCGTAGCCGAAGCGCTTCATTTCGCGGACCGCGCATACGTGCTCGAGAACGGCCGCGTGATCCTCGAAGGCACGCACGACACGCTGAAGAACGACGATCGGATTCGGCGCGCTTACCTTGGGATGTAGTAGCCGCTCGAGCCGAGCAGGAGACTCACGATGCTGCAACGCCCTTTGCTTCCCGCCCTGCTTGTGTGCGCCGCGGCCACGGCCTGCGACGGCAACGCGCAACCGGTGCAGGCTACGCTCCTGACGAGCGTGTCGCCTGCGCATTGTGTGGCTTCTCTCGCGGGCCGCACGGCAGCCGATCCGTTGCGCTGTCCCGGCGCGCTGCGCGCGGCCCTCGTACTCGCGGAAACGATCTGCCGCGAAGCCGGTGGCAAGCTCGCAGGCGCCGATCAAGGCTTGGTGTTCGCCATGGACGTGAACGACGACGGGCGCGACGAGCTCGCGTTCGACCTCGAAGGCAACGCGAGCTGCGAGGACGCGTGGAGCGTGTTCTCGTGCGGCAGCCTCGGCTGCCCAAAAGCGCTGTATGAGCTGCGCGACGGCGAGTGGGCGGTCATCGGCCAACTCTCGGCAACGGTGCCCGAGGAAGTGACGCTTGCGCCCCGGGCTGCTCGCGACGGGTACCGCACGCTCGAGGTCTGCGCGCCGCAAGATTGCACCGAGCGCTGGATATACGAATGGCTCGGCACAGCCTACGACGCCACGCGCGTCGAGGTGCGCGGCGCGCGCGTCGACGTCGCAGGCTCGATCCACGGCCTCTACTCGCTCGTGGCGGCCACTACCGTGAGCGCGGCACCCGCGGCCGGCGCGCCCGAAGTCGGCCGCTACGACATGGGCACCGACGTGGCGATCCTCGGCACGCTCGAAGGCGGCGAGTATTACTACGTGTCGCCGTGCAACGCGTGCGAGAGCGGGTTCGTGCCGAAGGCGGCCGTGGCCGTTCGCTAGCTGAAGAAACGTCCTCGCGGTTTGCCGCCCTGCGTCGAGCCCGTATGATGGCCCTTGACTCGACGCGAATCACATTGGGGGATCGATGAGAGTTTCCGCCGTCTCGTGGCTGGCCGGCATCGCGGCTGGCGCTCTCTTCGGCGCAAGCGTGCAGGCGCAAGCGCCAGCGCCCGCCCCCGTCAAAATCGCCGCCATCGTGCCGCTCTCGGGGCCGTGGGCCAAGCAAGGCCGCGTCATGGAGATCGCGGCGCGAGTGGCCGTGGAACACATCAACCGCGATGGCGGCATCAAGTCGCTCGGCGGCGCACCGCTCGAGCTCGTGGTGTTCGACACGGGCGACAGCGTCGAACGCTCGAAGAATGCGGCGCAGCGCATGGTTGCCGAGCACCCGGATCTCGTCGGTGCCACGGGCGCGTACTTGAGCTCGTTCACGTTGGCCGTTTCCGAGGTCACCGAGCGCGCCGAGTTGCCGTTGCTCACGCTTTCGTATTCCGATCTGCTGACGAGCCGCGGCTTCAAATACATCTTCCAGAGCTCGGCGGACGGCGTGCGCTTGGCCGAGGAGTCGATGCCCGTGTTGCTCGACCTCGCGGCAAGCCAAGGCGCGAAGCGCCCGACGCGCGTCGGCATCGTCATGGACAGCACCGCGGCTTCCGTCGCGTTCGTAAAGCCGATGAAGGAGAGCGGCCTGCTCGAGAAACTGGGGTTACCCATCGTCGTGGATGAAACCTTCACGCCGCCGCTCGCGAATGCCACACCTCTCATTCAGCGCGTACGCGCCACGCGCCCGGACTTTTTGTTTCTGATGCCCACGGCGATCTCCGACACGGCGCTGCTCGTGCAGAAGCTCAATGAGTTCGGTCTTGGGCGCGGCCGTTTGCCCACCGTGTCGAACGGCGCCGCCATGGGCGACCCCGACGTGCTCGCGAACGTGCCGGCCGAGCAGCTCGAGGGCATCATGACGGTGGTCGCCAACTGGGGCGTGAAAGGCCAAGAGGCGCTCGCGGCCGAGCTCAACGCGCGCACCGGCGAGCCGTGGCTCGTGCAGCACGTGCTCTGCGCGTACGGCCACATCCAAATTCTCGCCGCGGGCCTGGAGCTCGCCGGCGAGCGCGATCGGCGCGCGCTCGGTGAGGCGCTGCACCGGCTCGACACCACCGAGGGGCCGGCCCAGTACTTCACGGGCGGCCGCGTGCGTTTCGACGAGCGCGGCCGCCGCGTCGATGCGAGCTTGCTGGTCGTGCAGTGGCAAGACGGCAAGGCCGTCACGGTGCACCC
>CAMPKU010000229.1 GCA_946887385.1 uncultured Gammaproteobacteria bacterium
ACAGGTCCCACTGATCGATGTCCGCGCCCTTCTCGACCAAGAACGCGGCGAAATCGTTCTGCAGATTCAGCGCGGCCACGACCAGCGGCGTGACGCCGTAGGGATCGGTCATATCGATGTCGGCGCCGGCCGCGAGCAGCAGCTCGGCGCACTCGATGCAGCCGGCGCGCGCGGCGAACATTAGCGGCGTGAGGCCGCCTTGCGCGAGCTCCTTGGGCCGCGGCTCGCTGCTCACCTTGCGCGTCCATTCGCGCACGGCCGAGCGCGCGTTGGGGTCTGCGCCGTGCGAGAGCAATAGCTCCACCATCTCGGGCTGCAGTTGCGCGCCGGCCCACATCAGCGCCGTCTGGCCCGCCCACCGCTCTTTCGCGTCGACGTCGGCACCGGCCTCGATCAGCAGCTCGGCCGCGTCGAGTTGCCCCGTAATCACGACGAGCATCAGCGCCGTCTCGCCTTAGGGGTTCGGCGAGTCGGCATCCACGCCCGCCGCCAAGAGCTCGCGGATCACGGGCGCCGAGCCGATCAGCGCCGCTTCCGACATCGGCGTGACGCCGAACACGTTCTCGGCCTTGAGATTTGCGCCCGCTTCGATCAGCCGCTTGACGAGCGCCGCATCGCCGTAGCGCGCCGCCCACATCAGCGCCGTGGTGCCGAGCGGATCGGCTTCGTTCACGTCCACGCGCGCAGCGAGGAGACGGCTGACCTCTTGGTCGTTGCGCGCACGCACGGCATCGAGCAGCGCTTGTGCGCAAGCGTCGCCGGCGCCGAGCACCAGCACTACAGCTACCACGGCGGCCGTGCGTCTCATCGCTAGACCTCTACCAGATCGCCCGTGCTGTTGCCGACCGACTCGGCCGGCACGCCGGCGCGCTCGAGCAGCGTCAACAGGAAATTGTTGTACGGCGTCTCCTCGGTATAGACGAGGTGCTGATCGCCCTTGATGCGGCCGCCGGCGCGCCCGAACACCGCGAGCGGCAACGGGCTCGAGTTGTGCAGATCGCTGTCGCTCATGCCGCTGCCGTAGAGCATCACGGAGTTGTCGAGCACGGTGGAGCCGTCGGCTTCCTCGAAGCCGTCGAGCTTCGCGAGGAAGCGGCTGACGACCTGGCTGTGATACGTCTGAATCTTGATCAGCTTCGCGTAATTCTCGTGACGATGCCCGTGGTGCGAGATCGGATGGAATGCGTCGGAGATGCCGAGATTCGTGTAGGTTCGCACCGTTTGCTCGGCGGCGATCCGTAGCGTCGCCACGCGCGTGAGATCCGCCTGATACGCCAGCGCGAGCAAATCGAACATGATGTTGATCTGCTCGTCGACCTCGGCCGGAATGCCGACCGGCGCATCCGGCACGGCGACGCCCGTGAAGTCCTTCGCAACCATGTTCTCAATCTGCCGCTCGACGTCGCGCACCGAGGTCAGGTAGTCGTCCATGCGGCCGCGATCCGCGGCGCCGAGCGACTGCGTGAAGCGCGCCGCTTCCTCTTGAATTCGATCGAGCACGCTGCCGGTGCTCTCGAGAATCGCGGCGCGCTCGCGCAGCGAATCGCCGGGACCGAACAACCGGTCGAATAGCTTGCGCGGGTTGTACTCCATCGGCAGCACTTGGTTCGGTACGCGAAACGAGTGCCCGCCGACGTACAAGTCCGGCTCGGTCGCGAGCTCGAGGCTCGCGAACGACGTGTCTTTGCCGATCTCGCGCGCCGCGATCTGGTCGATCGACATGCCGGCGTTCGGCCCCTCGCGGACCTCGACGCCTTTGAGCCACGCCTGCTCGGACGACTTGTGCACGCCGCCGGCGCGATCCTCCTGGCCGCGATTGCGCAAACCCGTGATCACGGTCATGCGATCGCGGAACGGCTCTAAGGGTTTCAGCACCTGCGAGATCTCGAAGTTGCGGCCCTCGCCTGCCGGCGTCCACGCGTTGATGTCGGTCCACTTACCCGTAAACGCGCCGTGCGGGAAGTAGAAGAACCCCATGCGCTGGCGCGGCTTGACGGCCGTTTGCGCCAGGGCAACCCCTGCCGGGATCATGGCATCGAGCAGCGGCAGCGCGATCGATGCGGCGCCGCCGCGCAGCACCGCGCGTCGCGAAAGGTGCTTCTTCGTCAATACCGCCACGGCGCCTCCTTCTCCTTCAGTCACGGCCGCGCGCGGCGAGCTCGGCAGGCTCGCCGGCACTCGCGTCGCGCGTCGTGAACGGCACGCTCTGCACGATGCCGAGCACGATCGCGGAAAATGCATAGTCGTCCTCGGCGCTTTCGCGAACGATTTGCCGAACGGCCGGCATGTCGTACCACTCGACCGAGCGCCCGAGCGAGTACGCCATGAGCTTCTCGACGAACGTCTGCACGAACTGCTCGGGGCGCTCGAGCAACGCGGCGCGCAGCTCTTGCGGCCCCCCGATCTTTAAGCCGTCCGGCAGCGTTCCGGAGGCGTCGATCGGCTTGCCGGTCTCGCGATCGACGTCGCGCCACGTGCCGTCGACGTCGAAGTTCTCGAGCGCGAACCCGAGCGGGTCCATGACGCCGTGACAGCCGTTGCAGCTCGGGCTCTCGCGGTGACGCGCCAGCCGCTCGCGGACCGTCAGGCTTTCCTCGGGGGCGATGTTGTCGAGGTCGGTCTCGACCTCGGGCGGCGGCGGTGCCGGAGGAACGCCGATGATGTTGCGCATCACGTACTCGCCGCGCAGAACCGGCGACGTGCGATTCGGATACGACGACGCCAGCAGCAACGCGCCCTTGCCGAGCAGCCCCCAGCGCGCCGAGTCCTCGAGCTCGACGCGGCGGAAGTGATTGCCCCGGATGCCGTCGATCCCGTAGCGCCACGCGAGCGTCTCGTTGACGAACGTGTGCTGCGCGCGCAGCAGATCCAGCACGCTCGAGTCCTCGCGGAAAATACTGTCGACGAACAGCGAGATTTCCCGCAGGAAATCCGGCCGCGGATCGAGCCGCCCCGCCGTCTGCGGAAATTTGGCAGGATCCGGCCGGATCGCGTCCATGCGGTTCAAGTGCAGCCACTGATACGCGAAATCGGCCGCCAGCGTTTCTGCGCGCGCGTCGCCGAGCATGCGGCGCACCTCAAGCTCGAGCACCTTGGGGTCGGACAGCCTTCCCGCCTGCGCTGCTGCGAGCAGCTCTTCGTCGGGCAAGCTGCTCCAGAGGAAGAACGCGAGCTTCGAGGCGAGCTCCACGTCGCTCCGCCGGCGGAGCGGCTCGGCAGCCGGCGCCGGTTGCGAGGAAGCGGCAGCGACTTGCACGTCCGCCGCGGCGTCGTCGGTTCGGAACAGGAAGTGCGGGCTCGCGAGGATGCCGACGAGCGCCATGCGGATGCCGTTCTCGAAGCCGTCCTGCTTCGCGTCGTGATAGTACGCGAGGCGTTCGTCCATCTCGCTCGCAGTCAGCGGGCGTCGATACGCGCGCGTCGCGAGCGTACCGACGATCTCGCGCGCGCACGCGTCCTGTTCCTGCACGGTCTCGGGGTAACAGCTGAAGACGCGCTTGCGGCTCGTCGTGTTCAGTGCCGTGTCGATCGCGAACGGCCCTCTGATCTCGAAGCCGCCGGCGCGCAGTACTTGCATGCGCGCGCTCGCGCCGACACCGTCCTGGTACGGCGCCACGAGATCCTCGGACTCGGCGTGCGTGCGGCGCGCGAACAGCACGGCCACTTCGTGCTGGCCGGCCTCGACGTTGAAGTGGATGTCCTTGAGCCGACTGTTGATCTCGTCGACGCCCGCGGTCTGGCGCTGATCGATCGTGCGCAAGTCGTCGTCGCCGCCGATGCGGGTCTCGTAGACGATCTTGCCGTCGAGCGTGACGACGATGCGGTTTAAGTACTGAACGCCGACCGTGCTGATCGTCTTGACCAAGTCTTCGATCGACACCGCGTACTCACCGGTGACCGGGAAGGCGTGCGTCACCACGACGCCGTCGCGCGCGCCGAGCGGCAATGCGGAGGCCTCGTAGGGGCTTCCTAACCGCGTGCCGCGCGGCCTTCTACCGCTGCCCGAGTAAACCTCGCTGCCGAGCGTGGCGTTATCGACTCCGACGGCGAGGTTCGCGACGAGGCGCGCCGCTTCGACGAACTGGCTCACGAACAACGGCGACGCCGTCAGCGTGCCGGCGTTGTTGTCGAAGCCTTCGCTCGCGTCGTCTTGCGGCAAGAACGCAGCGGGGTCGATCTCGACGCCGAGCAGATCCCGGACGGCGTTCGCGTATTCGCGGCGGTTCAACCGCTGCAAGCCGACGCGCCCGGCCCTCGGCCGTTCCGCGGCCGATTCGTCGAGATAGTCCTCGAGCCAGCCGACGAACGAGGCGACGCGCGCGGCATCGGGTTGCGCGTTGCCGGCCGGCGGCATGAGCCCGCCGCGCAGCTTGCGCACGACTTGCTCGAACGTCTCGGCCTCGTTCGGCACGTCCGTCGGATCCATCGCATCGAAGGAGATGCCGGCCGTGAGCTCGGCGGAGTTGTGGCAGTCGACGCAGTAGCTCTCGAGCATGCCCCAATGCTCGCCGGCGCGTTCCGCGGCGGGCCGAGACCAGTGCTGAAGCCCGTACCACGCGGCGCCAGCAGCAATGGCGAGGGCTGCGGCGCCCGCCGCAACTCGCTTTTGAGATGACTTTCCGGACCAGTTCAAGAGCGCTCCCCTAACTCCGACTGAACCCGTACCGTACGGCTCGATTCTAGCGCGACGCCGTCATGCGTCGGGCCCAAAGTGCAGGCCGAAGCCGCGAAACGCCAATCTCAAGAAGAGCTCGGAGTCGCCGAGCCGGGCCTCGAACTCCCGGGTCGGCTCGGCCGCCAGCATGTCGGCGGGCTCAGCGCCGGCGAAGAACAGCTTGGCGAGCCGGTCGAAGATCGTGACGTACATCTGCCGTTGCTCTGCGAGCTCCGCGCGCGTCAACACGCCGCCATCGCCGGGGACGATGCGCGTGCGCTCGTCGGCCACGCCGAGCAACAAGTCGAACGCATCGACGAGCCCGCCGATCCAGCCGCCCGTCCACCAATCGAGCAATGGCCAGCTCGTCGTCGAGATCGCCGCGCCCGTGACGAGCACGTTCTCTGCTCCGAAGCGGACGTAGATGTCGCCGTCGGTGTGCGCTTGCAGCAGATAGCCGTAGCCGACTTCGCGGCCGCTAACGTCCACGCTGCCGGCCTCGTAGAACGTGGAGCTCGGGCACGCTTGCGGCGGCAAGCGTTCGATCGTGCGATTGCCGTCCCAGGGCCGCGTCACGTCGCGGCGGAGCCATAACCGCGTGTTCTCGTGAGCCATGATTCGCGCGCCCGCGGCGCCGAGCGCCTCGTTCGCGCCCGTGCGGTCGGGGTGCCAACAGGTGTTGAAGAGCGTGTCGATGCGGGGGGTGGCGAGATCATTGCGGATCAGCGCCAAGAGCTCAGAGGAGCGCTCCTTTAAGCCCCCGTCGACCATCGTGGCGCCGCCGCTTAGGCCTCGAGCGACAACGACATTACAGCCGGCGCCGCTGACGACGAACAGGTCGTTGCCGAGGCGCGTGACCTCGAGCGACGCCGCCGACGGCTGGCTCGTCAGTGCGCGCGGCAGGCAGCACGCGCCGACCGTTCCGGCGGCCGCGCGGAGAATCGTTCGACGATCGAATCGGTGCTTCATGCCTGCTCGTGATCCATCGCGGTACCCGCGCCGCGCGGCGTCGTGCCACCGATCCTAACCACGAACGCAGTGACGGTCGACTGCTCCGCAGCACTAACCCCGGGATCGCGAGCCAGAAGGAGCGACGCGACGCCCGCGCGTGTACGACGCGTTTCTCACCTTTCCGGCTAACATGCCGAACGGGCCTTTTGCCGGCCTGGAGAAAGAGATGGCAACCGAAGACAAATGCTGCACGATTGTTCCGTACTTCAAGGTTCACTCGGGCAAGATGGACGCTTTCAAGCAGCTCTGTGAGCGGTTCGTCGAAAAGACGCGCTCCGAGCCGAAGTGTCTCTACTACGGCTTCAGCTTCAGCGGCGATCAGGCACACTGCAGAGAAGGCTACGAGGACGCCGACGGCCTGATCGCGCACGTCGAGAACATCGGCGCGGTGCTCGAGGAGGCCTTGAAGATCGCCGACATCACGCGCTTCGAGTTTCACGGGCCGGCCGGAGAGCTCGCGAAAGTCCGCGAGCGGCTCGGTCATCTAAACGCCGAGTACTTTACGTTGGAGTACGGCTTCCGCCGCGGCGCTCCGTAGAGAGGGCGTTCACACCCTTGCTCGCGGCTGGCGTTGGAGTAACGCCCCGCGTCTTGAAACTGCCGGACTGCGGCGGTCGCGGCTTTGCTTTGCAGCTCGCGCGCGTGGCTCGCGTCGCCGAAGCCTGCAACACTCGTTGCATGCCGAGATCGAATCCGCGTCGCTCCGCCGGTATCGCCGTCGTGCACGAGACGGCCGAGGGGGCGCGGTTTCTGCTGCTGCGCGCCTACAAAAACTGGGATTTCCCGAAGGGGCTCGTCGAGGCGGGCGAAGAACCGCTCGCCGCTGCATTACGCGAGACGCGCGAGGAAACAGGGCTTAAGGATCTCGACTTCGCATGGGGCACGGACTACGTCGAGACGGCGCCGTACGCGGGCGGCAAGGTCGCTCGCTATTACGTCGCGCGAACGCGCAATCCGAACGTTATGTTGCCAGTGAACCCGGCGCTCGGCCGCCCCGAGCATCACGAGTACCGCTGGGTAGACTTCACTGAAGCGCTGGCGCTCACGGTGCCGCGGCTGCAGCGCGTCGTGGCG
>CAMPKU010000230.1 GCA_946887385.1 uncultured Gammaproteobacteria bacterium
ATCTGCGGCACCGTGCTGCGCCCGCCGCTGCGCGCAAGCATCTCGCTGCGGCGGCCGGAGTCGAACATTACATCGAACTCCGTGAACGCGGCGCCCTTCTGCGTGAGCAGGCGCTTGGCGGCGGAGCAATAGCCGCAGAACGGCTGCGAATACACGACGATGCGCTCATCCGCCATGCTACTTCACCAGCGGCAGGTTGTCGGCGCGCCAGCCCGCCAGCCCGCCTTTCAAGCTGAAGGTGTTTTCGTAGCCGGACTTGCGAAGGTGGCCCGCGGCGCGGCCCGAGCTCGAGCCGTCGGCACACACGGCCAGCAAAATCTTGCTCTTCTGCTTGCCGACGGCGTCGCCGTCTTTTTGGACGCGCTCGAAGGGCACGTTGCGCGCGTTCACGATGTGCCCGGCCTGAAATTCCTCGGGCTTGCGCACGTCGATGACGAGCGCGCCCTTATTGATGAGCCGCACGGCATCGGCGGCCGACACGTGCGTGGTGCCATGGCTGCGCTGGCGCAGCTCGTAGAAGATGACGGCCGCGGACGCGGCCAAAAGGCCGGCCACGAGCCAGACGTGGTTGCCGGCGAATTCGACGAGTTGGGCCATCTCAAGAAGCGTCCTACCGTTCGCGAGTCAGTATAGCAGCGCGCTTCGGCCGGCCGCGGGGCCGTGAAATGCGGGCGCGAATGCGACTACACTGCCGCCCCGTATGCAAATCGTCGAGCCATCGCGACGGCGCCGACTCACGGGGTTAGGCTGCGTCGCGCTCGCAACCGCTGTGCTCGGTTGGTCGCTCGGGCTGGCGCAAGACCGGCGCGAAAGCGAGGCGGCGCTCGCCACCGTCCGCAAAGAAATCAAGGCTCTCGAGACGCGCATAGCGCGCGAATCGTCGCAGCGCAACGAGGGCACTCGCGCACTGCGTGCTGCGGAAGTGGAAACGGCGGCAGCCACTCGCAAGCTCGCCGAGGTGCGCAACGAGCTCAAGGCGCAGCAAGCCGCACGCCGCGAGCTCACCCAGGAGACCGAGCGCACCAACCGGCGGCTCGCGGCCGAGAAGGCCGCGCTGGCACGGCAAGTGCGCTCGAGCTACATGACGGGCCGCCAGGAACTGTTCAAGTTGCTCCTGTCGCAAGAGGACCCCGCGGCGCTGGGGCGCATGCTCGTCTACTTCGATTACTACAACCGCGCGCGCTCGGCGCGCATCGACACCGTGGGCGGCGAGCTCAGCCGGCTCGCGGAGCTCGGGGCGGAGACTTCGCGCGTCGAAAGCGAGCTCGCGGCGCTCGAAACGGCGCAAGCGCGCGAGCTCGCAGCGCTCGAAAAATCGCGCGACGAGCGCAAGAGCGCCGTGGCCTCGCTCGACGCCGAGATCCGCGACGCCAACGCGGCCGTCGCGAAGCTGCGTGCCGAGGAGCAGCGGCTCGCGGATCTCGTCACGCGCTTGGGCGAGCTCATGGCGGGATTTCCCGTGGCCACCGACGAGCCGTTCGCGAGTTTGAAGGGAAAGCTGCCGTGGCCGGTTCAAGGGCGGCTCGCCGGCGACTACGGGCAACCGCGCGGCAACGGGCCGGTTCGCTGGAACGGCGTGCTGCTCGAAGCCGCGGCCGGCACGCCGGTTCGTGCCGTCTATCACGGCCGCGTTGCATTTGCGGACTGGCTCCAAGGGCTCGGCTTGCTCGTGATCGTCGACCATGGCGGCGGTTACATGAGCTTGTACGGCCACAACGAGGCGCTTCTCAAAGAGTCGGGGGACTGGGTGGAGCCCGGCGAAACCATCGCCCAAGTCGGCGATACCGGCGGGCAGGCGCGCGCGGGGCTGTACTTCGAAATTCGGTTCAACGGCGAGCCCGTGAACCCCAACCCGTGGATCGCAAAGCGCCCCGCGGCCCGATGACGAACCGCTTCGACATAACCGGTGCACCGTTGCGTGCCACCGGCACCCATGTGCTAAGGTGCCGGCACCGACCGGGGGAAGACAACAACAACAAAATGGCCTTCACTCTCCGCGGCTTCGCAGTCCTCATCATCGGTATCGTTTTCGGGCTCGCCTTGGCGCTCGGAGGCACGGCTTGGCATTCGTTCACGGGACGGGCCGATGCGGCGCCGGCTCCCGCTCCGCTCGATCCCACGATCGAGTCGGCCGCCCTGGTGGCCGAGGTCATCGACCGCGTGCGGCGCGACTACGTGGACAAGGTCTCCGATCGGCAGATCGTCGAAGCGGCGATCCGCGGCATCGTGGCCGACCTCGATCCGCATTCCACGTTCCTGGACGCCGACGACTACGAAGAAATCCGGATCAGCACGACGGGCAACTACACCGGCGTGGGGCTCGACGTGAACTTGGACGGCGGCAAGGTCACAGTGGTGATGCCGCTCGAGGGTGCGCCGGCCGATCGGGCCGGCATTTTGCCCGGCGACATCGTAGTCGCCGTCAACGACGTTCCGGTCAACGCCGACAACGTGGCGGCGTCCGTGTCGAAGATGCGCGGCACGCCGGGCACGTCCGTCACGCTCGACGTGCAGCGGCCCGGCAGCGCTGCCGTGCTCAGGTTCGCGCTCACGCGCAGCGAAGTGCACGTGCAGACGGTGAAGAGCGAGTACTTGGGCAACGGGCTCGCGTACGTGCGCGTGTCGTCGTTCGCGGAGAGCACGGCGCAGGATCTCGACCGGGCGGCGCGCGAGCTCGTGCAGGAAGCCGGCCGCGGAGAGCTGCTCGGGCTCGTGCTCGATCTGCGCAGCAATCCCGGCGGATTGCTCGACGCCGCGGTGCGCGTGGCCGATGCTTTCCTCGAGGAGGGCGTCATCGTCAGCGGCATGGGCCGCGTGCGCCAAGCGCAATTCGAGGAAATGGCCGATGCCGGCGACGCGCTCGAGGGCGTGCCCACCGTCGTGCTCGTGAACTCGGCATCGGCATCGGCATCCGAGATCGTGGCCGGCGCGCTCCAGGATCATGGCCGCGCGCGCATCGTCGGCGAGACCACCTACGGCAAAGGCTCCGTGCAAACGGTGATGCCGCTCGGCGAAGGCAGCGCCATCAAGCTCACCACGTCGCGCTACTTCACTCCGTCGGGGCGCTCGATCAACGGCACCGGCATCGAGCCCGACGTCGTTCTAAACGGCGATTTGAACCGGCAATATCGCGGCGCGAACGGCCGCGTGGCGCTGCGCGACGACCCGCAGTTGCTCGAAGCTCTGCGTCTCATCAGCTACGACTCGATCAAGCTCAGCGCCGTGCAGTGAGGCTCGACGCCTGCGGTGGCCGCGGGTAACGTGTCGCCATGAGTCGCGATCCCATCGAGCGCGGTCTCGAAATCGAGCAAGCTCAACTGCGCGGTTTCGCGCGCAGCATCGCCGAAGTCGAATGGCTGCTGCTGATCCTCGTCATTCTTTACCTCTTCATCGCCAGCCCGGCGCTCGCCCGCAGCGTTCCGGTGATCGGCGTGCTGCTCGGCTTCGCCGGCTTCGTGCTGCTGTTTCGCTACGCCCGGCCGTTCGCCAAGCACACGCTCTTCAAGCTCGCGTTCGAAATCCTGGTGATGCTCGCGTTCTTGACGGCGGTGCTCGTGGCCTCGGACGGCGTGCGCAGCCCGCTCGTGAATCTGTACCTGCTGCCGATCGTCACGGCAGCGCTGGCGCTCGGTAAGCGCGCCGCGGCGCTGGTCGTCGCTGCCGTTTGCGTGTGCTACCCGCTCGTGGGCGCGCTCGTCGACGGGCCGCAAAGCCTCACGCCGAATTTCGGCATCGCTTCCGTCGGCGTGCTGGCCCCGTTCGTGCTGGTGGCGTTCTCCACGTCGCTGCTCGTCGACAACATCAACACGGCGAAGAGCCGCATTCGCGCCCTGTCGGATCGCGACGAGCTCACGTCGTTGTACAACATGCGCGCGTTCACGCGGCTCGCCGAGCAGGAGCACGACTCCGCCAGCCGTGTGGATCGCGCGTATTCGATCCTGATGATCGACATCGAGCACTTGAAGGCGGTCAACGACACCTACGGCCACGAGGCGGGCAGCCGCGCCGTGAAGCTCGTGGCCGAGGCGTTGCTGCGCCTCACGCGCTCGACGGACGTCGTGGCCCGCTACGGCGGCGATGAGTTCATCGTGTTTCTCGGCGGCGCCGACAAGGAAATCGCCGACGAAGTGGCGCAGCGCATTCGCAACGTGGTGTTCTCCACCACGCTCGAGGTGGACGTGAAGATCGTGCGCATCAAAGTCAATGTCGGCGCGGCGTCTTTCCCCGACCACGGCATCAATTTGCCGGCCGTGATGGCCGCTGCGGACCGCAACATGTACAAGGACAAGAACCTGCGCGAGCCGCCGAAGGGTAAGCTCATCATTCAGAAGCGCTGACGTCACATGAGCGGCGGCGCGCGAGGGCGGCGTGAACGAACCGGCGAAACCACCGCAGCAGCAGTCGTTCCCCCTGTGGGGCACGCTCGCGATTCCCGGAGGGCTGCTCTGGGGCGCGGTGCTCGGCGCGGGCGGCGGGCTGGTGTTCGGCAACCTCGTGATCGGCGTGTTGATCGGCGCGGGCTTGGGGATCGGAATAGGGCTCACGCTGTTCGCGGCCGCCATCGTGATCGCGTCGAGCAAGGTGTAAGGGCAAGCGAATGGCAAAGGCGATCAATTGGCTCGGACGCGCGCTCGGCCTCGGCTGCGCCGCCGCGCTCGCGAGCGCGTGGGCCTACGTGATGTGGGTTCCTGCGGCGGGCCTCACGTTGGAGAACGTGAACGTGGTCACCGCGCTCCTGTTCGTGGTGTTGGCGGTGGTGGCCGGTATCGCCGCCGTGCATGGCCACGCAACCGTGATCGCGCTGGCGTTCGTGGCGTCGTTTTTTCCGATCGGCGTGTCTTTGCTGCCGCGCGATCATTGGCTCCAGTGGGTGGGTTGGCTCGACGTGGGTCTTTTGGTCTCGGCGCTGCTGATCTGGCTGACTCGGCGTGGCACCGCCGGCCGCGTCGCCGCGCATGATGGTTGAGCCAAGGGCGCTGCTAGAATGCCGCGGTCGACGGACGGAGCAACACGCGAATGCGGGGATCATGGCGGGTGGTAATGCTGGTGGCGCTCTCGGCGTGGTTTGTCGCATGCGCGCCCGAGGTGGGCTCCGAGCGGTGGTGCGAGCAAATGCGCGACAAGCCTCGCGGCGACTGGACCGCGAACGAAGCGCTCGAATTCGCGCGTAGCTGCGTGCTCTGAGGTCTGAAGCATGGCGGCGGTTACCTTTTTTCGAGCGGCCCTTGGCAGCCTGGCTGTGGCAGTCGCGGCCCCGGTGCTCGGCGACGCCGCGCTCGACGATGCGCGCTCGCGCTGGCAAGCGGCCGCGCTCGCCGGCTATGAGTACGGCTATCACAAGTACTGCGAGTGCCATCGCGACAGCCCGCCCGAGACGACCGTCACGGTCCGCGACGGCCAGGTCGTCGCGGTGCGCCATCGCCCGGCCAACACCGATGCGGTGGTGCCGGCCGCCGACAAGAATCTCGAGTACTACTGGACCGTCGAGGGCTTGTTCGGTCTCATCGCCTCGGCGCTCGAGCGCGGCGTTGAAGTTCGCGCGCAGTTCGACGGCGAGCGCGGCTTTCCGCGCGAAGTGTTCATCGATTACGACGCCGAGTTCATCGGCGACGAGCTCGACCTCAGGCTCACCGGCGTCACCGCGCTCGACGGCACGAATTAGCGGCCGCGCGGCGCAAAACTGCGCCCATTCAAAAGTTTCTCGGGATTGACCGCAGAAGAGCGGCGGTAATAGAGTTTTCGAGCCGGCGCTCGAGCTCACGCCGTTGCTCGAGCGCCTATCGGGGGAACGTGAACGGCGTGAGAGCTTCTGTGATGAATATCTATGTCGGTAATCTGTCCTATGGCATGAGCGAAGACGAGCTTCGCGATGCGTTCGGTGCGTTTGGTGAGGTTTCGTCCGTCAAGATCCTCATGGATCGCGAGACGGGCCGGTCGCGCGGTTTCGGCTTCGTCGAGATGCCGAACAAAGGCGAAGCCGAGGCCGCCATCGCACAACTCAACGGCAAAGACGTCGGCGGGCGCGCGCTGCGCATCAATGAGGCGCGGCCGAGAGAGGAGCGCCGCTAACGCCGCCTGCGCCGTAACGTCGAGGGGCGGCTCGACGTTCTTAGGCGTCAGCCCCGCAGCCTGATCACACCGGGCGCGGGCGCACTTCAGCGCGGATTTCCACCCGCGACGCCGGCCTGCATCCATTGGTTATGTCACCGTTGCCGCGGCTCTCGAGCGGCCCGCTATAATCGACCCGTTACGCACAGAACAACAACGACCGGCTCGCGCCGACAGGCCGCCGGCATCAGTTAGGACACAACACGGGATGTTCTACCTCAAATGGACGCCGAGCGAGCTTGCGACACTGCGCGCGGGCGCGCTGTACACGGAAGTGGATGAGGACGGCTGGGTGCAGCGCGAGCTCGGCATCGGCGACGACGGGCTGATCACGCATCAGCTCGTGCCGAGCGACGCGCGGCCGGGCTGGTTCGGGCTGGCGCGATTATCGTTCGCGATGCTCGACAGCAACGTGACCAAGGCCGAGTTCGAGTCGCTGTGGCACGCAGGCGCTAACCGCTCGGGCGAGCGCTGATTCGAATGGGGGATCTCATGGCGCAACTTTCGCTGTGCGCGCTGCCTAGACGCCGCGCGGTTCTCGCAGCGCTGATCGGCACCGCGCTGGCGTTCGCCGCGAGC
>CAMPKU010000231.1 GCA_946887385.1 uncultured Gammaproteobacteria bacterium
TATCAAATGCGCCGTAGCACGGAGATAGGCTGCCCGCGGTGAGCGCGCTCAAGCACGACGTCCGCTATGCGCTGCGCGCACTGCGCAATAGCCCGGGGTTTGCCGCCGTGGCGATCGTCACGATCGCGCTCGCCGTGGGCTCGAACACGGCCATCTTCAGCTTCGTCAACGGCATGGTCCTGCATCCGCTGCCGTATCCGGATGCGGATCGAATCGTGCGCGTTCTCGAGCGGCGGCCCGACGGCGGATTGAACAGCGTCTCCACGTTGAACTATCTCGACTGGGTCGAGCAGAACACCGTCTTCGATGTGATCTCTCCGCGCATGGGCTGGACGGCCACGTGGACGGGCGGCACGGAGCCATTGCAGCTGCAGGGCGGCCGCGGTGACGCCGACTTTTTCGACATCTACGGCGCTCGGGCCGCACACGGACGGTTGTTCGTGCAGGGCGAGGACCAGCTCGGCAACGACAAGGTCGTCGTGCTGACTCACGCGTTCTGGGAGAACCGCTTCGGCGCGGATCCGAAGGCCGTCGGCAGCAGCATCGTGCTGAACGGCGAACCCCACGAGATCATCGGAGTGCTCGAGGCCGGCGTCTTCGATCGCGATCAAGCGCAGATCTGGAAGCCGGTCGCCTTCGAGCCCTCGAACATGACGCGCGATTTTCACTGGTTCGGCGTCTTCGCGAAGCTCAAGCCGGGTGTCACGCTCGAGCAGGCGCGCGCCGAGATGGACGTGATCGGCAAACGAATCGCGGCGGAGTATCCCGCGATCAAGCAAGGCTGGAGCGTCGGCGTCGATCGCGCCGAGGACGTCATCGGCGGGCCGCAACTGCGCACGGCCGTGCTCGTGATGTTCGCAGCCACGGCGTTCGTCGTCCTCATCGGCTGCGCGAACCTCGCGAGCCTCGCGCTCGCGCGCGGCGTTGCGCGAGAGCGCGAGATTGCCGTGCGGGCCGCGATGGGCGCGAGCCGCTGGCGGTTGGCGCGCCAGTTTCTAACCGAGAACGTCTTGATTGCCATCATCGGCGGCATCGTCGGCATCGGCGTTGGCTTTGCGACGATGAAGTGGATCGAAAGCTTGATTCCGCCGTTCTCGTTCCCCGCCGAGCTCGCACCCCGCATGGACGGCACGGCTATGCTGTTCGCGTTTGCCGTCGCAATTGCGACGGGCGTGCTGTTCGGTCTCGCGCCGGCCATCCAGGCCACGCGCCCGAACTTAACCGGCGCCATGAAGGAAGGCGGGCACGGCTCCACGTCGGGCACCGGTGGGCGCCGCATGCGGGCTTCGCTCGTCGTCGCAGAGGTTGCGCTCGCATTCGTGCTGCTCGTGGGCGCCGGTCTCATGATGCGCAGCGTCTTCTCGCTGCTCGAAGTGGACCCCGGCTACGACTCGAGCAACGTGCTGACGGCAGCTCTGCCGATCGCGACCACGCAATATCCCGATCCCGTTGGGTTGAACGCGTACGTCGACTCGATCCGCGCGGCCCTCGAAGCCGCGCCGGGCATCTCGGGAGTGGCCATGACGACGGCGTTGCCGCTGCAAGGGTGGGGCTACGGCATGCCGTATCAGGTAGCAGGCCGCGACCTCGTCGATCCCGCGAGGCGTCCCGCTGCATTCTTCAAGATCGTCACGCCGTCGTACTTCGCCACACTCGGCATCAATCTGCGCACGGGCCGCACGTTGAGCGAGGCGGACACGGCCGGCGCGCCGCCCGCGGCCGTCATCAACGAGACGTTCGCCAAGCGCGAGTTCGCCGACGTCAATCCCATCGGGCAGCGCTTGCTCGTACAGCAGATCATCCCCGGCCAAACCGGTCTCGGTGAGGAAATCGGCTGGGAGATCGTTGGTGTCATCGCCGACGAGAAGATCGGCGGGCTCGACGACACCGGCAGCGGCGGCATGTATGTCTCGTATCGACAGAGCCCGAACTACGGCCTGCGTCTTGCGGTACGCGGCGCGATCGACGCCGCGACGCTGCAAGGAACCGTGCGTGCGGCCATCGATTCCGTCAACAAGGACCAGGCGTTGAGCCGTGTGCTAACGCTCGAGCAGATCGAGCGCGACTCGATGTCGGCGCAACGCGTCCAAAGCATTCTGTACGGCGTGTTCGCGACGATCGCTCTGCTGTTGGCCGCGGTCGGCATCTATGGAGTCATCTCCTATTCCGTCGTGCAGCGCACGCACGAGATGGGCATCCGTGCCGCGCTCGGAGCGAGTGGTGGCGCGCTGCGCCAGCTCGTGTTCCACGGCGGCATGCGGCTCGCATTGATCGGCCTTGCGGTGGGCCTCGCCGCCGCGCTGGGCGTGACACGGGTGATGGCGTCGATCCTGTCGGGCGTCAGCCCGCGTGATCCCGTCACCCTGGCAGTGGTCGCGGTCGTCCTTGCGGTCGTAGCGGCTGTGGCGTGTCTTATCCCCGCGCAGCGCGTCACCCGTGTCGCGCCAAACAGCGCGCTGCGCTACCAATAAAAGGCATTCGCGCCCGGCTATTCTGCTGCGTTATCGGGATTGCCCTCGCCGATCCCGGCCGCGCGATCGCGAAACTGGTTGAACAGCGATTCGTCGCTCGGCACACATCGATCCTCGAGGATTCCCGACCAGCCGCCGATTGCCATCTTTTCCTTCGGGATCAGCGCCCAAACTTTGTCGCTGGCCTCCCAAGGCTCGGTGTAGGTCAATGGATCGATCAACTTGAGGCGCACACGCAGCCTGTTCGGACTCGGACGGTCCCAGCGCTCTTCGAGCACGGCCTCGCTGCTGAGCGGAAAACCGTATTGATCGAGCCACTGGCGGTCGTCGAAACCGGTCGACGTCACGACGAGGGTGTCGCCCTCCCAACGACCGATCGAGTAGCCGTTGAAACGCGGCAGGTAGTCCTGGACATTCGGGGTCACTCGCCCGTCCATCCAAACGTCGCGGAAGTCCCAGGTCCACTCGAAGAGCTGCACGATTCGATCGTCGGTCTGCACGATCTCCATCGCAGCACCTATCCCGGAGAACGTAATCAGCCGCGCGAGGCCGAGCGGTTCGCAGCGCATTTCCGGGTCGTTGCCGAATGCGGGCAGAACCGCGCGCCGGTAGCCCACGTGAATATCATTTCGCCGCTCGGCTTCTTCGCTTCCGAGCTCGAGCCCGCGTGACGGCCGGTTCTGCTCGAAGCGCCGCTGACCTTCGGGTGTCAGCGGCGGCGTCTCGCCGAAGAAGCCGTAGCCGGGCCACGTGGCGGGATCGCGGCACTCGGGGCAGAACCCGAGATCGTATTGCTGCGGTGCGCGGCTCCACAGGCCCCGGAAATCTCGCGGGTCGTAACTGCGCGAGTCGTTGTCCGAAGAAGCGCCACCGGGGGCCGGGGCCCGGTTCTGAGCCGCAACGCTCTGTGCAAGGAGGGCGAACGCGCAGCAGGCGGCGGCCAGGAAACCGACCCGTGCCATCATGGTGCTTGCTCCTCGCCCGGTAGCGGCCGGTCGCCCGTCGGTTGCTTGCCGCCCGGCACGCCATCGAGATCCGGCGCACCGGCGCCGCCGGGGCCGCCGGGGCCGCCGGGGCCGCCTGCGACCGGCTCGCCGCTCTCGTTCTCGATCCGCATCACAATGCCGCTGAATCCGCCGGCCCGCGACGTTCCAATCGTGAGCTTGACGCGGGTGCCGGGCTTCAGCGCGTCGAGCGTTCGCCCGCGAGTCCACCCCTGCCGAGCCAGCGTCGACGGATTCGTCAGCAGCTCCGAAACCCAGTGCTCGACCTCGTTGTCGCCAACGGTGCGATCGAAAGTCATCGTGGGGTGCGGGTTCGCATAGTTGAATTGCGTGACCGTCGCCCAGGTGGTCCACAAGTTCGCCGTGTCGTACGAGATGGCGCTGCCGTGGTGTGCGCCGGCTGATAGCGCCGTGAGCGCGAGCGCGAACCCGAACGCCGACTCGATCGCGCGGTGTATTCGTCGTTTCATCTGCCCTCCTGGCGACGGTCACCGGCGAGCTCTCGGTAGATCGCCTCGATGAATGCATCGGTCGTCCACGGTCCGGCCGCGGCGCCGAAGATGCCCGAGTAGTCGAGCGCCGGCCGGCTGCGCCTCACATCGGCCAGCGAATCGCCGTTGTCGATCGCGGCTTCAATTCGGTCGCGAATGATCGTGAGCATGTCGCGATACTCTGCGACGTCGGTTTCGTCGTAGATCCGGCCGTGTCCCGGAACGACCATCGTGCCGCCTTGGGCACGAGTTTCGGCCACCGTGATGTCGAGCACTCGGTTGAGAGCCGCGATGAGGCCGTTGACCGAACCGCCCTGGTCCACGGCGAAGCTCGGGAAGCTCGCGGTCGAAATCACGCCGCCGGCGCTGACGACGTCGGAGCCGCGAAAGAACACGAGCACATCGCCGTCCGTATGCGCCGCCGGCGTGTGAATGATTTCGATCGCTTCGCCATTGAAGTAGATCGCCTTCGAAGCGCCGTAGAACGTATCCATCAGCAGATTGCCGGCTTCCGCTCCGGTCTCGACGAGGCGCAACCCGGTGTTCTCGTGCGCGATGATCGCCGCCTGCTGCGACGGCTCGTTGGCAATCGTTACGTTGCCGCCGGTGTGGTCTGCATGAAAGTGCGTGCTCACGACGTAGCGAATCGGCCGGTCGCCGCTCAACTTGCGTATCTCTTCGCGCACCTGCCCCGCCATCTCGCCGGTTCCCGTGTCGACGACGAGCACGCCTTCGTCGCCCATCTGAACCGTGACGTTGGCCCCTGCACCGAAGATGGCCCAAACCTTGCCCTTGACGTGCAGCGCGTGGAGACCGTCACGCGGCGGCTCCCGCGCCGGCACGCTGGCCGGGGCCGGGGCCGGGGTGACGCCGCGCTCGTCGCGCTCGAGGCGCGCCGCGAACTCCGGGAACATGGTGGCCGCGCCGGCTGCCATCGCCCAGCGCGGGATCGCGTACTTTTCCGAGAACTCGTCGAGCAACGTGTTCTCGCCGGGCAAGTAGTGAGGCACGTAGTACTTGTCGGCGGTGGTCTCTTCCGCCGGAAAGCACTTGTAGAAGATCGGCCCGTCGTTGCGCGTGAACGGATCGCCGAGAACGGGTGCCGGGCGCGGCGTCGGCAAGTACTCCGTGGTCCTGACGAAAGGCTCGGCGAAGTACACGGGGTCATCGATGATGGTCGTGACCTGCAGATAGTCGTCGAAGCGCGTGAAGTATTCGATCATCTTCGCGCGCTCGCTCGTCGGCGTGCCGTTTCTGCGCAGCCACCCTGGCTTCATGTGAGTGGTCTCGACGATGAGCGAGTCGCCTTCCCAGCGCCCGGTGGAAAAGCCGTTGAAGGTGTGCAGCGCTTCCGGCGGCGGATGCGGCCGGCCATCGAGCCAGACGACGCGGTCGATGCCGAACGTGCCGTCGAGCCGGATCGCCTCGGCGACGCGGCCGACGCGATCGTACTCCGTGTTCACGATCAGCGTGTTGGGGCCCCAAAGCTGATAGGCCGCCGGATGAGGCGTGCACTGATGCTCGGGCACGCCAAGCCAGGAACCGGAGTAGCTCTCGGCCTTGCGAATGCCCGCTTCGTTGAGCGGAAGACCCAGAAAATCTCCGATCTCAGGACCCGAGCCCCGGTCGTTGAAATCTTCGTGACCGAAAAGCCCCGGATGATCCCATGCACCCGTGAAGTCGACTTGAGCGAGCGCACTCGAAACCGGAGACAGCGCGAGCGCGAGGGAAACCGCGAGCCGTTTCATCGCTTACTCCCCTCCGCCCGCACGCGGCGGCGCCGTCCGGCAGGGCGACGGGCTGAAGCTCGAGTCGTCGGGCTCCCGTTTGAAATGCGACGACGTCACGTAGTCGCCGTTCAAGTACATCGGGTCGTGAACGATCGAAAGCACGGTCAGATAGTCGTTGCCGAATCCTGAAACTCGCGAGAAGTACTCGGTGAGCTTGGCATCGTCGCTGTAGGGCAAACCGTTCTTGCGTAGATAGCCGGCGCGCAGATGGGTCGTTTCAGCCTTCAGCGAGCCCTTCGGTGGCTCGGTCGAAGGCGGGCCCTGCCGGCCGCTCAATAGCGCTCTTAGATCGAAGCCCCCGACCGGTGTCGTCCACTGAGCCGTCGTGAAGCCTTGCCAGCTGTTCTCGGTCGCGGACGCCGCGTCGGCACCGAACCGCAACAGCCGCGTCTGCTCTCCGGCATCCGTCTCGATTTTCAACGTGTTCTCGTCTTGCCAAGTGATGTGCAGACGCAAAGGCATACGCATGAGGCCGGCCGCACCGAACGGGCGGCACGCTTCGCCGCTCGCCGCATCCTTCTCCGCGTCCCACTGAGCCGCGACCCGCCGGCCCTGAGGACTGAGCGGCACACTCGTCGCATCGCCGGGAGGGGCGGTAATCATTCGCCAGAGCCAGTCTTCGGTGACGAGCGCCACCCAGTAGCCGGTGAGGTCGACCTGGGCCGACTCTTGCGCCGGCCGCGGCGGCCCTCCGAAGCCGCCGAAGCCCGGCGGCCCACCCGGCGGCCCACCCGGCGGTTGCGCAGCAGCGGGCCCGCCCGAAATCAGCAAGGTGAGCGAGAGAGAGGCGGCCGATAGCCACTTGAACCAGCAGAGTCGCCGCATCAATTCACGACCTCGCCCGGCCTCGTGCCCCAACCGAACCCGTCGGTCGTACGCTTGATCGTCACGAGCAGCATCCGATGCTCTTCGGCCACGCGGCCCGG
>CAMPKU010000232.1 GCA_946887385.1 uncultured Gammaproteobacteria bacterium
TGCCAGACTCGTTGTCGTAGCCCACAAGCCGCCGCCCAGGGTAGCCATAGAACAGGCTGTACTTGAAGCTGTGCTCGCTGCCCGGCAGAACCTGCGGAAGACGCCAAATCTTCATTTCAACGATCGCGCCGTCGGCGAGCACCTGCTTATCGTGAAAGGCGAGCGTCGCCTTGGGCATATGGCCAAGAATGCCATATAGCGCCTATGGCATCAAGCGCCATAGCGACGTAATCCTCCGCGACGGCCGGTGAGAATAACGGTGCGGCGCGAGACGCGCGGCTTACTCTTCATGCGGGTGACCCCAAAGCCTGGCACCGAGGGCGCGGGCGCGAGCGAGGGTGTTGGTCCCGCGCTCGAGCGGCCCTGAAAGCGGGCATCGAGCACACGACGGCTCTTCCGAACGGCACACCCGTTCCGCAACGCCGCCCTGCTTTGAATGGCACCCGCGCCCGGCGCCCAAAAGCACTCAGCCGAACCGACCGGTAATGTAGTCCTCGGTGAGCTTGTGCCGGGGATTCGTGAAGATGTCGTCCGTGTCGCCGACCTCGATGAGCTTGCCCAGGTGAAAGTACGCCGTGCGCTGCGACACCCGCGCGGCCTGCTGCATCGAGTGCGTCACGATCGCGATGGCGTAGTTGCGCTTCAGCTCGTCGATGAGGTCCTCGATCCGCGCCGTAGCGATCGGGTCGAGCGCCGAGCACGGCTCGTCCATGAGGATCACGTCGGGATTCACGGCGATCGTGCGTGCGATGCACAGGCGCTGCTGCTGGCCGCCCGAGAGCCCCGTACCGGGCTCTTCGAGCCGGTCTTTCACCTCGGTCCATAAGCCCGCGCGCTCGAGGCTCGTCTGCACCATCTCATCGAGCTCGCCGCGGTCGCGCGCGAGGCCATGGATGCGCGGACCGTACGCCACGTTGTCGTACACCGACTTCGGAAATGGGTTCGGCTTCTGGAACACCATGCCGACGCGCGCGCGCAGCATCACCACGTCCATGTGCTTGGCGTAAATGTTTTCGCCGTCGAGCGTGATCTCGCCGGCCACGCGCGCCGACTCGATCGTGTCGTTCATGCGATTCAAGCAGCGGATGAACGTGGACTTGCCGCAGCCGGAGGGGCCGATCAGCGCGATGACCTCGTTGCGGCCGACGTCGAGGCTCACCTTTTGGATCGCGTGATTGTCGCCGTAGAACACGTCGACGCGGCGCGCTTGCATCACGGCGTTCGGGGACGTGAAGTCGCCGACGGTTCGATAGCCTTCCTCGCCGCTAGGCTTCGGCGGCGCGACAGGCTTGCCTGCCGCTTCCGTTGCGACCTCTGACACGGAGCTTCTCTCTTGTTCGACGACTGCGCTCACATCCTACTCCAACTGCTCAGAGACGCCGCGCTAGTAGCGCTGCTCGAAGCGCTTGCGCAATAAGATCGCGGCGGCGTTCATCACGAGCAGGAATAAAAGCAGCACGATGATGGCCGCCGACGTGCGCTCCACGAACGCGCGCTCGGGGCTGTCGGCCCACAGATACACCTGCACCGGCAGCGCCGTCGCAGGGCTCAGCGGCGAGTCCGGCACGTCCACGATGAACGCCACCATCCCGATCATCAGCAGCGGCGCCGATTCGCCCAGAGCGCGCGCCATGCCGATGATCGTGCCCGTGAGCATGCCCGGCATCGCGAGCGGCAACACATGATGCAGCACCATCTGCATCTTCGACGCGCCGAGCCCGAGCGCTGCCTCGCGAATCGACGGCGGCACCGCCGTTAGCGCAGCACGCGAGGCGATGATGATGACGGGCAGCGTCATCAAGCTCAGCACGAGCCCGCCCACCAGAGGCGCCGAGCGCGGCAGCCCGAACAGATTGATGAACAGCGCGAGCCCCAGCAGACCGAAGACGATGGACGGCACGGCGGCGAGGTTGTTGATGTTCACCTCGATCAGGTCCGTCCAGCGGTTGCGCGGCGCGAACTCCTCTAGATAGATGGCCGTGGCCACGCCGAGCGGAAACGCCAGCGCGAGCGTCACGAGCAGCATGAAGAAGGAGCCCACGGTGGCGCCCCAGATTCCGGCGAGCTCCGGATCGCGGGAGTCGCCGCGCGTGAAGAAATGGCGATTGAACTGCAGATCCACGCGGCCCTCGCTCTCGAGCGACGTGAGCCAGCCGAGCTGACGATCGTCGAGGCGGCGGTCCGCCTCGGCAACGTCGCGCGGCGTGTGCCCCTTGACGAGCACGTCCACGTCGTCATCCGCGAGCAGCCACAGCGTGCGCATTTGGCCCACCAGACCGGGATCGGCGGCCACGAGCTGCTGCAGCTCGAGCCCGGCGCCGGGGCTCAACAGCGCGTAGAGCGCGCGCAAGTCGGCGCGGCCCGCGACGTCGGGAAACTCTGCACTCAGCGCTTCGCGCGCGATGCGCTGATAGTCGGCGGCGAGCAACGTCTCGGGCTCGCGAGTGCCGTCGGGATCGATGACGGCGGCGTCGAACGTCACCTCGAGCTCGATACGCGTCTGTTGAAACGCCGTATAGCCGTTACCGAACACCGTATAGAAAAAGAATGCGAGGAAGCCGAGACCGATCATCAACGCCGTAAGGCCGAGCGCGCGAAATACGCGCTCGTGGCGGTAGCGGCGCGCGATGCCGCGCGCCACGGCCTCCTTCACGGAGCGGCTACTCATATTGCTCCCGATAGCGGCGTACGACGCGCAGCGCCACCACGTTCAGCAGCAGCGTCACCACGAACAGCACGAGCCCAAGAGCGAACGCGGCCAGCGTCTTGGCGCTGTCGAATTCCTGGTCGCCGGTGAGCAGCATCACGATCTGCACCGTCACCGTGGTCACCGCCTCGAGCGGATTCGCGGTGAGATTCGCTGCGAGCCCCGCAGCCATCACCACGATCATGGTCTCGCCGATCGCGCGCGACACTGCCAACAACACGGCGCCGACGATGCCGGGCAGCGCCGCCGGGAACACCACGCTGCGAATGGTCTCCGAGCGCGTGGCGCCCAGCGCGTACGAGCCGTCGCGCAACGCTTGCGGTACGGCCGTGATCACGTCGTCCGACAGCGACGAGACGAACGGGATGATCATGATGCCCATCACGAGCCCCGCGCCGAGCGCGCTCTCCGACGCCACGTCGAGCCCTAGGCTGTCACCGAGCCCGCGCAGCAGCGGCGCCACGGTGAGCGCCGCAAAGTAGCCGTAGACGACGGTGGGGATGCCGGCCAGGATCTCGAGCAGCGGCTTGGCGTACGCGCGAAAGCGCCGGCTCGCGTACTCCGCGAGATAGATGGCCGACATGAGCCCCACGGGCGCGGCCACGAGCATCGCCAGGCCCGAGATCAGCAGCGTGCCCGCGAACAACGGCACGGCGCCGAACGCCCCCGATGCGCCGATCTGGTCGGCACGAATGGCGGTTTGCGGGCTCCAGGTCAACCCGAACAAAAACTCGAGCGGCGACACCTGCTCGAAGAAACGCAGCGCCTCCACGAACACCGACAGAAAAATCCCGATGGTCGTGAGGATGGCGACGCACGAAGCCGCGATCAGCAGCAACTCGATGGCTCGTTCCACGCGATTGCGCGCGCGAAATTGCGGCTGCACGCGCCGATACGCCCAGCCCAAAACCACGATTCCGAGCACGATGACGGCGGCGCTCGCGAGATTGCGGCTGCTGCGGCGGAGCTCCCGGTAGCGCTCGGCCGCAGCCGCCACCTCGGGAGCCGGCTCGCCCACGACGATGTTGCCTTCGACGAGATTGCGGATGTCGTTGTAAACGAGCCCGAGCTGATCCGCGGGCAATGTGCGCATGACCTCGGGCAGCGACTCGATCACGCTGCCGCGCAGCCACACGGGCTCGAACACCTGCCACAGCACGAGCAGCGCCACCGCCGGCAGCGCGCACCACAGCGCGACGTAGCCGCCGTGATAGCCCGGAAGCGAGTGAACGTTCCGCGGGCCGGCGGCTACTGCCGCCGTCACGGCGCGCTGCCTGCCCAAGTAGTAACCGAGCAGCGCGAGGCAGACGACGACGAGCAACAATGTGGATGAAGCCACGCGGCGTTCCGTGTTTTAAAGCGAAGGGCGCCGCATCGTCAGTCGCTGCCGAGGCGCAGCTCGGCGAGCGCCTTCGTGGCCGCCTGCACTTGCGCGCGCTCGCGATCGGGCAGCGGAATCAAGCCGTTATCAGTGAGAGAGCCGAACTCCCCCACTGCGGCATCGCTCGTGAACTCGGCGAGATATTGCCGCATGCCGGGAATCGCCTCGGCGTGCGCCTTCTTCACGTAAAAGTACAGCGGGCGCGACACGGGATACTGCCCGGCGGCGATCGAGTCGAAGTCCGGCGCCACGCCGTCGATGTGCGCGCCTTGCATCTTGTCGGCGTTCTGCTCGAGAAAGCTGTAGCCGAAGATGCCGAGCGCGCGCGGGCTCTTCTCGAGCTTTTGCACGATCAGGTTGTCGTTCTCGCCGGCGTCAATGTAACGGCCGTCGTCGCGCAGCATGTGGCACGCCGCGAGATATGCGTCGCGCGGCAACGCCGCGATCCAGGCAAACGTCTTGCAGCCGCCTTCCATGACGAGCTCGTTGAACGCGTCGCGCGTGCCCGACGTGGGCGGTGGGCCGAGCACCTCGATTTCGTCGGCCGGCAACGCCGGGTTGATCTCGGCCCAGGTGTGGTAAGGATTCGGAACGAGCTGCTCTCCGCCGGCCGGGTCCGGCACCTGCTTGGCCAGCGCGAGATAGATCTCGCGCAGCGTGAGCCGATACTGCGTCGACGACTTTGCATTCGCGACCACGATGCCGTCGTAGCCGATCTTCACCTCGACGATAGCTGCCACGCCGTTCGCGGCGCAGTCCGCAACCTCGCTCGCCATGATGCGCCGTGAGGAGTTCGCGATGTCGGGATGCTGCACGCCGATGCCGCCGCAAAAAGCCTTGATACCCCCGCCGCTGCCCGTGGACTCGATTTTCGGCGTCTTGAACTTGGGGTTGCGGCGGCCGAACTGCTCCGCAACCACGGTTGCAAACGGATACACCGTGGAGGAGCCGACGATGCTGATGTAGTCGCGCACGGACTGCGCATGCCCGGCGCCCGCGACGGCAGCGCCCAGCGCCGAGCACAAGAGGCACACGAGGCGGCGGTTACGTGTGGCGTGCTGAACGCGGTGCGCCATGAATTTTCGTCCTCCGTTCCCGATGCGCGCCGCTTTAGTGCCGCGCGGGTTAGCATTACGCGCCGACCAGACTACCTAGATAATGTGAAGGAATTGTTGCAGTCCGCCTGTACGAGCACGCCGCCGCGTTACACCGCGCCGAACCCAAGCAACACCATGAGCTACCAAGGTATTCCGCTTCGATGGACACATTGAGCCTGGCCCGAGCCCTGATTCGCCGCGCTTCCGTTTCGCCGGCGGACGCCGGCTGCCAGGCGGTCATCGCGGAGCTGTTGAAGAGCGCGGGATTTGAGGTCGAGCACCTGAAGTTCGGCGAGGTCGACAACCTCTGGGCGCGGCGCGGCCGCGCCGCTCCGGCGCTCGTGTTCGCGGGCCACACGGACGTCGTGCCCCCAGGGCCGCGCGAGCAATGGAGCGTCGATCCGTTCGAGGCCGTCGTTCGCGGCGATGAGCTCGTCGGCCGCGGCGCGGCCGACATGAAGGGCAGCCTCGCGGCGATGATCAACGCGTGCCGCCGCTTCGTCGAGCGCTACCCCAGCGCCGGCGGCTCGATCGGTCTTTTGATCACGAGCGACGAGGAAGCCGCCGCCGACGACGGCACGCTGAAGGTGATGCAAACGCTGGCGAGCCGCGGCGAGACGTTTCAGTACTGTATCGTCGGCGAGCCGTCGAGCGCAGCACAGCTCGGCGACACGGTGCGCATCGGCCGGCGCGGCAGCCTGTCGGGCCTGATGACGATCCGCGGCGTGCAAGGGCACGTTGCCTACCCCGTCGCCGCAGGTAACCCGATCCACGCGCTCGGCGCATTCGTGGCCGCGATGACGCGTGAGCCGATCGACGAAGGCAACGAGCACTTTCCGCCCACGACGTTTCAGATGGTGAACGTGCACGCCGATGCCGGCGCGCCGAACGTGGTGCCCGGCGAGCTGAAGTGCCGCTTCAATCTGCGCTACTCGAACGTGTGGACGCACGCGGCACTCGCGGCGCGCGTGGAGCGGCAGTTGCAGGCGCTCGGCATCGATTACGAGATCCGCTGGCGCGTGGCCGGCGAGCCGTTCTTGACGGCGCCGGGGCGGCTGACGGAAGCGGTGCAAACGGCCGTGCGCGAGGCGACGGGACTTGAGCCTGCATTATCGACGAGCGGCGGCACCTCGGACGGGCGGTTCATCGCGCCGTACGGGATCGACGTCGTCGAAGTTGGCCCGATCAACGCCACCATTCACATGGTCAACGAAGTGGTGTCGATCGCGGACCTCGAGCGCTTGGAGCGCATCTACTTCCGCATCGCCGAGCTGCTGCTCGTCGCGGAGTAAGACCGGTTCCGCTTGGCGCGGGCTCGAGAGCGGCCGTAGAGGGGTCGTTCCGGGAACGCTGCAAGTACGTCCCTGTAA
>CAMPKU010000233.1 GCA_946887385.1 uncultured Gammaproteobacteria bacterium
CCGCCGGTATTCGCCGGCGCGCACGCGTGAGCGAGGCGGTCGAGAAGTACAGCGTGGTGCAAAGCTTGAAGGCCATCGAGGAAGCCGGTGCCGTCATCGCCGTGCTTGACGCGCGCGAGAGCGTCACAGACCAAGACGTGCACTTGGTGGGCCTCGCCGCCGAGCGCGGCCGCGCGCTCGCGCTCGCCGTGAACAAGTGGGACGGCATGAGCGGCCACGAGCGCCGCCTCGTCGAGCGCGAGCTTCAGCGCAAGCTCGACTTCGTGCCGTATGCCACCCAACACTACATCTCGGCACTGCACGGCAGCGGCATTGCCGACCTTTTGAAGGCCGCACTGGTCGGCTACAAGAACGCCGGCGTCGAGCTCGCAACCCCGCGCCTCAATCGCGTGCTGGAGGAAGCGATGCAAGTCAATCCGCCGCCGCTCGTGCGCGGCCGCCAAGTGCGCCTGCGCTACGCGCATCAGGGCGGGCGCTATCCGCCGCTCATCGTCGTGCACGGCACGCAGGCGCAGCGGCTGCCCGAGCACTACAAGCGTTATCTCGAGAACACCTTCCGCGAAACGCTGAAGCTCAAGGGCACGCCCGTGCGCGTCGAGTTGCGCACCACGGAGAATCCGTTCGCGGGCCGGCGCAACAAGCTCACGCCGCGGCAGGCGCAGCACAGGCGGCGCATGCTGCGTTTCAAGCACAAGGAGTGAGTTGTGCGACATCGTTGCCGGCATTAGTACGTAACCAGAAGTTAGAAGCGGGCAGTGGAGCCGGTTTAGACTGCCGGTCTGTCGTCAGAGCCAGGGGGGAGCGTGCCGACGCAAGCGCGCAAGAAAGTAGTGATTGCCGGCGAGTTTCCGATGCATCGCGGCGGCACACTCCTGTCTCCCACGATTGCCTATGAGACGTGGGGCAAGCTCAATCAGGCGCGCGACAACGCGGTGCTGATCTTCACGGGCATGTCGCCGTCGGCTCATGCCGCCTCGAGCAACGAAGACCCCACGCCCGGCTGGTGGGAGGAGATCATCGGCCCCGGCCGGCCGATCGATACGCACCGTTACTTCGTGATCTGCGTGAACTCGCTCGGCAGTTGCTTCGGCTCGACGGGTCCGGCTTCCGTCGATCCGCGCACCGGTGACCTGTATCGGCTCACGTTTCCCGTGCTCTCGCTCGAGGATGTGGCGCGCGGCGGGTTCGAGGTCATCAAGCATCTCGGCGTCAATCGGCTGAAAGCGACCGTCGGGCCGTCGATGGGCGGCATGACGGCGCTCGCCTTCGAAATTTTGTTCCCCGGTATCTCGGAAGGGTTCGTGAGCATGTCGTCGGGGCCGCGCTCGCTGCCGTTCTCGATCGCGCTGCGCTCGCTCCAGCGCGAGATCATTCGGAAAGACCCCGCTTGGATGGGCGGCCATTATCCTCGCGACGCGCAGCCGCTCGTCGGCATGCGGCTCGCGCGCAAGCTCGGCATGATCACGTATCGCTCGGCCGAAGAATGGCGGCTGCGCTTCGGCCGCGAGCGCTCCGCGTCGACGGACACGAGCGGCGATCCGTTCGGCCAAGTGTTCGAGGTTGAAACGTATCTCGAGCACCACGCGCAGAAGTTCACGGGGCAATTCGACGCGAACTGTTACCTGTATCTGTCGCGAGCCAGCGATCTGTTCGACGTTACCGAGCACGGGTCGTCCGTAGACGTGGCCTTGAGTAAGCTCACCGTGAAGCGCGCGCTGATCATCGGCGTGAAGACGGACTTTTTGTTTCCGATCTACCAGCAGCGCGAGATCGCCGAGGGCCTCGAGGCGCCGGGCCGCGACGTGGAGTTCCACGAGCTGAGCTCGCTGCAAGGCCACGACTCGTTCCTCGTGGACATGGACAACTACCGGCCGATCGTCGCGAAGTTCTTCGAATAATTCGTCGACGTGCCGAGATTTTCGCTCGAGCGCGAGCTCGCGGCGCTTTGGGGCTAGCCGGAGCGCCCGGTCAGCTCTTTTCCGGCTTTACGGTGCTCACGGTGGCGCCAAGGCCGCCGCGCTTGAGCCGCACGTCAATTGCGGTGCCCTGCGCAACGCCGGTGCTGTCCGTGAGCACTTTGCCGGCGCTATCCGTGACGATCGCGTAGCCGCGCTCGAGCGTTGCCAGCGGGCTCAGCGACTGAAGGCCGCGCGAGGCGAGCTTCAAGCGCTGCTGCGTGCGTTCGAGTTGCCGTAACAACGCGCGGCGCAAATCGCCGCGCGCCGTGCGCCACCGTTCGCGGGCCCGGGCGAGCCTGTGCGCGGGGCTTGCGTGTGCTACGGCCGTGGTAAGGCGAGCCAAACGCAGCTTCCGCACCTCGATGCGCCGCTCTACGGCACGCTTCAGGCGCGCCTCGAGCTCGTCGAGCCGCTGCGCACGTTCGCGCAGTTGCACGCTCGGGTTGCAGCGCTGCAAACGGTGCGCAACCGCGGCGACCCGGCGCTGCTCGTGCACGATGTGCCGCCGCGTGCAAGCGGCGAGCTGGTGCTCGACGTGCGCGAAGCGCTTCAGCCACTCGCGCTGATCGGGTACCGCGAGCTCGGCGGCCTGCGACGGCGTTGGCGCGCGTAAGTCCGCCACGAAGTCCGCGATCGTGAAGTCGATCTCGTGCCCCACGCCCACGATGATCGGCAGCTCGACGGCGGCCACCGCGCGCGCGACGACCTCTTCGTTGAACGACCAGAGGTCTTCGAGCGAGCCGCCCCCGCGCGTGAGAATCAGCACGTCGCAATCGGCGCGGCGGTCCGCGAGCGCCAGCGTGCGCGCGATCTCCTCAGCGGCGCCGGCGCCCTGAACCGAGGTGGGATAAATCAGCACGGCGGTGGCCGGGAACCTCCGCCGCAGCGCGATCAGCACGTCGCGCAGCGCCGCGCCCGTCGGCGACGTCACCACGCCGATGCGCCGCGGCAGTTTCGGGATCGCGATCTTGCGCGCAGCGTCGAACAAGCCTTCGGCCGCGAGCCGGCGTTTCAGCTCCTCGAAGCGGCGGCGCAACACACCTTCGCCCGCTTCCTCCGCGTAATCGACGATCAGCTGGTACTCGCCACGCGCCTCGTAGAGGCTGGCGCGGGCCCGGACCAGAACTTGCTGGCCGTTCGCGAGCTCGAAGCCCAAGCCGCGCGCGGCCAGGCGGAACATCGCGCAGCGCACTTGCGCCTCGGAGTCCTTCAGCGACCAGTAAAGGTGCCCGGAGGAAGGGCGAGAAAGATTCGAAATTTCACCCTCGACCCAGACCGTGCCGAGGCCGGTTTCGACGATGCGCCGCGCCTCGCGGTTCAGATTCGAGACCGAGAGAATCCGCCGCTCCTCGAAGGGCAGTTGGAGCGAATCGCCGGGCTGCATGCGCGCCAGTATAAGGCAGCGGGCGAGATTTGCCCGCAGCGGGTTCGGGCAGTAAACTGCGCGGCTCAAATTCCCCGGGAGCTCCGCTATGCGGATCATTCACGAGGCGCTCACCTTCGATGACGTCCTCTTAGAGCCCGCTTACTCCGAGGTTTTGCCCCGCGAAGTGAAGCTGAAGACGCAGCTCACGCGCTCCTTGAGCTTGAACATCCCCATTATCTCGGCTGCGATGGACACCGTGACCGAGGCGCGGCTGGCCATCACGCTGGCGCAAGAGGGTGGCATCGGCATCATTCATAAGAACATGCCGCCGAACGCTCAGGCCCGCCAGGTCCAGCAAGTCAAGAAATTCGAAAGCGGCGTCATTCACGACCCCATCACGGTCACGCCCGATACTACGATCCGCGACGTGATCGCACTCACTCGCGCCAAAAACATCTCCGGCGTGCCCGTTGTCGAGGGCGAGAACTTGGTCGGCATCGTCACCCACCGCGATTTGCGGTTCGAGACGCAACGCGACGCCCCGGTGGCTTCCGTCATGACGCCGAAAGAGCGCCTGGTCACGGTGCGCGAGGGCGCCGACAAGGATCAAGTGCTGGGCCTGTTGCACAAGCACCGCATCGAGAAGGTGCTCGTGGTGGACAAGGACAAGGGCTTCAAGCTGCGCGGCATGATTACCGTGAAGGACATTCAGAAAGCGCATGACTATCCGCTCGCCTGCAAAGACGAGCGCGGCGCGCTGCGCGTCGGCGCGGCCGTCGGCACGGGGCTCGATACCGACGAGCGCGTGGCCCTGCTCGTCGAGGCCGGTGTGGACGTCATCATCGTCGACACGGCGCACGGTCACTCGCGCAACGTGCTCGAGCGCGTGAAGGCGCTCAAGAAGGCGTATCCCGATCTACAGCTCATCGCCGGCAACATCGTGACGGCCGAGGCCGCCAAGGCGCTCGTCGACGCGGGAGTGGACGGTGTGAAGGTGGGCATCGGCCCCGGCTCGATCTGTACCACGCGCGTCGTCGCCGGCGTGGGCGTTCCGCAGGTCACGGCGGTGGCCACGGTGGCCGAAGCGCTCGAGGGCACGGGCGTGCCGTGCATCTCCGACGGCGGCATCCGGTATTCGGGCGACATCGCGAAGGCGATCGTGGCCGGCGCGCACTCCACGATGATCGGCAGCCTGTTCGCAGGCACCGAGGAGTCGCCGGGCGAGGTGGAGCTCTATCAGGGCCGGTCGTACAAGTCGTACCGCGGTATGGGCTCGATCGGTGCGATGTCGCAGCGCCACGGCTCGTCGGATCGGTACTTCCAAGACACCACCGAAGAGCTCGAAAAACTCGTGCCCGAAGGCATCGAGGGCCGCGTGCCGTACAAGGGCAGCATCGTCGCCATCGTGCAGCAGCTCATCGGCGGCTTGCGCGCTGCGATGGGGTACACGGGCTGCGGCAGCATCCCCGAGATGCGCACACGGCCGAGGTTCGTGCGCATCACGGGTGCCGGCCGCCGCGAGAGCCACGTGCACGACGTCACGATCACGAAAGAAGCGCCGAACTATCGGTCCGAGTGATGACGCAGGCCGCTACCGCAGTCGCCACGAGTAAGGACCCGCACGCCGAGCGCATTCTGGTTGTCGACTTCGGCGGGCAATACACTCAGCTCATTGCGCGGCGGGTGCGCGAAGTGGGCGTGTACAGCGAGATCCTGCCGTGGGACGCGCCGCCCGAAGCGATTGCGGCACTGGCGCCGAAAGGCATCATCCTCTCGGGCGGGCCCGAGTCGGTGGCCGCGGAAGGCTCGCCGCAGGTTAGCGATGCGCTCGCGAACGCCGGCGTGCCGACGCTCGGCATTTGCTACGGCATGCAGGCGCTCGCGGCGAAATTCGGCGGCGCCGTGGCTTCCGCCGATCACCGCGAATACGGTTATGCCGAAGTGGATCTCACGGGGGCGGATCCGCTGCTCGCGAAGCTCGGCGCACGGCTCAAGGTGTGGATGAGCCACGGCGATCGCGTGGAACGGTTGCCTGCGGGTTTTGCGGCGATCGGCTCTTCGTCGAACTCGCCGCTCGCGGCCATGGCGAACGTGGAGCGCAAGATCTACGGCCTTCAGTTCCATCCCGAGGTTACGCACACCGAGCACGGCCTCACAATTCTGCGCCGGTTCGTGCTCGACATCTGCGGCTGCGCGCCCGTGTGGACGGCCGAGAACATCGTCGCGGAGCACATCGAGCAGATCCGCGCGAAGGTGGGCAAGGACCGCGTGCTGCTCGGGCTTTCAGGCGGCGTGGACTCGTCGGTGGTAGCGGCCTTACTGCACGAGGCCATCGGCGAGCAGCTCGTCTGCGTGTTCGTCGACACGGGTCTGCTGCGCTTGAACGAAGGCGATCAGGTGATGGGCGTGTTCGCGAAGCACCTTGGCGCGAACGTGATCCGCGTGGACGCGGAAGGCGCGTTCCTCGCGGGGCTCGCGGGCGTCTCGGATCCGGAGCAGAAGCGCAAGGTCATCGGGCGTCTCTTCGTCGAGGTGTTCGACGCCGAGGCCGAGAAGATTCGCGACGTGCGTTGGCTCGCGCAGGGCACGATTTACCCGGACGTCATCGAGTCGGCTGGCGCCAAGACCGGTAAGGCACATCTAATCAAGTCGCATCACAACGTCGGTGGCTTGCCCGAGCGCATGAACTTGAAGCTGCTCGAGCCTTTACGCGATCTCTTCAAGGACGAGGTGCGCAAGATCGGCAAGGAGCTCGGTTTGCCTCAGGAGCTCGTGGGCCGGCATCCGTTTCCCGGGCCGGGCTTAGGCGTGCGCATCCTCGGCGAGGTTCGCAAAGAGTTCGCGGACCTATTGCGCCGCGCCGACGACATTTTCATCGCCGAGTTGCGTGCGCACGGACTCTACAACTCCGTGAGCCAAGCGTTCGCGGTGTTCCTGCCCGTGAAATCCGTCGGCGTGATGGGTGACGGCCGCAAGTACGATTACGTGGTCGCGCTTCGCGCCGTCGAGACCGTCGACTTCATGACGGCGCGTTGGGCGCACTTGCCGTACGAATTTTTAGATCACGTGTCGCGGCGCATCATTAACGAGGTGCCCGGCATTTCGCGCGTGACGTACGACATTTCCGGGAAGCCGCCGGCCACGATCGAGTGGGAATAATCCGGGGCCTTTCGCCGTCTTTCGGCCTCTATCGGATTTTCTC
>CAMPKU010000234.1 GCA_946887385.1 uncultured Gammaproteobacteria bacterium
CGCCGGCCGCAGTATTCGCTCCACCACCGCACGCACCATCACGAACGCCGTGGCAATTGGAATCGCGGCCGCCAATGCCCAAAGGTGAAGGCCGATCGCTGCGGGGCTCCACCGATCCGTGCCCACCGCAAACATCACGAAGATCGCGTATAGGCCTAAACCGAGTATGGTTACCCACAGGCGCGCGCCGTAAACCGCGGCGAAGGCGCGAATGGTGGCGAGCAGCGCAACCACGGTCGAGAAAACGACGAGTCCGACGACCGTAACCCCTGCGAGTCGCCCGGCCGGGATTGCTTGCACGGAGGCAGCGATCCTCTCGGGGAGCATGCCGAGCGACGTCTCTGCACCGACGAGCGGCAGCGACAACCAGAGACTCGCCGCGATGAAAGCCCATGCGCCCAAGATGCCGCCCGCGGCGACGGCAATTTGCACGGCGGCCAGCCGCGCGGTGCCGATCGGGCGCGTCGCTTCAAACGCATTCATCGGCGCGCGAAGCGACGCCTCGCGGTTCCAGAAGGACGCGCTCACGCTCGCCAAGAACGGCAGGGCCGGCACCACCACTCCGAAGGTAAGGACGAAGATGCCGACGAGCTGCGGTTCCACCTGGCGACCGAGCAGCACCAATAGCGGAACACAAAACGCGAGCAGCAGGCCGATCGCGAGCACGGGCAGTGCGCGCGCCTTCGTCTCGATCCACAGCTCCGCGGCGAGCGGCGACGTCGTCGGACACGGCCAGCGGACGACGGCTAGCGCCGCAGTTCTGAACTGCTCGACGAAACCCTTCGCCGCGATGGTCTCCTGACGTGGAGCCACGGGCGATTGCGGGCGTGGCGGCTTGGCGTCGTGCCTTTGCCTTGCCACGCCTATGACGGTTGCGACGTACGCGAGCGCAACCGCGAGTGCGATCAGCGCGTACTGCGCAACGGAAAGCCGAACCATGTCCGCAGCCACCGGCGGCGGAAAAACGCCGGCCGGCACGTTCCAAGAATTTAGCCACTGCAGCGCTGCCGGCACTCCGAACAACCCGAGCACGATCGCCGTCAGCGAGCGCAACTTTGCGTCGCGCGTGTACCACATCGACGTGAGGCACAGCACGGCGCCGGCGCCGAGCAGAATCATGATCGGCGTCACGGGGAAGGGCACGCCGTACACCGCGCGCAACGTCGCCGCCGGGATCGCGTAGATTGCCGCGGACGCCGCGGCGCGGTAAAGCATCGGTACTGCAACGAACAACGACGTCCTTGCCGGGCGGCCGAACGCGAGCGTGTACGGGAATCCCACGGTCGCGCGTCCCGCGACTATGGACATCGACACCAGCGCCATGATCGCAACGAATAAGAGCGTGATGAGCACCAGGTACCCGACACGATCACGGTCCTGCGCGCCGGCGAGCAGCGCCCAGGCGCCGAGCCCCCCGAGTGCGCCAAAGAAAAGCAGCTGACGGCGCGTGAGCCGCCACGACTCCCAGAGCATCGCCGTTGCGGGCGACCAAAATCTCATGCGGCCTCCGCGCGGCGCGTCGCGCGGCCCACGCGCGCGACGAAAATCTCCTCGAGCGTCGCGCTCCGCGACTCCGCGAGCTCCCCGCCGAGCGGCGCCACGGCGGCTTGCAGTTCTTCGACGGAGCTCAAGTGCACGACGCTCCAGGTGCGGCCGCTGCCGGTGGTAGTCAACGTTCCGTCGAGCTTCGGCAATCGGTCGAGGCGCTGGGCAAATCTGAGCGCCGTCACGCAGTGGCCCCCGCGAACATCCTCCACCGAGCCGTTCAGAACCACCTTGCCGTCGTGAATCATCGTCACGTGGTCCGACATCCGCTCCACTTCGTCGAGCAGATGCGAGGAAAAAATCACCGTTCGGCCGTCGTCCGCAACAGTGCGCACGATCGCGTCGAGAATGTCGTTCCGCACCACGGCGTCCAAGCCGCTCGAGGGCTCGTCGAGAATCAAGATCTCGGGGCGATGCGCCACCGCGACGACGAGGCCGGCCTGCGCCCGCATGCCCTGCGACAAGCCCGCGACTTTCCGCTTGCCGTCGAGCTCGAACGTAGCGAGCAGCTCACGCGCGTACTGCATGTCCCAGGTCGGATAGTAAGCTTGGGTATAGCGCAGCAATTCGTCGATGCGCATCCACTCGGGCAGCTCGCGGTACTCGGAGAGATAGCCCACGCGGCGCAGCACCGCGACAGGGTCGCGCACCGGGTCGAGACCGAACATGCGCACCGAGCCGCGCGTGGGCCGCAGCAACCCCAGCAAATGCTTGATCAGCGTGGTCTTCCCCGCGCCGTTCACGCCCACGAGCCCGTGAACGAGCCCTTGTGTCGCACGAAAATCCACGGCGTCGAGTGCCGTCGTCGCACCGAACTGCCTTGTCAGACCCTGAACCTCAACGATCGTCGTCATGACATCAGTCCTCACTGCTTGCTTTATCAATTGGGGACTTGCTCGCCATCAGCGCTCGGCGGCGGCGGATCGTGTCGAAGATCTCGTCGAGCGAGAAATTGAGCTGATGCGCTTCGGTCAACAAAGCGTCGATGCGCTCTTCGATGATGCGTTTGCGCTCACGCGTGGCGAATCGAGGCGGTCCGCCGCCGGCCACGAACGTGCCCGCACCGTGGCGCTTGCGCACGATGCCGGCCGCCTCGAGCTCGCCGTACGCCTTCACGATCGTGTTAGGTGTGACTTTGAGCTGTTGCGCGAGCGTGCGGATCGGCGGCAAGTCCTCGCCGATCTCGAGCAGCCCCGATGCAACCATGTAGCGAATTTGATTCACGATTTGGCGGTACAACGGGACGCCATCGGCGAGACTGATCTTGATATCCACTTGCGCGCTCGATTGTTCATGTGTACCCGTATAGTGATACACTTTGCTTCGGCACGTCAACAAGGCAGCGCCAACCACGCTGTTCCGTGGCCGCATCGGGCTACCGATCGAGACTGAAGCGCAGTACTGTACGAGCTGCCAGGCTCTCGTTTGCCGGCTCGCGCAAGGACGCCGCCCTGAACCAGCTTCTAAGGAGGCTGAACCATGCTGACGTCCGAATGGCTCGATACGCTCCGGCGAGATCTAAAGTTCACGCGGCGCGTACTCACCAAGCACCGCGCCTTAACGGCCACCGCCATCGTTACGCTGGCACTCGGCATCGGCGCGAGCACGGTGATCTACAGCGTCGTCGACGCGGTGCTGCTGCAACCTCTCGACTACAACGACTCGGGCGACATCTACCGCATCTATACGGTCGACACGCTGGGGCTGCCGCGTGGCACGACGGGTGGGCCTCACATCGATCCGATGGCCGAGGAGGGCGAGTCGATTCAGGCCGCGTTCTATGGCTACTCCTTCGAGCAATCCGTGGTGAACGACGAGGGCACGCCGTTCGCAGTCTCCGAGTTCCGCGCCTCGGACGAGTTTTTCGATGTCTTCACCGAGCCGTTGCTCATGGGGCGCGAATTCGAGCCCGGCGAGGATTGGCACAACACGGTTCTGAGCTATCAAACATGGCGCGACGTGTTCGGCTCCGATCCCGACATTCTCGGCAAGCCGATCAATGTCGGCAGCGGTCCGTTGAACGTCATCGGCGTGGCAGCGGAGGGCTTCGACTTCCCCGTCGGCACGGCAATGTGGACGAAGATCTTCACGTTGCCGGACGGTCAGTCGCTGCCGCTTCTCAATCTGTCGGGCTACGTGCGCGTGCAGCCCGGCGTCTCGGCGGCCCAAGCGCAGGCGGAGATCGACGTCTTCGCAGGCCGGCTCGGCACATGGCCCGACGGTCGTAAGCTCGAGCTCGTCGCGCGGCCGTTGCTCGAGGACGTCGTCGGCGATCTGAAGTCCACGCTGTTTATTGTCTCTGGAGCGACGGCGGTGCTGCTCCTGATCGCCTGCATCAATGTGGCGAACTTGCTGCTCGCGCGCGGCGTGGTTCGGGCGAGCGAGTTCGCGCTGCGCGAGGCGATCGGCGCCCGCCGCTGGCGCATGTTTCGCCAGCTCATGACCGAAAGCTTCGTGCTGTGCTTCGCGGGCGGCGCCTTCGGACTCGCACTTGCGCTCGGCGCGATCCGACTCTTGCGGGCCGTTGGACCTGCGGATCTGCCGCGGTTCGACACGCTGTCGATCGATGCCGACGTGTTCCTGTTCGCGGCCGCTTGCGTGTTGCTCGTGGCGTTCGCGGTGGGGTTTGCGCCCGCGCTGCGCGTCTCGCGCGGCGATCTGAGCGCCCTGATCAACAGCGGCGGACGATCCGCCTCGTTGGCGCGAGGGCGGAACCGCGTGTTCGGTGCATTGGTGGTCGCGGAAATCGCGTTGGCGGTCATGCTGGTGATCGGCGCGGGGTTGCTCGTGCGGAGCTTCTCGCAACTGGCGTCCGCCGATGCGGGCTTCGATCCGCGACGCATGGTCACGCTGGTACTGAATGTCGCGGGACGCACGGACGTCCGAAACATGAGAATCGATCAGGAGCAGCAGAGTGTCGTCTATGACGGAACTGGCATGTTGGGCGTGGCGCAGTTCTACCAAGAGCTCATCCGCCGCATCGACGCACTGCCGGGCGTTTCCTCCGCGGGGCTCACGTTTGCGGCGCCGCTGAACCACGGGTTGTTTCCCATCGTGCTGTGGCCCTATCCCGTCGTGGGCAGCAGCGCGGCCCCCACGGATCAACTCGCGTACGTCTTCCCGGTTTCGCCCGAGTTCTTCACCACGCTTGGCATCCGGCCGCTCGCCGGCCGGTTGCTCGAGGCCACCGATCGGCGCGGCGCAGCCGGCGTCACAGTCGTCAACGAAGCGTACGCGCGCGCGTATCTCGATGGGCAGAATCCCGTCGGCCGCCGGATCGAGCTGCTCGGCGGCAACTGGCGTCCGGGGCAGTCCGCGTTCGGTCAGATCGGCGAGCAGACCGTCGGCCAGGCCGAGATCGTCGGCGTGATTCCGGACATCAAGCAGGCGAGTCTCCAGGGAGACGCGCAGCCGGCGGTCTACCTCACGCACGAACAACTGACCATGCGCAAGATGGCAGTAGTGGTTCGGGCGGAGACGGACGATCCCGCCGCGCTGATTCCGGCGATTCGCGGCGAGCTCGCAGCGATGGACTCCACGATTCCCGCCGTATTCGCCGTCTACAGCGACATTGTGGCCGCGTCGCTGGCCCGGCACAGGCTCGGCGCACTCGTGCTCGTCGTCTTCGGCCTGGTGTCGTTGACGTTGGCCGCGGTCGGCACCTACGGCCTGATGTCGTTCTCGATCAATCAGCGCTTCAATGAGATCGCAGTGCGATCCGCATTTGGCGCCGAGCGCGGCCGACTGTTGAAGATGTTCGTAACGCGTGCGTTGCGATTGGCCGGGGTCGGCATCGCTTTGGGTATCGTTGGCGCGATCGCCATGCGCCAGCTCGTCGCGAGCCAGCTCTACGAGACGAGCGCGTTCGATCCATGGGTGCTTTTGCTCGTGCCGACGACGATGTTGGCGGTGACGCTGGGCGCGTCATACGTGCCGGCGCGCCGAGCGTCGCGCATCGACGTCTGCGCGGCGCTGCGCGAGAACTAATGCTCGCGCGCTACGCTCTCGGGAACTAGCGCGGACAACGCGGCCGGCGACTGCCGGTTGAAATTATGACACTTCCTAATTAGGATAGTGGCTATGAACCGCGTCTTCAAAGCCCTGAGCCACCCGGCCCGCCGCAAGATCGTGGCCATGCTGCAGCAGGGCCCAAAATCCTCGGGCGAGATTGCGGCGGCGTTCGATATGGCATGGCCCTCGGTGACGGGGCATCTTTCTGCGCTGAAGGAAGCGAACCTCGTAAACACCGAGCGCGATGGGAACTCCGTGCGCTATCGCCTCAATATTTCCGCTGCGGAGGAGGCCGTGGGTTTTCTTCTCGGCATGATGCAGCCGGCGAAGGCGGGCGCACGCAAGCGCAGAGCGTCGCCTGCGGCCACAAGGCGGGTGAGAACGACATGACGGCGTCCGTACACTCCGGCTTCGGCTTGCTCGAAAAGGCAGGGCTGGTGCTCCTGGCCCTTCAGATCGCCGTCATCGCCAGCATGTTCGTGCAGGCAGCTTTCGACGATCTGCCAAACGCCTTTCTTTCAATTGCGCTGATCACGAGCCTGATGATCGCTGCCAATCGACGGCTGGCTCACAACGAACAGGTTCGTGGCGCTGCAGGATGGATCGTTGCGTGGCGCGGCGCCGTACTCGCGCTGCTCGCCGTCATCACCGTGGTTGTGCTCTTCTATCGCTATCTTCCGGTCGTGACGCCCGAAACGGCGGGTAAAGGCATTTACGCGCTGTTGTGGTGTGTCATCGCCCTGAAGGGTGCCGCGATGGGCAAATTGAAGCCGGGCGGCGTCATCGGACTGCGGGTTCCGTGGACATTGAACAGTCGTCTGGCCTGGGAAAAAGCGCACCGCACGCTTGGCCGCATCCTGTTTGGGTTCGGCTTGATCGGACTCGTGGTGAGCCTGGTCATCCCGCCGATGGTTTCACTCGGCTTGTGGGTCGCTACTGTCCTAACCGC
>CAMPKU010000235.1 GCA_946887385.1 uncultured Gammaproteobacteria bacterium
GGCGTTCGCGTTCATCGAGCCGTTCTTCTTCATCGGCTACCTGATCTCGATCGCGCTGTTCGGCCTCTACCAGGCGATCTTCATGGCCAACGCCGGCGGCGCGTGGGACAACGCCAAGAAGATCGTCGAGACCGAGCTGAAGATGAAGGGCACGCCGCTGCACGACGCCTCGGTGGTCGGCGACACGGTCGGCGATCCGTTCAAGGACACCTCGTCGGTGGCGATGAACCCGGTCATCAAGTTCACGACGCTGTTCGGGCTGCTGGCCGTCGAGCTGGGCGTCTACCTCGGCACCGGCGCCGCGCTGACGCTGGGCCTGTCGGCGGTGTTCTTCATCGTCAGCATGTATTTCGTGCACCGCTCGTTCTACGGGATGCGGATCGAAAGTTGAAGCGCGGGTGTAACAGTTCGTCTCCATGCGTAAAATCGATGCTTTTAGAGCGATCGAACGGTTGACGATGGGTTTGCAGCCCGACTAGAATCGCCGGGCGTCTGAGGGGTCAGGTGCCGACAGTGCCTGACCTCTCGGCCTTTGTAAGCCGCCGTTGAATTGTCGTGTTTTTGTAGGGAGCCCGGCTCGATATCCGGTGTCTAATTGAAAGACTAGGCCCCCCTCAGAGGCCTTGCGCTGAGCGAGTGAAAGTCGCTTGCGACTTTCGCGAGTCGAAGGGATAATCGCCGGTCTTTGACCTAGGGACTTTGTCAGTAGGAGGAATTAGTGCCACGCGACATGTTTGGTGATGTCGTCGATCCATCCATCAAGATGGGCAACAAGATGTGGTACACGGTGCCACTCACGATGTTGCTCCAGGCAACGGTCGTCGCCGCTCTGGTGATCGTGCCGTTGATGGCGACCGGCATGATGCCGACGCCGCCGTCGATGATGCCGTTTGTCGCGGCGCCGCCGCCGCCACCGCCGCCGCCACCGCCGCCACCGCCACGCGATTCACGCGGCTTGGCCTCGTTGACCTTGATTTGCCGGCCATCGAGCATCTTGCCGTTCATGGCTTGCGTGGCTGCTTGCGCCTCTTGATCTGTGGCCATCTCGACGAAACCAAAGCCTTTGCTCTGCCCGGTATCGCGATCGGTGATCAAGCTGACGGAGTCCACCGTGCCGCTTGCGGCGAATGCTTCGCGCAACGACTGTTCGGTGGCGGAATACGGCAAATTGCCGACGTATAGTTTCCTGCCCATGGTTACCTCCTAAGGTAGCGTTCTCGCCGTCCAGGAGTATGTAGGCACCATGCCCGCAGGCTCGTCAGAAGCGATAGGGAGCCCCGGCACTATAGGCCCTTTTTGGTTCGAGCGTCGAAATACTTTTCAAATCAGCGCTGAATTATAGGGTTGGCAGGGCGTTGCACGCACAGCGGTCAGCCGTCAGAGAGCGCGTACCGTGCGGAAACCGATGTGGGACGCACCGAGCCCCTTGCTCTGGCCGATGCGCGCCTGCGGCCGATACCGCATGCAATAGTCGGGCGCGCACAGGTGCGAGCCGCCCTTGAGCACCGCCACGGGCTCGCCGGGCTGGTTCGGGTCGTAACCGTCGGGGTACTCCGCGGCCGCCGGGTAGTCGTGGCGCGGATAGTAGGCGCTGGCGGTCCATTCCCAAACGTTGCCGATCAGGTCGTAGAGCCCGAGCGCGTTCGGCTCGTAGCACGCGACGGGCGCGGTGCCGGCGTGGCCGTCGGCAGGCTGATTGCGCACCGGGAAACTCCCCTGCCAGGTGTTCGCGGTGTGCTCGCCGGCTGCATTCTTGCGCGCGCTGGTTTGGGCGGCGTATTCGAACTGCGCCTCGGTCGGCAGGCTCTTACCCGCCCATGCGGCGTAGGCAGCCGCGTCTTCCCACGCCACGTGTACGACGGGATGGTGCTCGCGGCCGTCGAGCGTCGCGCCCGGGCCTTCGGGCTCACGCCAGCTCGCGCCCGGTACGAACGTCCACCAGCTCTCGAGTCCCGGCATGCGGGCACCGCCGCCGTTCGGCCGAAATACAGCCGAGCCCGCGACGACTGCAGAGTCGCGGTCGGCGCTCACGCGCACGCCGCGCTCGGCCAGCGTGCGATAACCGGTGGCCGCGACGAACTCGGCGAACTCGCTGTTCGTGACCTCGGTGCGGTCCATCCAGAAACCGGCCACGCCCTGCGCCGAGGCGGGCCCTTCCTCGGGGAAGGCGCCGTCGGTGCCCATGGTGAAGCTGCCGGCCGGCACGAACACCATGCCGGGATACGGCGAATCCGCGACGCTCTGCGCGCACGCTGCGCCGTTGTCCACGCCGGCGTTCGGCGGCTCGTCTCGGCCGAGGCGCCACGCCGCCGTGCCGGCAGCCACCGTGATCACGACCAGCACGAGCGGCGCCGCCCGCATCAGTAGATGACTCCGTTCTCCTCGGCGTATCGGTCCCAGAGCGCCTGCATCGCAGCAAGCTGCGCGGGGTCGCTCTCGCTCAAGTCGTGCTGCTCGGACGGATCGGCCGCGAGATTGAACAATTGCCAGCGCCGCTGCTCCGCCGGCACACGCTGGTCCCAAACGATCTTCCAATCGCCTTGGCGCACGCTGCGTTGCCCCAGCAGCTCGAAGCCGAAGATCGTAGCGGCGGGATGCACTTCTTCGGCCTCGCCCGTCAGCAGCGGCAGCAGCGACACGCCCGTGGCGGGCACCACCGGCATGCCGCGATACGTTGTGCCCGGATGCTGCGCACCCGCGAGCGCCAAGAACGTGGGCAACAGATCCATGACGGTGCCGACGCCGTCGCTGCGCGAGCCGCGCGCCACCATGCGCGGGAAATGCGCGAAGGCCGGCACGCGCACGCCGCCTTCGAAGCCCGTGGCCTTGTGGCGGAAGTGCGGCGTGGAGCTCACGCTCGCCCAGTTGGCGCCGTACATGACGTAGGTGTTGGCCCTTCCCAAGTTCTCGAGGCTGTGGTCGTACTCCTTGCCCACGTGCTCGCTGATGGGTCGAACAAGGTCGCGGCGCGACGCTTCGGCGCCGTTGTCGGACATGAACATGATGAACGTGTTGTCGAGCTCGCCGATGCGCTCCAGGTAGGCCACGACCTCGCCGACGTAGGTGTCGAGATCGCTGACCATTGCCGCGTAGATCTCCATGCGGCGGGCTTCGAAGCGGCGGTCGTCGTCGGACAGCTCGCTCCAGCGCGGATTGAAGCGCGCATCGTCGATGGGCGCCAAATCCGCGCTCACCAGGCCGAGCTCCTTCATGCGCGCGAAGCGGCTCGCGTACAGCGCCTCGTACCCTGCGTCGTAGCGGCCCCTGAAGCGCGCGATCGATTCGTCGGGTGCTTGCAGCGGCCAGTGCGGCGCCGTGTAGGCAAGGTACGCGAAGAACGGCTTGCCGTCGGCGCGATCCTGCTCGATGTACTCGATCATGCGCTGCGTGTAGAACCGCGTCGTGTAGAAATCGTCGCCGACGTTCACGATCTCTTCGCCGTCGCGATAGCGCGCCGGCTGCGGGCCGCGCCAGTCCCAGCCTCCGAGATGCGCTGCGCCGTCGAGCGATACGAACGAGCGCTTGAAGCCGCGCGCACGAGGCCCTTGCTCGAGCTCTTCGCCGAGATGCCACTTGCCGGTCATGTAGGTGTTGTAGCCCGCGTCCGTCATCAGGTCCGCCAGCGACGCGACGCGAAAGTTGAGATACCCCTCGTAGCCCGGTTGGCCGCGCTGATCCTCGCGGTTCGGCCTGCCCTGCACGCCCATGCCGGCGACGTGATGGTCCGTGCCCGACATCAGCATCGCGCGCGTGGGCGCACACGTCATGCCGGCGTAGAAGTCTGTGAGCAGCATGCCGTTCATCGCGAGCGCGTCCAAATTCGGCGTCGGAATCTCGCTGCCGAACACGCTCAGGTCTGAATAGCCGAGATCGTCGGCAAGGATGAACACGATGTTCGGGCGCTGCGGCGCTGCGGGTGCTGCCGCGTTGCCGGGCGCTTGCCCGTCTGTGCACGCGGCGAGCATCCCGGCCGCGGCCACGATCGCCAGCGGTCGGCAAAGGCTAGTGCGCAACTGCATCGGTTCCCCCCGGTAGCACGGCTTCGATCGGCCGGTTGCCGCATCTTAGCGGCCCGCCGACTCCGTCGAACAGTCTTGGCGGAGGTGCGATCCGCCTGCTCATAGAGCTTGAACCAACGGACTAATGCGCAGATTATATGCGCATTGGAACCTTGGGAATGGATGCGCAGGAATATCTATGCGACGCGCTCGGGCATCCAAAAAACGTGCTGCAAACGTCAGCGTGCGAAGCGACCTGCTGGATGCGGCCCGCGAAGCGGGTCTGAATTTGTCCGCTACGCTTGAGTCCGCGCTGGAGGGCGCACTCGCCGAAGAGAAACACAAGCGCTGGCGCGAAGAAAACCGCGATGCGATTGCGGCGTACAACGACCACGTTGAAAAGCACGGCGCGTTTGCAGACGACGTGCGCAGTTTCTGATGGCGCAGTTCGCCGTCTACCGAAACAAGAACCCGCGCAGCAAAGCCGCGTTCCCGCTGCTGGTCGACGTGCAGTCGGATCTGCTCGAAGACCTGCAGACGCGCGTCGTCGTGCCGCTGACCAAGGCCGCGGCGCTGGCGAAAAAGCCGCTCACTCACTTGACGCCGATCCTGCGGTTCGACGGTGAAGAGTACGTGCTGCTGACACCGCAGCTCGCCGGCATTGGCCGCTCCGACCTCGGTCCGCCCGTCGGCAGCCTCTCGAGCGAGCGCCAGGCCATCATCGCTGCGATGGATTTTCTGTTGACGGGCTTTTGAGATAGGCCCGCCGCAGCTCGCTCATCTGCGGCGCCAGCCGCGGGCCAACAGCGCCAGCGCGACGATCCCGAGCGCCCAGAGCGCCGCGATGACGGTGGCGCGCGAAGCGGTGTCTAGCTCCGCGAACCGCCAGTACGTGATCGCCGCCAGCGCGAGCACGAGAAGGACGGCGAGCGCGGCAACCCCGCCGCGTCGCGCCGTGACGGAGTGCCTGAACCCGCGCCGCATTGCTTTTCCACGACCCGCTATTCGCCCGAGCCGCGTGGCGCGCCGCGCTCGCGCAAGAACGCGATCGTCGTGTCGCTCGCCGGCGCCGGCGCGGAGCGTGGCCCACCGGGCGGGCCGCCGGGCCCTCGCGCCGCCGGAGCCGGCGGTGGAACGCCGAGCGCCACGTCGAGCGGCGTGCGTCCGCCGGCGTCCTTCAGGTCTAGCCTGGCGCCGCGCTCCACGAGGAAGCGCACGAGCTCATCGCCGCGCGTAACGGTTCGGTGGAGCAACGTCTCGCCGTTCGCGGCGGCGGCATTCACGTTCGCGCCTCGATCGAGCAACAGCCGCACGGCCTTGAACACCGGCGTGTCCGGCGTCAGCGGAGCTGCGCCCCGTCCCGAGACTGCCACGAGCAATGCGGTGGTGCCGTTCGCCATTGCGCGCGACGGGTCTGCGCCGTGCTCGAGCAGCGTCTGCATCAATTGAAGATCGGCGGCCTTCGCCACGCGCATCAACGGCGTGGCCCCGAGCCCGAGCGACGGGTCGCCGCCGTTGTGCTGCCGCATCAGCAGCGGCGCGCGCAGCGTGGCGTTCGGATCTGCGCCGTGCTCGAGCAGCACGGTGACCAGATCCGCGGCCGACAGAAGCCCGGAAGCGCGCGGCGACGGCCGGTTCACGAACGGCGCCAAGTGCTGCATGTCGACGGCGGCGTAGAGCGCCGCCATGCCTGCGGCGTCGCCGATGTTCGGGTCGGCCCCTGCCTCCACCAATCGTGCCGCCACGTCGTGGTGAGCGTTGATGATGGCGATGACGAGCGCCGTCGTGCCTTCGGGGTCGACGGCGTTCAGATCCGCGCCGGCTTCGGCCAACGCCGCCACCGACTCGAGCTGGCCCTGGCGCGCCGCGTACATCAGCGCCGTCATGCCGCCGCGCGGCAGCGCAGTGGTAACCGCAAACGAGAAGTTCACGTTCGTCTCCGGCAACTCGATGGTGGCCGAGCGAGCGTCGGCATGCGCGCCGCCCGCCACGAGCACGCGAACGGCATCCGCATGCCCGTGACCGGCCGCCCACATGAGCGCCGTCTCGCCGAAGGCCCGCTCGGCCGCGTTCGGATCGGCGCCGTGCTTCAGTAGCAGCGTCAACGGCTCGGGCCGCCCGGTGCGCGCGGCGGCCATGAGCACCGTCTCGCCTTCGCCCGACGCGGCGTTCGGATCGGCGCCCGCACGCAGCAGCATGTCGATCATGTCCGCGTTGCCGTTGACGGCGGCCAGCGCGAGCGGCGTCACGCCGTAGCGATTCCCGGCACCCGCCTCTGCACCCGCGCGTAGCAGCGCGCGAGCCCGATCGACGTCGTCGGCCTGCACGGCCCAGTGCAGCTCCGTCGTGCCGTCGGCATCCTCGGCCTGCACGGCCGCTAACGCCGTCACGGCCATGAGCACCCACGCAGCGCGCCGCACGACCACCGGTTTCGTGGCGGATCGGGCGTTCACAGATCCACCGTGCCCGTGCTGACGCCGAACGTGT
>CAMPKU010000236.1 GCA_946887385.1 uncultured Gammaproteobacteria bacterium
GCACTCGCGTTTGCAATGGGCGAGCCCGATTGGCCGGCGCTCGCGCAGCGCGCGCTGCCGCCCGCCGCGCACGATCTGAAACGCCTGCACGATGAACTCGATCTCGCGGATGCCGCCGGCCCCGAGCTTGATGTTCTCCGCCAGCTCCTTGCGCGCCACTTCCTGCGCAATGAGCCGCTTCATCTGGCGCAAGGCATCGAAGACGCCGTAGTCGAGATAGCGCCGATAAACGAACGGCGTGAGCACGTAATCGAAGACCTCGGGCACGAACTTGAGCCCCGTGAGCAGGCGCGCCTTGACGTACGCATAGCGCTCCCAATCGCGGCCGTGCTGCACGAGGTACGACTCGAACGCGCCGAGGGCAACCGCGAGCGGCCCGCTGCCGCCGAACGGCCGCAAGCGCATGTCGACACGGTACGTAAACCCGTCCTCGGTGCGCTGATCGAGCAGCTTGATCAACAGCTGCCCAAGACGCAGGTAATACGTCTCGGGCTCCACCTTCACCGTGCCCGCCACGGCGCCGTCGGGGTACAGGAACACGAGGTCCACGTCGGAAGAGAAATTGAGCTCGCCGCCGCCGAGCTTGCCCATGCCGAGCACGAGCAGTGGCAGCTCCTGCCCGGCCGCGTCGCGCGGCCGGCCGAGCCGCGGCTCGAGCAGCGTGGCACCGTAGCGCAGCGCCTGGTCGATCAGGCATTCGGCCAGCAGCGACACGTCCGCGAGTGTGGCGTCGAGCTCGGCAGCGCCCGCAAGGTCACGCCATGCGATGCGCGCCATCTCGATCTGGCGCGTGCGGCGCAACGCCGCCATGGCTTCCGGCTCGCTGCACCGGTCCAACCCGAGACGCGCTCCGATCGACTGCGCGTCGAGCGGCGCATCGTCGGCCAGGCGCTCGCACAGCGCCTGCGGGTATCGAGCCAGAACGTTCAGCACAAAGTCGCTGACGACGAGCACTCTCGCCGCGCTCTGCGCAGCGCTCTGCGGCAACTCGACCGCAAGCTCGGCCAGCCGCTCGGCGGCGCGCGCGTAGCGCTCTTCGAGCGCCGCAGGGAGATCGGCGGGGCGTTGCAGCTTCACGGCAGGGACATCTAAAAAAGGGGACGGATTTATTTTCTGCGCTCGAATGATAGCGCGGGGGGACGGATTTATTTTCTGCCTTAAGGGGCCCAGGCCTCTCACGAGGAGCGGAAAAATAAATCCGTCCCCTTTTAGCGCGTCCCCTTTTAGCGGGCGGACAGCGGCCGCGCGACGGTCTCGAGCGGCTTGCGCTCGGCGTCGACGCCGAGCCAGGCGGCGACGATGGCGGCGCCGGCCATCAGCAGCCCGGCCACGGCGTAGCCGAGGAACACGGCATCGCGGCTGCCGGTGTCGATGAGCGTGCCGTACAACGCGGGGCCAATGAAGCCTCCAATGCCCGTGCCGATCGCGTAGAAGATGGAGATCGAGACGGCGCGCATCTCGAGCGGAAAGATTTCGCTCACCGTGAGGTAGGCCGAGCTCGCGGCCGCCGACGCGAAGAAAAACAGCACGGACCAGCACCACGTCATGGTCACCGCATCGAGCCAGTCGAGCGAGAATGCGTAGCCCGAGACGAGCAGCCCCGCGCCTGCAATCCCGTACGTGGCCGCGATCATCTTGCGCCGTCCGGCGGAGTCGAACAGCCGCCCGAGCAGCAGCGGGCCCAAGAAGTTGCCGAGCGCGAACGGGAAGATGTAGTAGCCGACGTCGTTCGTCGCAACGCCGTAGAAGCTGGTGAGCACGAGTGCGTAGGTGAAGAAGATCGCGTTATAGAAGAACGCCTGCGAGCCCATCAGCACGAAGCCGAGAACGGCGCGGCGGCGGTAGCGCGTAACGAGCAGCGTAAAGATCTCACGCCACGACACGTGCTCGCGCAGCCGGATCGCGAAGGCGTCATGACAGTCTGCGCAGGGGCCGTGCTCGCGCTCGACCTCCGCTTCGATGCGCGCGACGACGGCTTCCGCCTCGGCGAGGCGGCCGCGCGTCATGAGCCATCTAGGGCTTTCGGGCAGATGGCGGCGCACGAGCAGGATCGCCACCGTGAGCACGGCGCCGAAAGCGAATGCGACACGCCAGCCGATGTCTTCGGCGAAGCGGCCCGGCTCGAGCAGCACGATGGTCAACGCAGCGCCGGCCGCCGCACCGAGCCAGAAGCTGCCGTTGATCGCGAGATCGACGAGGCCGCGCACGCGCGCAGGAATCAGCTCGTCGATGGCCGAGTTGATGGCCGCGTACTCGCCGCCGATGCCGAACCCGGTCAAGAATCGACAGAACGCGAACGACCAAATGTCCCAGGTACCGGCGGTGAGCAGCGTCGCCACGAGATAGACGGACAGCGTTGCCAGAAACAACGGCTTGCGCCCGAGCTTGTCGGCGAGCCGGCCGAAGAACAGCGCGCCGAGCACCGCGCCTGCCACGTACGCGGATCCGGCCCAGCCCACTTCGGCCGCGGACAGCCCAAGAGTACCGTCGCGCTGGAGCGTCGGCCCCAGCGAGCCGACCATCGTCACTTCGAGCCCGTCGAGGATCCACGTGATACCCAGCGCCGCGACCACACGCCAGTGCCATCGCGACCACGGCAGCCGGTCGAGCCGCGCCGGCAGAGCGCTCGTGAGCGTCTCGGCCGCTGCCGGGTTCATCGCGCTAAGAATGCGCGAACCTCTCAGTGGGGCGGGGGCTGGGAGATTTCTTTCAAGCTTTCGCCGGCCTTCCTCTGCGACTTCTGGCTCAAATCGCCGATCGACACTACGCCGACGAGCCGCTTGTCGCGGCTCACCACCGGCATGCGTCGCACCTGTTGCTCGGCCATGTTCTCGAGAACTTCATTGAGGGATTGATCTTCGTAGCAATAGAGCACGCGCGGCGACATCGCCGTGCGAGCGGTGGCGCCTTCTAAGCTACCGGAGGCGACGCAGCGCACCACGATGTCGCGGTCGGTGACCATGCCGATCAAGCGGTCGTTCTCGGCGATCGGAACGGAGCCGATGTCCTGATCGCGCATTCGCCGCGCGATCTCGGCTACTGGAGCATCGGGCGTCACGAAACTCACGTCGTGCGTCATTACGTCTTTGATTTTCATGCGGGTCTCCTTGTCGAACTTCGCTCGCGGAACGCCGATGGAATGCAATCCGCGTGCCAGAGGCCGGAGGGCCGAGACGGCTCACTACCTGCGGGACTGCGCATCGCGAGGGGTGATGGTGAGCGCCGCGGTCAGCGCGCCGAGCGCGGCCAGAACGCCGGCCGCCCACAGCGTCAGGCGATACGCATGCAACAACGCGGCGGCGTCGAGATTCGTCGCGCTGCCGCCCACCGCAAGCCCGAGCGCGGCCACCGCGAGCAAGCTGCCGGTCCGCGCTGCCGCATTGTTGATGCCGGATGCGGTGCCGCTGTTTTCGTCCGGCGCCGCGTTCAAAACGGTCGTCGTGAGCGGCGGTACCGCGATCGTCATGCCGATGCTGACGAGCAACAAGCCCGGCAGCACGCCGGACCAGTACGACGGATTGCCGCCGGAAAATCCGAGCGCGACATAGCCGGCCGCCGTGAGCGCCGGACCGACGATGAGCGGCAGCCGCGCGCCGAGCTGGGCGACGAGACCGCCCGACCAGCGCGAGCCGAGCCCCATGATCGCGGAGAACGGCAGAAACGCGGCGCCGGCCGCAAGCGCGCTGTAACCGTGGACCTGAATCAAGAGAAACGGCAACAAGAACAGTGCGCCGCCGAGCGCGGCGTAAAGCAGCACCGTGAGGGCATTCGCGCCGCTGAAGTCGCCATCGCGGAACAGGGCCAGCGGCATCATCGGCGAGCTCGCCCGCGCTTCGGTGCGAACGAACAAGAGTCCGAGCGGCACGGCTGCGGCTATCGCAATTGCGCCTTCAACCGGCTTGCTCTCGCCGAGCGCAATCAAGCCGTAGCACAGTGCTCCAAGGCAGAGAATCGCGAGAAGGGTTCCGCGCCGATCGAGCGGCGGTGCGTGCTCGCTGCCGCGCTCCGCCGGCAACTTCAGCGCGAAGGCGAGCGCCGCCATCCCAATGGGGAGATTGATGAAAAATATCGAGCGCCAACCGCTCGTGTCGACGAGCCAGCCGCCGAGAGGCGGCCCGAGCGCCGTCGTGAGCGCGGCGGCCGCGGCCCAAGTGCCGATGGCCGGGCCTCGAGCGTCGCCGCTATACGCCGCCCCGACGATCGCAAGGCTCGTCGGCGTGAGCAGCGCGGCAGCCGCGCCTTGCACGGTGCGCGCGCCGATCAGCCAGAGCGCCGAAGGGGCCAAGGCGCAAGCGAGAGACGCCGCGGTGAAACCGAGCAAGCCCACGATGAAGACCCGGCGGCGGCCGAAGCGGTCGCCTGCGGAGCCTCCGAGCAAGATGAGGCTTGCGAGCGTGAGCATGTAAGCGTTGACGACCCATTGCAGCGTGCCGAGGTCTGCTTCGAGGCTCGCTTGCATCGCGGGCAGCGCTACGTTGACGACGGAGCCGTCGATGAAGCTTAGGCTCGAACCGAGGATGGTGGCCGGAAGCACCCAGCGCGTGCCGGCAGGGGCTCGGCCGAATGCGGCATGCGCCTCGGGTGTTTCGCAGGGCAGACGGTGGGGGCCGACCATGGCAGAGTTGGACAAGCAGCAACGCCAATGCACTCCGCGCCCTCGGCTGCACGACTGTCGGGCGCCGATCGTGAGCCATAATGGCGTTCGGGGGGAGCAACCGCGCTGATGGCGGCTCCCGATTGGCGGGAGCAGGATGACTCTGTCCTCGAAAGTCGTTGTGGCCGGCGTCGCAATCGGTGCGTTGATCCCGTCGTGGCCGCTGTTCGCACAACTCATCGACGAGCCGCTGCTCGGAGCCGTAGACGTCAGCTTCCGGGTGCTGTTCACGGTGCTCGTCGCCGTGGTAGTGCCCGTCTATCTCGTCAAATACGGGCCTGCGAACTTCTTGTGGTTCTCGGACATCGGGCTGTTGGGCCTATGCGCCGCCCTGTGGCTCGAGCATCGCTTGCTCGGCAGCATGATGGCGGTGGCCGTGCTGCTACCCGAGACGGTTTGGATCGCGTCGTTCATGTCCGGCCTCGTGACGAAGGGGCGCGGCGCAACCACGCTGGCTGCCTACATGTTCGACACGCGCATTTCCTTCTTCATGCGGGCGTTGTCGGGGGCGTTTCACATTGCACTGCCGCCCGCGGCGCTTTGGCTCTTGTACCGATACGGCTACGACGGCCGAGCACTCATCGCGCAAACGTTGCTCGCCTGGCTCGTGCTGCCCGCGACGCTATGGCTCGCGCCGCCGGAAAAGAACGTCAATTGGGTGCGCGGGCTCGGGCATCCGCCGCGTAGACCGCTGCCGTTGCCGGCGTACTTCGGCCTGCTGATGCTCGCGTATCCGCTACTGATCTACCTGCCCACGCACTGGCTGCTGACACGCTTCTTCGGCGAGTAGTACCCGCCCGCAAGCGCGGCAAGCCGACGACGGCTTGCGCGCCGCGTGTTCTATTCCAGCGCGTCGAGCGCGGCGCGCTGCGCCTTGAGCCGCCCCACGCGCTCGTCGGCGAAGCGCTTGATGCCGGCGAACACCGACTCCGGGTCGAGGTGCGCTTCGGCGATGACGTCGGGCTCGAGGCCGCCGGTGAGCCACTGGTTGTCCCAGTCGGCCGTCAGCGAGTAATCGTCGGCCTGGGCGCCGACGTTGCGTAGCGGCCAGACGCGGCGCGTACCGCCGGTGATGAACATCATGTCCTGCTTCGCCCCGATGGGTAGAACGGAGCGGCGATACGCCTCGGATTGCCGGTCGAACAGCTCCTCGCTGATCGCAGCAATCACTTTGACGTTGACGCCGGCCTCCGCGAGCTTCGGCAGCACCTTGACGGTGTTGAACGTGGCGTAGGCGCCTTGGCACACCACGTAGCCGTGCCGAACGCCGGGCCCGAATTCGCGAATCACGTAGAGCCCCTTTGCGGCCGCACGCACGTCCGTATCAGCGAACGCACTCCGATCGGCCACGGGCAAATCCGGCCTCGCAACTTCGATGGCGATGATGCCCACCTTCTTCTCGCGTGCGGCGATTTCAGCCGCGGCGAAGTAGCCTGGCGCAACGTCGTTGTAGTCCCAGAAGCTCAAGTTGATGACGTGGCCGCGGGGAAACAGCTTCCACACCTGCGGCGAGAAGATGCCGAAGTGCGTGCGCGCGTCGGCTGCCGTCTCGGGGCCGGAATGCGCGGCGAGGATGTGCAGCACGCCGGTCTTGAACTTGCTGTCCTGGTTCTGCTGGCTCCAGACGCGCGCCGGCAGATACATGAGC
>CAMPKU010000237.1 GCA_946887385.1 uncultured Gammaproteobacteria bacterium
CAGCCTCAACCGGCGTGCAAAAACAACCGATACGCCGGATTCGCCGTCTCGTCCGCGCAGACGTAGCCGAGCTTAGCGAGGTGCTCCGCGAACTGCGCGCGGTCTTCGTCGGGCACCTGCACGCCCGCGAGCACGCGGCCGTAGTCGGAGCCGTGATTGCGGTAGTGGAACAGGCTGATGTTCCATAGATGACCGATCGCTTCGAGGAACGCGAGCAGCGCGCCGGGCCGTTCCGGGAACTCGAAGCGGTAGAGCAATTCGTCCTTGAGGCCGGGCACCTGGCCGCCGACGAGATGGCGGATGTGCAGCTTCGCGAGCTCGTTGTCGCTCAAGTCGAGCACGTCGTAGCCCCGAGCCGCCAGGGCCGCCACGATCTCGGCGGCTTCGGCTTGGCCGCGTTGCAGCGAGACGCCCACGAAGATGCGCGCCGTGGCGCCGGGCGTGAAGCGGTAGTTGAACTCGGTGATGTTGCGGTCGCCGAGCGCCTCGCAGAATTTCAAGAAGGCGCCGGGCTGCTCGGGGATGCCCACGGCGAACAGCGCCTCGCGGTGCTCGCCGATCTCGGCGCGCTCCGTGACGTGCCGCAAGCGGCCGAAATTCATGTTCGCGCCGCTCGCCACGGCGATGAACGTGGCGCCGCGCGCCGCGCTGCGAGCCGCGTAGCGCTTCATGCCGGCCACGGCCAGCGCGCCCGCGGGCTCCACGACCACGCGCACGTCCTCGAACACGTCCTTGATCGCGGCGCACATCTCGTCGGTGCTCACGAGGATGATCTCGTCGACGACCTCGCTCGCCACGCGAAACGATTCTTCGCCTACGCGCCGCACGGCCACGCCGTCGGCGAACGTGCCGACACGGTCGAGCGTCACGATTCGCCCTGCGCGCAGCGACTCGTACATGCTCGCCGACTCGATGGGCTCGACGCCGATGACTTTGATGCCGGGATAGCTGTGCTTTAAAAACGCGCCGATGCCGCTGATGAGGCCGCCGCCGCCGACGGGAACGAACACCGCGTCGGGCACACGCGGCCATTGCCGCTCGAGCTCGGCGCCGATCGTGCCTTGCCCCGCGATCACGTCGGGATCGTTGAACGGATGCACGAAGCAGAGGCCCTGCGCGGCCTCGAGCTTCAGCGCGTGTGCGCTCGCTTCGTCGTAGTTCGCGCCGTGCAGCACGGCTTCGCCGCCGAGCGCGACCACGGCGTCCACCTTGATGGACGGCGCCGTTTTCGGCATCACGATCACGGCTCGCAGGCCGCGCTTGCGCGCGGCGAGTGCCACGCCTTGCGCATGATTGCCGGCGGAGCTGCAGATCACGCCGTTCGCGAGCTTGGCCGGATCCGTCTGCGCGATCTTGTTGTGCGAGCCGCGCAGCTTGAACGAGAACACGGCCTGAAGGTCCTCGCGCTTCAACAGCACGTCGTGACCCAAGCGCGCGGACAGGCGCGGCGCACGATCGAGCGGCGATTCGATCGCCACGTCGTAGACGCGGGCACGCGCGATCAGCGGCGCATAGCTCGCGGCAATGGGGAAGGATTTCGGCTGCGTGGCCATGGGCGCGCAGTGTACCGCGCGACCTAAGCAGAATCAGGCGGCGGGCGGCGCCTTCAGCAGATCCGCCATGCGGCGCGTCATCTGGTCGTACTGGAAGCTCGCGATCTTGTAGCGCCAGCCGCCGACTTTCTCGTTGATGGCGGCGGCTTCTTCGGCGGCCTCCGCCTCGCCGCTCGCCTCGAGCGTGATCCAGCTTTCGTCGTCGGTTTTGGTGCCCGTCACGCGCACGACGAGCCCGTCGAACGTGCGGTACTCGACCACGGTGGCGCCCTCGGCGGGCGCCTCGGCCGCGGGCTCCACGTCCTCGAGGTTGAGCTCGCGCAGGGCGTTGCCCACGACGTTGGCCACGCCGGGGTACGAGAGCTCGCGGTCCTCGGGCACGTCGGCCACCTCGAAGTTGGCGAGCTCGGCGCTCTCCTTGGAAAGCCGAACCACCTCGCCGTCGGCGTGCGTGATCGTCACCTCGCGGATGCGGTCGCCGCGCACGTCGACGATTTGATTTTCCACCCACTGGGCGGCCGCGCGCGGCACGTCGGGGTTGCGGTCGATGAGGAAGCTTTGGGCTTCGCCGGCGCGGCGCGCGTAGCGATAGCGACCGCCCTCGGCATTGCCGAGGATCAGCGTCGGCAGCTCGTGCCCCGGCGCCGTGAACGAAATGCTGATGCCGGCGGCGTCGGCCGCGGCCACGTCCTCGACGCCCAGGCGGTCATAGAGCTCCGCGTTGGCGGTCTTCTGCTCCAGGATCTGCGCTTCGCCGAGCGCCGTGAGGGCCTGGCGCAGCTTCGTGGCGTTCGCCACGTAGCCGTGCTTGTCGACGACGACCCAGCTCTCGGGGCGCTTCTCGAGCGTTGCGACGGTCTCGTTGTTCGCTTTCACGACGGTGACCCGCTCGATGTCGCCGAGCGCGGCTGCCAGGTTCGGCACGAGCGCCGTGCCGTTGCCCGTGGCATCGCTGCCGCTGCGCTGGCTGAAGATGACGAGCGCGAGCAGGATGACGACCGCCGCAGCGAAAAGTGCGAGCGCGCGCGTGCTCATGTGCGAGCCTTCCGGCGGCGCCGGACCATGACCACGCCGAGTGCGAGAATCGTGAGCACGATCGGCACCAACGCGATGTTGACGAACTTGAGCCACGTGCCCAAGCGGTCGATGTCGGCGTCGAGGTTGCGGCGCACGGCGCGCAACTCTTGCCGGATGCGAACCTGCTCGTCGAGGAAGCGCTGGATCTCGGCCTGCTGCTCGGGGCTCATCAGCAGCGAGTTGCCGTCGTTGCGCGCGGCCTGCAGCTCGCTCAAGCGCTGCTCGGTTTGCGTGAGCTGGGCCTCGAGCTGGTCCTCGGTTTCACGGAACTGCAGGTCCGCGTTGCGGCGCAGCTCTTCGACCTTCGTGAACGGCCGCGTATAGGTGGCGCGGCTGCGCAGGCCGATGAGCGCCGCGCTGCCCGAGAGATTGTCGAGCGCGTTGATGACGAAGTCGCCGTTGTTGGCGAACGCGGTCACGAGCCGCTGGCCGAGAAAATTTTGCGCTTGCACCCAGAGCCGATCGCTCAAGATGTCGACGTCGGCCACCAGCACGAGGTTGGCGTTGTCCGTGGACGCCACATGCGCGCCGGCGAGCGCGGTGTCGACGGGCTCCTCGCGATCCTCGTTGGTAGGTGCGCCGTCCGGGAACGCCGTTTTCAGCGGCCCTTCGAGCCGCGCGGCGAGCACGAGCTCCTTGCCGCCCGGCGTGAAGCCGTTCAACAGCTCCTCGGGATCCGGCAAAAACTGAAACCGGTCGGCCGGCATGAGCTCCGATTCCACGCTCGACTTCAGCAGCGGCGTGAGCGTCGCGGTGGCGCCCTCGGCAAGCTCGAGGTGCCCTGCCACGCCGAGATTGACGGAGCTCAAGCCCGAAGTGATCGGGTCGTCTTGGCTCATGGCGGCGGCGTCGAGCCCCACCAGGCCGATATGGCGCATCGGCTGGAAGCGGCCGCCGATGCTCAGGCCGTAGCGGTTGTCGGCCACCACGCTCATGGTGTCGAACGTGACGCCCCAGGCTTCGAACAGCCGCTCGAGCGTCGAGCTCGCGGCCGGGCCGCCGAACGGCAAGCCGGACGGATTTGCGCCCGCCAGGATCTCGGCCTGCGGATCCACGAAGATCAGCGCGCGGCCGCCGCGCATGACGAACTGGTCGACGGCGTAGAGCGTGGACTCGTCGAGCATCGTGGGATGCACGATCCACAGCACGTCCACGTCTTCCTCGATGGTGAGCAGGCTCGCCGGCAGCGTTCGCACCTCGAGGAGCTGCTTGGCTTGCTCGACGATCACCCACGGTTGCGACGGCTGCTGCGTCTGCGGATCGAAGCCGCCGCCGATCGGCGCATTCGTGAGCAGGCCGATCACAGGCTTGTCGGGATTCGCGAGGTTGTAGATGAGCCGCGCGAGGTCGTACTCGAGGAACGCCTCTTTGCGCGGATCGGGCTGGAAGAACGGAATGGTGTCGCTCTCGCCCACGCTGTTGGTGCCGGCCAAACCGAAGTACACGGCCTCGCCTGCCGGGCCGATGTTCGCGGCCTGCAGCCCGAATTGCTCGGCGCGGTCTTCTTCTTCCGAGAACGGCAGCGGGTCCACCACGTTCAGCACGAGCTTGCCGTCGGGCGCGTTGGCCTCGAGCTCTTCGAGCATCTCGCGGACGCGAGCGGCATAGGCGCGCAGCGTGGGTAGCGTCTCGGTGGCCTCGTTCGAGAAGAACAGGTAGAGATTGATGGGCTCCTCGATGCCGTCGAGCACGGCCTGCGTGCCCTCGCCGAGCGTGTAGAGGTTGTTCTCGGTAAGGTCGATGCGCGCGCCGCGCAGCCACACGTTCGACGCCACCACGGCCACGACGAACGCGAGCACCACGAGCCCCAGCGTTGCGTAGCCCAGCTTGTTTCTACTTGACGCGCTCATGCCGTCAATCCGCCTTCTTGAGCTCGAGCACGAGGGTGTTGGAATAAAGCGCCGCGCCGATCAGCAACGTGAAGTAGACGAGGTCGCGAAGATCGATGACGCCTTTGCTGATGTAATCGAAGTGCGCTTGCGGCCCGAGAGCGGTGAGCCCGTCCAAGAGCCACTGCGGCGCGACGCCGGAGAGCACCTGTTGCACCACGCCCAAGCCGGGCGCGAGCAGCAAGAAACACGTCACCACGGCCAGAATGAACGCAATCACCTGGTTCTTCGTGGCCGCCGAGATGCACGCGCCCACGGCGAGAAACGCGCCGGCCATGAGGATGCTGCCCAGGTACGCCGCCACGATCACGCCATTGTCGGGATCGCCGAGATAATTCACGGTAATCCAGATCGGGAACGTGAGCGCGATGGCAATGGCCGTGAACGCCCAGGCCGCGAAAAATTTCCCCGCAACCATCTGCCAGACGTCGAGCGGCAGGGTCATCAACAGCTCGATGCTGCCGGACTTCCGCTCCTCGGCCCACAGCCGCATGCTCAACGCCGGCACGAGCAGAAGATAAAGCCACGGGTGCCAATAGAAAAACGCGGCGAGATCCGCTTGCCCCGTTTCGTAGAAGCCGCCGTAGAAAAACGTGAACCACCCGGACACGATCAGGAAGATCACGATGAATACGTACGCGATCGGCGTCGCGAAATAGCTCGCCAGCTCGCGCTTGAAGACCGCGGCCACACCGCTCATGCCGTGGCGCCTCCCGTGATCGAGCGAAACACTTCGTCCAGGCGGCCCGACGGCGAACGCGCCGCGAGGCCCTGCGGCGTGTCGTCGGCCAAAATCTTGCCTTGCGCGATGATGATGGCGCGGTTGCAGACCGCCTCCACTTCCTCGAGCAGATGCGTGGAGATCACGATGATCTTCGAAGCGGCCATGCGCCCGATGAGCTCGCGCACCTCGTGCTTCTGGTTCGGATCGAGGCCGTCGGTGGGCTCGTCGAGAATCAGCACCTCGGGGTCGTGAAGGATGGCCTGCGCAAGGCCCACGCGGCGGCGATAGCCTTTCGATAACGTTTCGATGCTCTGCTCGAGCACGCGCTCCAAGTGCAGCAGCGCGAACACTTCGTCGAGCCGCGCGCGTCGCGCCGTGGTGCTCAAGCCGCGCGCCTCGGCGATGAACTCGAGAAACGACCGCGGCGTCATCTCGGGATAGCTGGGTGCGCCCTCGGGCAAATAGCCGATGCGCCGTTTGGCCTCCACGGATTGCGTCTCGATGTCGCAGCCGCACACGAGCACGCGGCCGGACGTGGCGGGCAGGAATCCCGCGACGATGCGCATGGTGGTGGTTTTACCTGCGCCGTTCGGGCCCAAGAAGCCGAGCACCTCTCCCGGCGAAACCCGGAAGGAGAGATCGTCGACGGCCCGAAATCGGCCGTACTCCTTGGTGAGTCCTTGAACCTCGATCATGACGAACGCAAGTTATTGCAGCGGCGATCGGCCGCGCGGCGGAAGATTTAGCATACGGCTGGAACTGCTTTCAAGTTACAGAACGTTCATGGGCTGCCGACTGGGTTGCCGTCCACGTCGACGATTCGCAGGTCGCCGAACTGAAGCGCGCGCACCTCGGCTTCGATGACGCCGCGATCGCCGACGACGACCCACGTCATGCGCTCGGGTTGCAGCAGGCGCGTTGCAACGGCGTTCACGTCGGCGGCGTCGAGGGCGCCGACGAGCTCGGCGTAGTTGTTCCAGTAGTCGTCGGGCAGGCCGAAGCGGACGATCTCGGCGATGTCGCGCGCCACGGCGTTAGCCGTTTCCCAGCGGCCCGGC
>CAMPKU010000238.1 GCA_946887385.1 uncultured Gammaproteobacteria bacterium
ATCTTGCGGCTCGTGCCGGCCGTCGGCGGCACGAGCCGCAAGATGGCGCGCGCGAGCGTCGATTTGCCGCTGCCCGACTCGCCGACGACGCCGAGTGTTTCGCCGGGCGCCAGCGTGAGGTCCACGCCGTCGACGGCGCGCAGCACGGTGCGCGGCGCGAGCCACCCGCCGCCCAACGGGAAGTGCACCTTGAGCCCTTCCACGGCAACGAGCGGCGGCGCCTGCTCGGCCGTCGGCGGCAGCTCGGCCACGAGCGGCGAGTTCAGACGCGGCACGGCCTTGAGCAGCGCGCGTGTGTACTCGTGCTGCGGCCGGTAGAACACATCGGCCGCCGGTCCTTGCTCCTTGAGCTCGCCCGCGTGCATCACGAGCACCCGATCCGCCAGGCCCGCCACGACGCCGAGATCGTGCGTGATCAGCAGGATCGCCATGTCGAAGCGGTTTCGCAGGCCCTTGAGCAGCTCCAGAATCTGCGCCTGCACCGTCACGTCGAGCGCCGTCGTCGGCTCGTCGGCCACGAGCACTTCAGGGTGCAACAGCAAGCTCGCGGCGATCATCACGCGCTGGCGCAGGCCGCCCGAAAGCTCGTGCGGATAGCGCTTCAAGCGCGCGGCCGCCTCGGGAATCGCGACGGCCTCGAGCATCTCCTTGCAGCGCGCGCGCGCAGCCTTCGCCGAGACCCGCTCGTGCGACCGGACCACCTCGCGCATCTGCGCTTCGATGGTGAGATACGGATTCAGCGAGGTCATCGGATCTTGGAAGATCATGGCGATCTTCGCGCCGCGCACGGCACGCAGCTCGCGCGGCCTCATCGCAAGCAGGTCGCGGCCCGCGAAATGCGCCGTGCCCGTCGCGCGCCCGTTCGCGGCCAAGAGGCCTACGAGGCTCAGCACGCTCTGGCTCTTGCCGGAGCCCGACTCGCCGACGATGCCCACCGTCTCGCCCTTCTCGAGCGAGAAGCTCAAATCCTTCACGGCATGCACTTCGCCGTCGGGGGTGGCGAAGCGCACGTTCAGGTTTTCGACCTCGAGCAGCGCCATCGGCTCAGCGGTCCTTGGGATCGAGCGCGTCGCGCATGCCGTCGCCCAAGAAGTTGAAGCAGAACAGCGTCGTGGCCAAGAACGCGGCCGGAAAGATCAGCATCCACGGCGCGCTCTCGAGCTCCTCGCTGCCCTCGTTCACGAGCGCGCCCCACGACGTCATCGGCTCCTGCACACCGAGCCCCAAAAAGCTCAGGAACGACTCGACGAGAATCACCTGTGGGATCGTCAGCGTCACGTACACGGCCACCACGCCGAGCAGATTCGGCACGATGTGGCGGCGGATAATGGCCGCGGCGCCCACGCCTTGCGCTTGCGCCGCTTCGACGAACTCGCGGTGCTTCAAGCTCAACGTCTGGCCGCGCACGATCCGCGCCATGTCGAGCCAGTTGATGGCGCCGATCGCGACGAAGATCAGCACGATGTTGCGGCCGAAGTACACCATCAGCAGGATCACGAAGAACATGAACGGCAGCGCATAGAGGATGTCGACGATGCGCATCATCAGCGCATCCACGCGGCCGCCGAAGTATCCGGCGATCGCGCCGTAGGTCACGCCGATGAGCAGGCTCACGGCCGTCGCCACGATGCCCACGAGCAGCGAGATGCGCCCGCCGTAGAGCGTGCGCACGAAGAGATCTCGCCCGAGCGTGTCGGTGCCGAACCAGTGCCCCGTGGCAGCGCTCGGCCCGATCGACGTGTTCGCGAAGTCCGCGAAGTCGAACGTGTACCGCGACAGCCACGGCCCGAACATCACCAGCACGGCCATCGCCGCGATCGTGACGCCGCCCACCACGGCCGCGCGGTTGCGCTTGAGCTTTGCCCACGCGTCGGCCCACAAGCTGCGCCCGCGCGCTTCTGGAATCGCGGCCACGGTCGCGCTCATCGGTACTTCACCCGCGGGTCGAGCCACGCATACGCGAGGTCGACGAGGAAATTGAACGCGATGATCAGCACGCCGTAGAACACCACCACGCCCATGACGAGCGTGTAGTCGCGATTCAACGCGCCCGTCACGAAAAACCGCCCGAGCCCGGGCACGCCGAAGATTTGCTCGATGACGACGGACCCCGTGATGACGGCCGCCGTGGCCGGCCCCAGAAAGGAAACCACCGGCAGCAGGGCGGGCTTCAGCGCGTGCCGCACCAGAATTTTCCAGCTCGGCAGGCCCTGTGCTCTCGCCGTGCGGATGAAGTTGCTGCGCAGCACCTCGATCATGCTGCCGCGCGTGAGCCGCGAGAGATACGCAATCTGCGGCAGCGCCAGCGAGATCACGGGCAACACGAGATTGCGCACGGAGCCTTCACCGAGGCCGCCGGCCGGCAGCCAGCCCAAGTACACGGCGAAGATCAGCACCAGCAGCGGCGCCATCACGAAATTCGGCACCGAGATGCCCGTCATCGAGACGGCCATCACGCCGTGGTCCGCCACCGTGTTCTGCCGCAGCGCAGCCAGACAACCCACGGTAACCCCCACGAGCAGCGCCATGAGCATGGCGCTGCCGCCGAGCTTCAGCGACACCGGGAAGCCGCTCAAGATCAGCTCCGTGACGGTGTAATCGCGATACTGGAACGAGGGCCCGAAATCGAACTGAACGAGCCCCCACAGGTAGCGCCCGAACTGTTGATAGAGCGGCTCGTCGAGATGGTAGGCCGCGCGTAAATTGGCCTCGATTTCGGGCAGGAGCTGCCGCTCGCTATCGAACGGCCCGCCGGGCGCGGCACGGATCATGAAGAACGCGAATGCGATCAGCACGAGCAGCGTCGGAATCGCTCCGAGCAGCCGCCGCAGCGAGTAATTCAGCAACCGTTTCGCTCCGCGCTCAGTGCTTCAGCACGTAGTAATTCTTGTGGTACTGGTGGTCCATGATGTTGGGCACGAAGCCTCCCACCCACGGCTGAATCAGGCGCTGGCGCACGTAGAAATAGATCGGCAGCACCGGCATGTCGGCGAGCAGCACGCGCTCGGCTTCTTCGAGCAAGCGGGCGCGCGCGGCCAGATCGAGCTCCGACTGCGCGGCGGTCACGAGCCGGTCGTACTCGGCGCTGCTATAGCCCGTGTCGTTGTTGCCGGAGCTCGTGCGCAGAAGCTCCGAGAAGCTGAACGCGTCGTTGTAGTCGCCGATCCAGCCTACGCGATACACCTGCGTCTGCGTGCGCTGCAGGCGCGTGTCCAGAAAGACCTTCCACTCTTCATTGCGGATCTGCGCCTCGACGCCCAAGGTCTGCTTCCACATCGCGGCAATCGCCACCGCGATGCGGCGGTGGTCGTCCTGCGTGTTGTAGAGAATCTCCGTGCGCAGCGGATTGCTCGCGGAATAGCCGGCCTCGGCATACAACCGCTTCGCCTCGGCCTCGCGCTCGGCTTGCGTCCACGAAGCCTCCGGCATCTGTTGCTGCGTGTAGTTCGCCACCGGCGGCACGAATCCGTACGCCGACGTTTGCCCGGCGCCCAGGATCTGCTGCGTGATGATGTCGCGATCGATCGCGAGACTCAGCGCACGGCGCAGCTTCGGCTTGTCCTTGAAAGGCTCGCGCGTGACGTTGAAGCCGTAGTAGTAGCTGCCCAAGTACGGCGAAATGTGCAGCTCGTCGGCAAGGTTCTCGCGAATGAAGGCGAGCTGTGCGTTCGGGATCGTGTAGGTGACGTCGAGCTCGCGCGCACGGAATCGCTGCAGCTCGGCGCTTTGATCCTCCGTGGCGTGGAACCAGACCTCTTCGATTTTGTTGTTGGCGTTACCCCAGTAGTGCGGGTTGCGCACCACCTTCACGTGCGACTGCACCACCCACTCGTCGAGCTTGAATGCGCCGTTGCCCACGAGGTTGCCGGCGCGCGTCCATTGATCGCCGTGCGTCTCGATCGTCGCGCGGTGCACGGGGTAGGCCATCGAATGGGCGAGCAGCCCCAAGAAATACGGTGTGGCATTCGCGAGCTTGATCTCGAGCGTGTGGTCGTCGAGCGCGCGCACACCGAGCTCGGTAGGCGCCAACCGGCCCGCGGTGACCTCGTCGGCATTCTCGATCGGGCTCAAGATGTAGCTGTACACGCTCAGCGTTTTTGGATCCACGCCGCGGCGAAACGCGTACACGAAGTCGTGCGCCGTTACCGGGTCGCCGTTCGACCAGCGCGCTTCCACGCGCAGCGTGAACACGAACGTCTTGCCGTCCTCGCTCATCGTCCACGCCGAGGCCGCGCCGGGAATCAGGTCGCCGTTTGGCGCTTCTCCGACCAGGCCTTCGAATAGATCGCGCTGCACGTCGGAGCTCGACACGTCCTCGCTGCGGTGCGGATCCAGCGACTGAAGCTCGCCGCCGTTGCCAAGATGCAGCACCTGCTGCTCGGCGAGCTCGGTGCCGCTCGCGCCGCCGATCTCGACGGCCGGGCCCGAGCTTCCGCCTCCGCAAGCGGCGAGCAGCGCGCTCGCGGCCAGTAAAGTCAACGTTTCGAGTTTGCGGCTCATGGCGGCACTCCTTCGTTTCGGCGCTCGGCGCCTCGGGCGTCGTGGCTCAAGCGATGCGCCGCGGCCGTTTCTTCACGTGAATCAGGAGCAGCGCGATCGCGGCCGGCGTCATGCCGGAGATCCGCGTCGCCTGCCCAATGTCGTTCGGCCGCACACGCGCGAGCTTCTCGCGCAGCTCGTTCGACAGGCCGTTGATCTGCGCGTAGTCGAGATCCTGCGGCAAGCACGTGGCGCCCTCGCGCTTGTGCCGCTCGATCTCCACGCCCTGCCGCTCCACGTAGCCGGCATAGTGCGCGTCGATCGACAGACTCGCCGTCCACTGCTCGACGAGCTCGGCGTCGAGCTGCGCGAGCTCCGGCGACGGGCCCACGCTCGGCAACGCCGCAACGTCCGCATACGCCACGCCCGGCCGGCGCAGCAGCGCGTAGGCCGACGCCTCGCGCGCGAGCGGCTCGGCGAACGCGCCGCCGATGCGCACTTCGGCGGGCCGGACCACCGCGTCGTGCAGACGCGAGCGTTCCTTCGCCAGCCAGTTGCGGCGCGCCTCGAACGCTCGCCAGCGCGCGTCGTCGACGAGCCCAAGCTCGCGCCCGGCGGGCGTCAACCGCAGGTCCGCGTTGTCCTCGCGCAGGCTCAACCTGAATTCCGCGCGGCTCGTGAACATTCGGTACGGTTCCGTGGTGCCGCGCGTGATGAGGTCGTCGATGAGCACGCCGATGTAGGCGTCCTCACGGCGCGGATACCACGGCGCGCGGCCGAGCACGCTCGCGGCGGCATTGATGCCGGCCACGATGCCTTGCGCCGCGGCTTCCTCGTAGCCCGTGGTGCCGTTGATCTGGCCGGCGAAAAACAGCCCCTCGACGGCCTTGGTTTCGAGCGAAAGCTTCAGATCGCGAGGATCGAAATAGTCGTACTCGATGGCGTAGCCGGGGCGCGTGACGTGCGCGCGCTCGAAGCCCGGAATCGAGCGGACCAGCTCGAGCTGCACGTCGAACGGCAGTGAGGTCGAGATGCCGTTCGGGTAGATCTCGAACGTCGAGAGCCCTTCGGGCTCGATGAAGATCTGGTGGCGCGTGCGGTCTTTGAAGCGCACCACCTTGTCCTCGATCGACGGGCAGTACCGCGGCCCGGTGCCTTCGATGGCGCCCGTGAACAGCGGCGAGCGATCGAGCCCCGCCCGAATGATCTCGTGCGTGCGCTCCGTGGTATGCGTGATGTGGCAGCTCACCTGCCGCGGATGCTCGGCGCGGGAGCCCAAGAACGAAAACACCGGCGTCGGCGTATCGCCGGGCTGCTCGGCGAGGTGGGTGTAATCGATGCTGCGGCCGTCGATGCGCGGCGGCGTGCCGGTCTTCAATCGGCCCACCGCGAGCCCCAGGTCGCGCAGCCCGCGCGCGAGCCCCACCGATGCGGGATCGCCGGCGCGGCCGCCCGAGTAATTGACCTCGCCCACGTGGATCTTGCCGTCTAAGAACGTGCCCACCGTGAGCACGACGGCGTCCGCGGCGATCTTCATGCCGGCCTGCGTCACGACGCCGCGCGCGCGCGTGCCGTCGAGCAGCAAGCCGTCCACGTTCTGCTGCAGCAGCGTGAGGTTCGGCTCGGCATCGAGCAGCTCGCGAATCGCGCGCTTGTAGAGCGCGCGGTCGGCCTGCGCCCGCGTGGCGCGGACGGCGGGCCCTTTGCTGGCGTTCAACGTGCGGAAATGGATGCCGGCGCGGTCGATCGCGCGCGCCATCGCCCCGCCGAGCGCGTCGATCTCCTTCG
>CAMPKU010000239.1 GCA_946887385.1 uncultured Gammaproteobacteria bacterium
GAGAACGCGATCCTCACCCACACGCGCCGCGTGCGAAGAGTGGCGAGCACTCCCACGAATCCCGCGACGATGAGCAGCAGCGAAATCGCCTCCGCCTGAGTAACGCCGATGCCGAGCAGTTGGTGCTCCACGTTGATGCGTATCTTCTCGATCAACAACCGCTCGAATCCCGCGAGCAGCAAGTACACCGAGAACAGATAACCGGCGCGGTTGGAATGGGACCGCAGCATGCACAACACAGCGAATAGCGCGAGCCCGAGCAGCGATTCGTAGAGCGGCGTCGGATACACGCCGGGGCTTGGGATCATGACGCCGAGAATGTTGCCCTCGTACGTCTGCGCCCATAACCAGTTCGGCACCCAGCTTGGCTTCAACGTCATGTCGGCCGCGATGCCCCAGTCGCCGTCGCCCGCGATCTGGCAGCCGAGCCGGCCGATCGCGTAGCCCAGCATCATGGACGGCGCCGTGGCGTCCAGCATCGGAGCGATCGGAATCGAATGACGCCTAAGGTAGATCGCGCCGGCCACGATGCCGAAGCACAGCCCGCCGAAGATGGAGAATCCGGCGCGCGTGAAGATCATCGACACAGGATCGGCGATGAATTGGGCAGGATGGTCGACGATATGGAACACGCGAGCGCCGACGAGGCCGGCGGCGGCACAGACGCATGCCAAATCCGCGACGAGCGCGTGAGTAGCGGGCGGCAGCCGGCCGAGCCGCTCGAGCCGTTGCGCTTCGCGGCGCGCGACGATCGTCGCCACGGCGATCGCGAGCGCCACGAGCGCTCCGAACACGGGAATGGGCAAGTCCCACTGCGTGCCGAACGCGGCATTCACGAGGTCGGTGATGTAGGGATACGACATCGGCGAGAGTGTACTTCGGCGAGTCGCGCGTTGCGCACGCGGCCGGAGTACCATGATTGCGATGAGCACGCGCCACGCCATCGCTGCCGCCGCATTCGCGCTCACGGGCCTTGCCGCCGAGGCCCACCATTCGATCGGCGCGGTGTACGACAGCCAGCGCCAGCAGCGCGTCGAAGGCGTCGTCGCGGAGTTTCAGTTCATCAATCCGCATCCGTTCGTCATCGTCACGGTCGACGCGCAAGGCGCCGCGGAATCGTGGCGTCTCGAGATGGACAATCGCTTCGAGCTCCAGAACATCGGCATGACCGGCGAGACGCTCAAAGCCGGCGACCGCGTCGTCGTCACCGGCAGCCTCGGGCGCAACGAGCCGCGCACGCTGTACATCCGTAGGCTCGATCGGCCCGCGGACGGCTTTCGCTACGAGCAGGTCGGCTCGCGGCCGCGCGTGGGCACGGCGCGCAACTGACAACAGCGCCGTCGCTTCGCCATTGGCGGCCGGACGTCGATCGGCCTAAGATCGATTGGAACCGGGGCAGAGGGGAGCACGGCATGACGCGACTGGCGCAGCGCTTTCGTTTCATGGGGCTTGGGTTGGCGCTTGGCGCCTTGGCGGCGTGCTCGGACCCGCCGGCGCCGGCACCGGAACCGCCCAGCGACGTGCCGGCGCCCGGTGCCGGCGTCACGGTCTTCACAGGTGCGCGGCGTTTTACCGGCGACGGCACCGTCATCGACAACGCCACGTTCACCGTCGATGCCGACGGCCGCTTCGGTGTCGTCGGCCCTACGGCCGCCGTTACGGTGCCGGCCGGCGCTGCCACGGTCGATCTCGCGGGGCTCACCGCGATGCCGGCGCTCATCGACACGCACACGCACTTGTCGCGCGACCGCGTGGGGCTCACCACCGACCTCGAGCGCCGCGCGTACTTCGGCGTGGGCGCTGCAATGAGCTTGGGGCAGGACACCGGCGACGCGATTCATGAGATGCGCCGCGAGGTGTTGCCGGGGCACGCGCTCTACCGCACCGCAGGCCGCGGCATCACGGCTCCCGAGCCCGGCCGCAGCGACGTGCCCTACTGGGTAACCACGCCCGAGGAGGCGCGCGCGGGCGTGCGCGAGCAGGCCGAGCTCGGCGTCGACATCATCAAGATCTGGGTCGACGACCGGAACGGGCTCTACGAGAAGCTCTCGCCCGAGATCTACGGCGCAGTGATCGAGGAAGCGCACGCGAACGGCTTGCGCGTGACGGCGCACCTCTTTTATCTCGACGACGCGAAGGAGCTCGTGCGCCGCGGCATCGATGCGTTCGCGCACGGCGTTCGCGACCAAGACGTCGACGACGAGTTCGTGGCGCTCGTGAAGGCGCGGCCCGACTTCGTGCTGGTGCCCAATCTCCCGGATCCCGGCGTAGCTTCCGACATGAGCTGGCTCTCCTCGGCGCTGCAGCCCGAGCAGGTGGCGCAGCTCCAGGCCGCCGCCGTCGACCGTCCGGAGGCGCAGGCGGCTTTCGGGATTCAAGCGCGCAACTTGGAGCGGCTCGCGCGCGAAGGCGTGAAGATCGCCGTGGGCACCGACGGCAACGTGCCCTGGGGCGTGCATCTCGAGATGGCCGACATGGTGGCGGCCGGCATGACGCCCGCGGACGTCATCGTTGCGGCGACCCGCAATGGAGCGGAGTTTCTGAACATTCCGGAGGCGGGCACCGTGGCCTCCGGCAAGAGCGCAGACTTCATCGTGCTCGAGGCCAATCCGCTCGACGACATCACGAACACCCGCCGCATCCGCGACGTGTATCTGCGCGGCGAGCGCATCGACCGGTCGCGATACGAGCGCTAGCGGCGTCTAAATCACGAGCTGGTCTTCGCCGACGATGACGTTGCCGTCGAACTCGGCGCGCACGCTGTCGATGAACGACGAGATCGTGAATCCCTGCGCCGCCTGACCGCGGAGCTGGTGGTTCAGCACCACGGTCTTGACGCCGGCTTCCTTCGCCATGCGCCCGACATCGCTCGGCGTGGAGTGCGTCTCGGCCACGTGGCGGAAAATGTTCTCGGTATTGCCCGCTGCGGCTTGCTCGCGAGCGCGCGTCATGTTGTTTTCGTAGGTGCGGTGGTCCATGACCTCGCAGACGAAAACGTCGGCGCCGCGCGCGAGCTTCACCACGTTGGCCGAGTAAGCCGTGTCGCCGGAGAAGCAGATCGAGCGCGTGCTCGTCTCGAACCGAAACCCGAGCGAACGGTGCCGCATGCGCGCGACGAAGCGCTCCGGATAGTGCGTGTTGGTGGCCGCCGTCACCACGACGCGCTCGTCGGCGAACACGCGCACGGGGTCGTCGCCGGCGTCGATGTCGTGGCCGAAGAACAGCGTTTCAGGCTGCACGGTGCGGCCTTCGTCCACCATGCGGATCTCGACGTTGGCGCGGAAGAACGCGATCGCGCCTTGAACCGTGCTGGCCGTGGCATACGGGCCGTAGACGTTCGTGGGCGTGGCTTTGCTGCCTGTCCACTGGTGCGCGAGCATCGCGGCGAGGTCTGCTGTGTGATCGTCGTGCAAGTGCGTGAGGAACACCGTGCTCACGGGCTGGTACCCCAAGCCCGAAGCCACTAAGGCGCGCATCGTGCCGTAGCCGCAGTCCACGAGATACGGCACGCCGTCCACGACGACGGCGCTCGCGGTCTCGCTGCGCTCGAGCGACACGCCGGGGCCGCCGCGCGTGCCGAGCATGACCAGGCGCGTTCCCGGCGGCGCCGGGGGCCGGTTGGCGGCGTTCGGCTGCGCGAACAGGCGGCCGGCCAGGCCGAAACCGGCGAGACCGCCGGCGCCTTCGAGCACGGCGCGGCGTGTGCACAGCGCGCGCGGGAAACGGTTGTTGTTCATCGTGGGCCCCGACATCGTCAGGCCGCAACTCTAGCTCGCCGCACCCGCGGAAGTCATGCCCGCGACTCGCGCGCGCGCGTGGGTTTCGGCACAATCGCGCTGGCGGTCCAACTTTGCCCCGGCTGCCGAATACCCATGACCGACGACGTGATCCGCATTCGCGGGGCGCGGCAGAACAATCTGCGCGGCCTCGATCTCGACCTGCCGCTCTACGAGCTGATCGTGGTGACGGGCGTGTCGGGCTCGGGCAAATCTTCGCTCGCGTTCGATACCGTGTACTCGGAAGGCCAGCGGCGCTACGTCGAGACGTTTTCGCCGTACGCGCGGCAGTTCCTCGACCGCATGGACAAGCCGCAAGTCGACCGCATCGACGGCATTCCGCCAGCCATCGCCATCGACCAGACGAACCCCGTGCGCACGTCGCGCTCCACGGTGGGCACGATGACGGAGCTGAACGACCACGTGAAGCTTCTGTATGCCCGCGCCTCAGTGCTCTTTTGCCGCAACTGCGGCCGCGAGGTGCGCCGCGACGACGCGGAATCCATCTACGAGGAGCTTGCGCGCGAGCCGGCCGTCGGCGGCGCGCAAGCGCGCGTGCTCGTGACGTTCACGATTGCCGTGCCGGCCAATTTTCCGCCCGAGGAAATCGAAACGCACTTGACGCGCCAGGGCTACACACGCATTCACTCGCGCAGCGCCGACGCCATCGAGGTGGTTCAGGACCGGCTGAGCTTCGCGCCGGCGAACCGCGCGCGGATGATCGAGGCGCTCGAGGCGGCGCTGAAGCTCGGCGCAGGCCACGTCACCGTGCGCGTAGCGGAAAAAAGCGAGGTGGCATTCAAGTTCTCGGCGCATCGGCATTGCGCACACTGCGACATCGCGTACGACGACTGCATCCCGAACTCGTTCTCGTTCAACTCGCCGGTCGGCGCCTGCGAGCGCTGCCGGGGATTCGGCCGCACGATCGGCATCGACTATCGCCTGGCGATTCCCGACGAGGAAAAGACGCTGGCCGGCGGCGCCGTGAAGCCGTGGCAGACGAAGAGCAACCAAGAATGCCAGGACGATCTCATGCGCTACGCGAAGCAGCGCGGCGTGCCCGTCGACGTGCCGTGGCGCGAGCTCACGGAAGAGCAGCGCAAGTGGGTGATCGAGGGCGAAGGCTCATGGCGGCAGCGTAAGTGGTACGGCGTGGCGGGGTTCTTCGCGTGGCTCGAGTCGAAGGCCTACAAGATGCACGTGCGCGTGCTGCTCTCGAAATACCGCTCGTACGACGTGTGTCCCGCGTGTGCCGGCGCACGTCTTCGCCCCGAGTCGCTGCTCTGGCGGCTCGGCTTGCGTTCCGATGCCGCAGCCGTCGTGGAGCCCGCGAAGCGCTTCCGCGCGCACCTGCCGGCGCTGTCCGAGCGTGCGTTCGCGTCGCTGCCGGGCCTCACCGTGCACGACCTCATGATGCTGCCCGTGGAGCGCGCGCTTGAGTTTTTCGAGCGCGTGGAGCTGCCGCAACCGTTCGACGATGCCGCCGAGCTCGTGCTCGGCGAGATCCGCACGCGTTTGCAGTATCTGTGCGACGTGGGGCTGCGCTATCTCACGCTCGATCGGCAGTCGCGCACGCTGTCCGGCGGCGAGGTGCAGCGCATCAATCTCACGACGGCGCTCGGCACGTCGCTCGTGAACACGCTGTTCGTGCTCGACGAGCCGAGCATCGGCCTGCACGCGCGCGATCTCGACCGCATCGTTCACGTGCTCGCGAAGCTGCGCGACGCCGGCAACACGCTGCTCGTGGTGGAGCACGACGCGCAGGTGATGCTGGCGGCGGACCGCGTCATCGACTTGGGCCCCGGACCCGGCCGCGCCGGCGGCGAGATCGTGTTCAACGGCTCGCCGGCGCAGCTCATCGCCGGCGGCGACTCGTTGACGGCGCAGTATTTGCGCGGCGAGCTCACGGTCGGGCGCGCGCGCACGCCGCTGCCGGTGGCCACGCGCGCTCCGCGGCTCACGATTCGCGGCGCGCGCGAGCACAACTTGCGCGGCTTCGATGTGAGCATTCCGCTCAATCGGCTCGTGTGCGTCACGGGCGTTAGCGGCTCGGGTAAGTCCACGCTCGTCGAGGACGTGCTCTACAACGCCCTGTCGAAGCTGCTCGGCAAGCCGAAGGATCCGCCCGGCGAGCACTCGAGTGTGGAGGGGTTCGAGACGCTCACCGACGTCGTGCTCGTGGATCAAGCGCCGATCGGCCGAACGACGCGCTCGAATCCCGCGAGCTTCGTGGGCGTGCTCGAGCCGATCCGGCAATTGTTCGCCGCCGAGCCGCTCGCGCGTGAGCGCCGCTATACGGCCGGCACGTTCAGCTTCAATGCCGGCAATGGGCGCTGTCCTACGTGCTCGGGCCTGGGCTTCGAGCACATCGAGATGCAGTTCTTGAGCGACGTGTACCTGCGCTGCGCGGAGTGCAACGGCCGCCGCTATCGCAGCGAGGTGCTCGAGGTGAAGCTGGCGCTCGGCGGCCGAGCGCCGAAGTCGAT
>CAMPKU010000240.1 GCA_946887385.1 uncultured Gammaproteobacteria bacterium
CGGGGCGCCGCGATCGGTGGCCGGGCGCGTCGGCCGAGATCGGCCGTTCGGAGAGCAACCAGCAGCAACCCGGGATCTCGACCGATCGCGTCGAGGTCGAAAGCTACGATTTAGGCCTCGCGACGCTCTGGGAACTCGACTTGTTCGGCCGCGTGCGTCGCGGCGTCGAGGCCGCGGGCGCCGAGGCCGACGCCGCGGTTGCAGGATTGCGCGACGCGCAGGTGCTCGTGGCTGCCGAAGTCGCGCGCAACTACGTCGAGCTGCGCGGGGCGCAGAAGCGCTTGCGCGTGGCGCGGCAGAATTTGGGTTACCAGCAGGAGACACTCGAGCTCACGCAGGTGCGCCTCGAGCTCGGCCGCGGCAGCGAGCTGGACGTTGCGAGCGCGGCGGCACGCTTCGCCGCCACCCAGGCCACGATTCCGCGCCTGGTGGCGGCGGAGACCGTTGCGGCGAATCGGCTCGCCGTGCTGCTCGGCGAGCGGCCCGGTGCGCTTGCTACGCAGCTTGCGTTCCGCGAGGTGGAGCCGCACTTGACCACGCTCGCCGTCGACTCGCCGGCAGCGCTGTTGCAGCGCCGGCCCGACATTCGCGCGGCGGAGCGCGCGCTCGCAGCCGCAACGGCGCGCATCGGTGTAGCGAAAGCCGATCTCTTCCCGCGCCTTACGCTGTCCGGCTTCATCGGCTTCATCGCCGGGGATGCGGACGAGCTCGGCGAATCGACGAGCCGCGCGTGGAGCCTTTCGCCCGTGCTCTCGTGGGCGGGATTCGAGCGCGGCACCTACGCCGGCGTGCGCGTGGCCGAGGCGCGCACGCAAGCTGCGCTTGCGGCCTACGAGCTCGCGGTGCTGCGCGCACTCGAGGAAACCGAGAACGCGTTTGTCATTTACGGTACCGAGCGCCAGCGCCTGGCGTCCGTGGTCGAGCAAGCGGCGGCGTCGCGCACGGCAGCCGAGCTTGCGCGCATTCAGTACCGCGAAGGCGCACTCGATTTTCTGCGGCTGCTCGATGCCGAGCGCACGTTACTGCAAGCCGAGGACGAGGTTGCGGCGGCGGAAGCCGATCTGAATGCATCCGTGGTGCTCATCTACAAGGCGCTCGGCGGCGGTTGGGAAGCCGCGCCGGCACCGACTACGTGAGTGGATTTGGCAAACTGAAAAAGGAGTGACTGCGATGGAACAGGAAAGAAAGGCACTGCTCACCGTTGGCGAGAGCGAGTTCGAGCGCGTCGTGCTCGGCTCGGCGCAACCCGCCGTCGTCGATTTCTCGGCGAGCTGGTGCGGACCTTGCAAGGCACTTTCGCCCGTGATCGAGCGCCTCGCGAACGACTACGCCAATCGTGTGACGGTGGCGAAGGTGGACATCGACGACAACCCGGCGTTAGCGGCGCGCTATGGCGTGCGCTCCGTGCCGACGGTGATGTTGTTCGCGGAGGGCGGCGTGAAGCGCGTTTACGTCGGCGCGCGCGCGGCGCAGGAGTACCGTGTAGGTATCGACGAGCTGCTACATTGAGATGGGCGCCTAATAGCGCGAGGAGATCGCGATGGTAGAACAGACCGCCGTCGTAGTCGGCGTGGGGCCGGGTCTTGGCTCGGCGCTGGTGCGTACGTTCGCGAAAGAAGGCTACACCGTCGTCGCGGCAGCACGCTCCGCGTCGGCGCTGCCGGATCTCGAGAGTCAGCGCGCCGCGGGCCGCGTGGTGCCGCTCGATTGCGACGCCACCGAGCCCGCTGACGTCGAGCGCGTCTTCGACGCCGCCGCCAAAATCGGTCCGCCGGCTGTGGCCGTCTTCAATGCAGGCGCGTTCGTTCGCGGCAGCGTGCTCGACACGGAGCCCGAGGAGTTCGAACGCTGTTGGCGCGTGGGTTGCTTCGCCGGATTTTTGGTGGGACGCGCGGCGGCTCGGCGGATGCTCGAGCGCGGCGCAGGGACGATTCTTTTCACGGGCGCCACGGCCGCGATGCGCGGCGGCGCGGGCTTCGTGAATCTAGCCTCGCCGAAGTTCGGCTTGCGGGCCGTGGCGCAGAGCATGGCTCGCGAGCTGGGGCCCAAAGGCATCCATGTCGCGCACGTCGTCATCGATGGCCAGATTCACTCGCAGCGCTACGCGCACTTGCTAGGCGAGCGCGGCCCGGATTCGCTGCTGGAGCCCGACGCGATCGCTGCGGCGTATCTGGCGCTGCACCGGCAGCACCGCAGCGCGTGGACGCACGAGCTCGACCTCAGGCCGTGGAGCGAGAAGTTCTAGTTCCGCCGCGCAGCAAGCACGCGCGGTCCGCGACAAAATCGTGTGATACCGCCATCAGGCGCGTGCATTCGTGCGCGCCATTGAAATCGAAATCGCCGGCGCGAAAGACACGCTGGCCACGAAGCACGACTTGTTGCGGCTCGAGTCCGGCTGGCGCGGTGAGACGTCCCCGTTCGGGGCGAGGCTGCAGATTCAACTTGCGGAGGTCGCTAGTACATTGCGCGCCGAGATGGGCCAGCACGCCGCCGAGTTTCGAGAGGAGATCCAGCGTAGCGTGGGCGGCTTCACACGCCATATGTACACCGCGATTCTGGGTCAGACGGCCGTCTTGCTCGGGTTCGCGTATTTCTTCGCCACCCATGTGCGCTGAATGCGAGCTCTGCGCTGCGGTGGCTGGAAGGAACCGCGGCTATTGCGCGGCCGCGATGCGCGCGTCGATGGCCTCGAGATAGCTGTTCGCGGCGGCACGGTGCGCGTCGACTTCGGCGGCCATGTCGAGCCACTCGCGCGCTTCCTCGAACTGGCCCTGCGCGTACAGCGCAACGCCCATCAGCAGATTTGCTCGCCCCTCGTCCGTTAGCGAGCCGCGACCCATGCCGGCGTGCAGCGCCGCGATGGCAGCCGTCCAGTCTCGTCGCTCCACGTGCACCATGGCTAGCCGCACGTAGCCGTCGCCGGTGTTGGCGATGCGCGCGGCATTCTCGAGCGGGAACACGGCCTTCTCGATCTCGCCGGCCATGAACCAGGCCGTGCCCAGCTTCGTGTACGCGGCCTCGTCGGCCTGCACCGTTCGCGACTCGAGCGCCTGCTCGAGCACCGCGGCGCCTTGCAGCGGAATTCCCTGATGCACGAGCAGATCGGAGAGCCTGCGGAGCTCGGCGTCGTCGGTGAGCAGCTCCGCCGTATGCGCCAAGCGCATCGTGGCGAGCGCGCGCTCGTAGTCGTTGGTATTCTCGTACGCCAAGGACAGCTCGAGCCAATACGTCTTGTTGCCAGGCGCCTTCTCGACGAGCCGCTCGAGCCAGGGAATCGCCGCGCGGTGATCCTCGCGCTGCTTCAGCAGCGCGGCCACGAGCTCGAGCCAGCTCGCAGGCGCATCCGCCGCGAGAGTGGCCGCGCGCTCGGCTGCCGGCAGCGCCTGCTCGTAGTCGCCGAGCTGATAGTGCGCGAGCCCCAGCAAGTAGAACGCCTCGGGCACGGGCTCGGGATAGTTTTCCATGAAGCCATCGAGGATCTCGACGGCGCCGGCGTAGTTCATTGCCTCGATCAGCGCGGCGGCGTCGTTCACGGCCAGATGCGGCGTGAGCTCGATCAGCGTGATGCGCTGCTGCGGCTCCTGCGCGTTCGCGGCCGTCGGCGCGGCGGCGGCGAGCGCAAGAACGGCGAGCAGAGTGGCGAGGCGGTGCGTCATGGTGAATTCCTTTAGGGCAACTTACGCCCCTCAGGCGACCCCTTTCTAGGGTCCTGAGAATTCTTTTTCAAGGCTGGTGCGGCAGCGTGCCGCTGCCTGCGGAAAATCAGCGCCGGCAGCCTTGTCTCGCGGCCTCAAAGCCCTCGAACAGGCGGCTCGCACCCGTACCGGATAGTGTCTCGAGCCGGTGCGGCTGGCCCTTTTCGACGGTGTATTGCGCCACGCTTCCGCGGGAGCGCAGGACCTGCGCTTCGCGCTCCATCTCGCCGTGCCAGCGGTAGTCGTCGTTCTCGCCGATGTACAGATACACGCAGATGCCTTCCAGGTTGGCGAGCTTGGCCGGGGTCGGCTGCCACATGTAGCCGGGAAAAGCCGTGGCCGACAGAAAATACTGCGGATACTTGGCCGCCACGTGCATCGCGGCGATGCCGCCGTTCGACGGGCCCGCCACGTGGAATTTGCCGCCTTCAATTTTGTGCGCGGCCAAAATGTTGTCGAGAAACTCGGGGAACACGCGATCGCCGTCGTAGAAGAAGAGGTCGCCGTTGGGTGCCGCCGGCCCGATCACGAGGTAACCGCGCCGTTCCGCTTCGGCTTGAAAGTTCCGCGCGAGCGCGCCGTCGATCGTGTTCATCGTCTGCGGGCCGCCGCCGAAGACGAGGATGGCGGGATAGGTGTTGGCGGCGTCGTAGCCGTTCGGCAGCACCAGCTTGTACTCAACCGTGGCACCGGCCACGCGCATGATGCGTTGCGTCACTTCCGCGCCGGCGTTCGATGCCGCGAGCAGCACCAATAAGCAACTGAGCGCGCGTGTCCTCACGCGGTGGCCCCCTCGAGCGCACCGAGCAGGCGCAAGTAGAGCTTGCGCTCTGCGGTGAGCACTTCCGCCGCGCGCGCGTCGTCGAGCTCGCGCCTGGCCTCGAGCCGCTCGGCCATGTCGGAGAGGTGTGCTTGCTCCTCGCCGAGCACACGCTTCAACGACAGCGCGTGGCGCGCGCGCTTCAGCGCTTGCTCGTACACGCCGTAAAACCAAAGCGCGCGAAACTCGACGATCATCGACATATAAAGGTAAGCGGCCCGCGTGCTGCGCGTGGGCCCCAGCGCGCGCACCGTGGCGCCTTCGAGCCGCTGGAAGTACATGCGCGCGGAGGCGGGCGCCAAGAGATCGTCCGCCACGTACTGAAGCGCGCGCTCGGCTGTCTTCTCGGCCTGCCGCTTCATGAAGAACGCGTGCTGCGCTTCTTCGGCCAGGTGCTTCAACGTTGCCTGATCGATAGCGGTGGAATGCTGCGTGGCCATGATCTTGTGGCTGCCGAGGTGCTCGAGGAGCGAGAGCGTGTTCAACAAGCGCGCATGGCGCTTCGGTTCAGACACGATGGCCTCGAGCAGCGCGCGCGTGCGTTGCACGAGGTCGGCGTTGTCGGCAGAGAAGCGGCTGAGCGCATCGTCGAGCCACGACGTAGCGGCCGCGCGTTCGGCGTTCTCGAGCATGAGCCTCGAAGATTCTCCAGACTGATCGGTTTCGGCGGTGCTAGTGTATACGCCAGCAGAGGGGGGACGCATGCTACGTCACGCTTGGCTGATCGCGTTGGTCGCCGCCGCACCGCTCGCGGCGCAAAAGTCGGGCCCGCAGGGCGATACTTGGGAATCGATCGCAGAGCTGCCGGACTTCGGCGGCTTGTGGGAGGGCGGCGGTGGCGGGCCGCGCGGCCGTGCCGAGCCGCCGTCGTTCACACCGGAATATGCCGCGAAGCTTCAGGCCTATCAGGCGGCCACGCAGCGCGGCGAAATCGAGGACGGCCCGTCGGCAAACTGCGTGCCGAACGGCATGCCGTCGATCATGACGCAGCCGTACCCACTCGAGTTTTTGTTCACGCCGGGCAAGGTGACGATCCTCATCGAGGCGTACGCGCAGTGGCGGCAGATTTTCACGGACGGCCGCGAGCATCCCGAAGATCCCGATCTCACGTTCAACGGCCATTCGATCGGCCATTGGGAAGGCGGCACGCTGGTCGTCGACAGCGTGGGCTTCACCACGGACACCTCCATGGGGAATCAAGGCCAGCGCCATAGCGACAAGATGCGCATCGTCGAGCGCTTCCGTTTGGCGGAGCCGGACCGGCTCGAGGTGGAGACCGCCATTCACGACCCCGAAGCGCTGACCAAGCCGTGGGTGCGCACCGCCTCGTACGGCCGCCATCGCGACTGGACGCTTGCCGAGTACGTGTGCCAGCAAAACAATCGAAATTTCACGACCGACGACGGCAAGTCCGGCATCGACCTGAGCTTCGAGGAATAGCGATGAGCAGAACCACGAATCGCGCCCGCGCTTTACGGCACGTAGCCATGGTGCTCGGCAGCGTGATTGCCATCCTCGCGCTAGCGGCGTGGACCTCGCGCGCCGAAGCGCATCACTCGTTCAGCGTGTTCGACATGCAAACGAACCAGGAGCTCGCAGGCGAGGTCATCGAGCTCCAATGGACGAATCCGCACATCTTCTTGTGGATCAACGTTACGAACGCCGACGGCAGCAAGACGCGCTGGGGCCTCGAAGGCATGAGCCCGAACTT
>CAMPKU010000241.1 GCA_946887385.1 uncultured Gammaproteobacteria bacterium
GCGGCGCCCATCGAAAGAGATGTCGATGAGATTGGATGCGTCTAGCCACGACAGATCGCGCGTCGCCGCCTGGTCCGGCGCACGCACCGCGATGCCGCTGCGATCGTCCGTCCGGGCAATCAGCAGGCTGCCGTCCGGTGCTATGTCGTGGAGAGTGGTATTCCCCGGCACGCGCGCGACGACACGCACGGCCCCAGCAGCGTCCATCGCGTAAATGGTGTTGCGAAAGAGCGGCAGCTCATCCGCCGCCGTGAACCAGACTTCATCGCCGCGCCATGCGAGACCGAACACATTGAAATAGGAGCCCGGCGAAACAGTGCGCGTTGCGCCGGAGCGATCGACGACCACGACGCGGCCGAACAGATTGCCCGGCGCGTTCAGCTCGAACGCGGCTACGGCACTCCCGTCCGGCGAGAAGCGCGGGAAGCTGAAGCCGCCGCCGGGCGTGGCGGGCTCCGCGAGCAGCGTGCCGCCAAGAAGCTCGAGCCGATCGCGGTTCTCCACGCCGCGCACGAGCACGAGGTCGCTGCCGTCCGGCGACCAGTCCGCGTACTTCACGTTCTCCTGAAGCTCTCGCGGCGCATCGCCCGCGAGCGACACGCGCGCGAGTGTGCCGTAGGTCATGATTCCCCTGTAGTGAGTGCCGAGCGATAGCGCGAGCTCTCCGAACGCCGACACAGCGAGCGGGGTTGCAGGCGGCAGCGGCAACGCCGATGAGTCCGGACTTTCGGGCCGCACCGTGTAGATCCGACAAACGTCGTCGTCCCAAAGCGCGCCGTAGAGCACCGTTCGAAAATCCGGGCCGAACCGCGCCGTGCGAATCATGCCGCGGCGGAACGTGAGCCGCTGATAGATTGGGGGCGGCGGCAGAGCCTCGACGCGGCGCTGCGACATCAGCGCGCCACCCAAGCCGGCGCCGATAACCCCGAGCGCCGCGCCGCCCGCGAGTGCCGTGCGCCGCGAGATCCCGACGCGGACCGGCGGAGACAACGGGCCACTCGCCGGCTCCGCGAGCGCGTCCTCGACCTCGATCCGCGCATCGCTCGCGTGCTTGACGCGGCGTTTGCGATCTTTTTCGAGACAGCGTCTCACTAGATGCTGCGCGCCGCGCGGCGTATCCGGGGGCAGCAACGCGAGATCGGGTTGCGCCTCGAGCACGCGTGCGAGTGTCTCGGTGGCCGTCGGCCGTGTAAACGGCGACACGCCCGTCAACATCTCGTACAGAACGGCGCCGAACGCCCAGATGTCGGCTTGCGGCCCCGCTGCCTCGCCGCGCACTTGCTCCGGGCTCATGTAGGGCGCCGTCCCCATCACCGCGCCAAGCTCGGTCATCAGCGTCGCATCGGTCGCACCCTCCGGACCTGCGGGCTCGAGGTTCTTCGCGAGCCCGAAGTCGAGCACCTTGACGCGCCCCTGGGGCGTGATCTTGATGTTCGCGGGTTTAAGATCGCGATGGATCACTCCGCGCTCGTGGGCCGCTTCGAGCGCTGCGACGATCTGTTGGGCTATCTCGAGCGCCTGTCGAACAGACAGTGGACCGCGCAGCAATTTATCGGCAAGCGTATCGCCGTCGACGAGCTCGAGCACGAGAAACCGCAGGTCGCCGTGCTCTTCCAGACCATAAATCGCCGCGACGTTCGGATGGCTCACCGCGGCGAGCGACGTGGCCTCTCGAACCAAGCGTGCGACGCGGTCGGGATCGCGCGCGAGCTCCGCCGGCAGCGCTTTGATGGCGACGTCGCGACGCAGCTTCGCGTCGTGCGCCTTCCAAACCTCGCCCATACCGCCTTTGCCGAGGGCCGACAAAATTTCGTAGTGACCGAGGCGTACGCCGGACCGGATGTTCAGACGAACGCTCCCACGGCAACGCTCGAGACTGCAATCATCGGCTAGAAACCCTGAAGCGCCGGGTCCGGCGCTTGCGAACTTTGACTGGGCCGGGCATGAGTTACAAGACCGATTCCCGTGCGGTTCACGCTTGCCGCCGCACCATTTCGTTGATCCAGATCGGCACGAACGGCGACGTGCAGCCTTTCGAAACCGGATAGTCGCGATAAAGCCCCAACGCTTCGCCAATGGCGACGGCGCGCTTGCGATGCTTGGGGAAATGGATGCCGATGCCGCCTAAGCAGAAGTTCATCGTCCATTGCACCGGCGCCGCGGCGCTGCCCATCTCGGCCTCGATCCGATCGAGGAGAGCCGGCAGATCGAGCCCATCTGGGCTCTTCGTGATGCGCTCGGACGTTAGGCTCCATCCGGCGCGGGCAGCCCAGGGGTCGTCGGCCGCCATCCATGCTTCGCGAAGAGCCTCCTTCTCCGGGTGTTTCTTGACCACGTAGGCATTGAGCCAATCCGCCACCTGCGCGAAGCCGACGGACCGCACCATTCGATCGAGCTCGTCGCGCCCAAGGCTCTTCGGCTTGAGCAGCAAGATGCCGAGCAGCCGCGCGTCGATATTTCCGGTGGCCCAGAGCTCGAGCCCCAGCTCGTGGTTGGCCTTGATCTTGTCCGCGAGCTTGCGGATGTCGCCGAGGCGCACGCCGAACTGGTTGTTGCCCGCGCCATGCTTGCGGTTGTGCGCGCGCATCTTGTCGCTGCCGAGCTTCTTCAGCTGCGCGAGCGCTTGATCGAGGAGCTTTTTCACGCCGCTAGCCTACGCCCGTGAGCTCCCGGCTCAACGCCTTCAGCCGCGCACGCGCGGCCGCGTCATACGCTTGAGCGACGTTGGAGCGCGCTTCGGTCCTCTCGTTGAAGTAGCGGCCGGTGGTGCCGGCGAGCTCGACCGAAACGGCCAGCTGCATCACGGCATCGGCGCCGTCGTCCACCGTGGCCCTCGCCGGCATGCCGGCGCGCTGCACCATCGCAGTGTCCATCAACGTAGCCGGATGCAGCGCGTTCGCTGTGATCCGCTCGGCCGGCAACGCGGCCGCAAGGTCGAGCGTGAGCATGAGCAGCGCGAGCTTGCTTTGCGCATAGGCAGTCGACGGGTTGTAACCCGTCGTCAGCATGATGTCGTCGAAGTTGACGGCGGACTGCGCGATCGACGACACGTTCACGATCCGCGACGGCGCGCCTCGCTCGAGCAGCGGCAGCAACCGGTGCGTGAGCGCATACGGCGCGAGATAGTTCACGGCGAAGACGAGCTCGTGGCCGTCGGCGCTCGTGAGGCGCTCGTTATTGCCGGCCTCCATCCAGATTCCGGCGTTGTTGATCAGCAAGCTCAGCGAGTCGTGATCGGCCGCGACGCGCTCGGCGAGCTCGCGCACTTCCGCCAGCGATGCGAGATCGGCGCGATAGAACACCGCCTTGCCGCCGCCGCCCTCGATGCCGGCGACCACTTCGGCGCCTCGCTCCGCATTGCGCCCGTGCACGATGACGGTGGCGCCGAGCGCACCGAGGCGCGTGGCCACCTCGCGGCCCAAGCCATCAGTCGAACCCGTAACGAACGCCGTCTTGCCCCGCAACCAGCTTTCCCCCTCTGCGCCACGCTGTGCCAAGACGAGCGAAACGCGTGAGCCCACGGCACTTGCCACGGTGCCGGCGAGAAGCGCGCGACGCGAAAACCTGCCCATGTTCGACTCCCTCTGCATTGCGTGCCACTTTACCCGAGCTTCCGGCGAGCGGCACGTCCACCCAAAGGACTCTGCTATGCCTGGCACGGTCGATGCATCGCCGCGCGTATGAGTGGTGCACCCGCGACCGACCAACGGAGCAATCGTGACAACGGCCGCTCGACGATCGAGCGCCATCGCCTGCTGCGCGCGATTCAGGACCGGCTCGAGCTCCCAATGCTCGTGGCGGCGCTCATCTGGATCGCGTTATTCATCGTCGACGCCGTCCGAGGCTCCAGTGCAGTGCTTACAACGGCAAGCTACGCCATCTGGGGAATGTTCGTTCTTCAGTTCGCGATCGAGTTCGCGGTGGCGCCGCGCAAAATCCATTATCTCAAGCACAATTGGTTGACCGTGCTGGCACTCGCGTTGCCGGCGCTGCGAATCTTCCGAGTAGTGCGCATCGCACAGCTCGCTCGGGTATCGCGCACGGCCGGTGCGTTGCGCGGCGCGCGCCTCGTGCGTGTTGTGTCGTCTCTAAATCGAAGCGTGCGGGCGCTGCGCGCAACCATGAGCCAGCGCGGCTTCGGCTACGTGATGCTTCTCACCACACTCGTTATCGTGTCGGGAGCCGCCGGCATGTACGCGTTCGAGCCGGCGGAATTTGCGAGCTATGCAAGCGCGCTCTGGTGGACAGCAATGCTCGTTACGACAATCGGATCGCAGTATTGGCCCGAATCGGTCGAAGGCCGCGTGCTATGCCTGCTGTTGTCGGTATACGGGCTCGCGATGTTCGGTTACGTGACGGCAACCCTTGCGACGTTCTTCATCGGCCGAGACGAAGCCGCGCGCTCGACGGCGCCGAGCACGGAATCGGTCGCCGCGCTACAGCGCGAAATCCGCGCGCTGCGCAAGGAGCTGCATGCCTTGCAAAAGGACTGACTAGGGGCCCCATGCGTTTGCGTCCGGCACCAATAGCCATGGCTGTTCGAGGGGCGCGCCTCTTGGAGCCCGCGCCCTACGACTGCGCCGCGCGCAGCGCCGCCAGCACGCGTTCTTTGCGGAACGGCGCGCGCCGCAAGCGAACGCCCGTGGCGTCGTAGACGGCGTTCGACACGGCCGCGATCACGGGCTTGTGACTCGTCTCGCCTGCACCGTAGTGCGGCAGGTCCGCGCGATTCGGGTTCGGGTCGCCGTTGACGAGCACGATGTCGATGGTGTGCGGCGTGTCGGAGTGCCGCAAGCTCGGATGCGACGCCCAATCGACGCTCGTGACCTTCTCCGTATCGAACTGCACCTCTTCCCACAGCGCGCGGCTCAACCCGTGCAGCATGCCGCACTCGACCGTGTGGCTCAGACCCACGGGGTTGATGGCCAAGCCGCAGTCGTGCGCGCAGACGAAGCGCTTCACCCATACGCCGCCGGTGTCGCGATTCACCTCGACCTCGGCGATCACTGCGACGACGGTGTTGCTGCGGTACGTGTACGCGATGCCGCGGCCGGTGAGGATGGGGCCCGCGCTGCGCGCTTTCGGCGACGGCCGCGCGTCCCAGCCGTACTTATCGAGCGCCGCACGCACGACGGCCAGCGAGCGCGCTTTCCGAAACACGTTGTCCTCGGTGCCGGCCTCGATGAGGTCGAGCCGGAACTGGGCGGGATCCTTGCGCGCGGCCGCGGCGAGCTCGTCGATGAAGCCCTCGAACGCGAACGTGACCTGCGGACCGTTCGGGTCGCGCAAGTTGCCGGTGCGCAGCGGGGTTTCCCAAACCTGGGGCAGTGCCACGACGTGCGCGGTGAGGCGTTGATTCGGGATGCCGTACTTGATCGACGGCGTTTCGGCGTTGCCGGCGGCCGGCGTCTCGCGGCGGCGGCCCATGAGCTGCGCGATTAGCACGGTGTCGGGTTCGTTGTAGCCCAGGTGGTTGTAGTCGACGGCGCGCGCGTCGTACTCGAGCGCCGTCAAGTTGCCTTGCGCGTCGAGCCCGCCGCGCAGCTTGAATAGGTACGGCGGCCCCTTCGTGTCCCAAGCCGTCTCCTCGTTGCGCATCCACTGCACGCGCACGGGCCGGCCGAGCTCGTTCGCAAGAAACGCGGCCTCGAAGCCCACGTCGTCGGCGGCCGTGCGGCCGTAGACCTGCGGACCGTCCATGTAGACCACGCGCACGCGCTCGCGCGGGAGGCCCAAGAATTGCGCGACGCCGTTGCGCAGTCCGTACGACTTCATGTCGTTCGAGTAGATGGTCATTTGACCGTCGGACGGATCGGCCAGGGCGTGTGCCGGTCCGATGGCGGTATGCCCCTGGAACGGCACCTCGTACTCGGCCTCGAGCACGCGCGCGGCGCTCGCCAGCGCCGCTTGCGTATCGCCGACGGCACTCGGCTCATCGCTCGAGGTGGGCGTCGCGTTGCGGATGTAGTCGAAGAGCTCGGCCGACGCCGGGAACGGCGGTTGCGCGGGCGGCGTCCACTCGGCTTTGAGCTGCCGCGCAGCGGCGATCGCCTGCTCCTCGCGCTCGCACACCACGGCCAGGTAGTTGCCGCTGCGGACGACGCGAACGAAGCCCGGCAAGCTCGCCACGGACGACTCGTCGATGCTGCGCAGCTGGGCGCCCGCGACCGGCGGCCGCACGTTGCGCGCGTGCAGCATGCCGGGCA
>CAMPKU010000242.1 GCA_946887385.1 uncultured Gammaproteobacteria bacterium
CGCCCCGGACACGCCCCTCTCATGCCAGGCGCCGCCGGGACGTTTGATTATTGTTGCCTTCGCTCGCTGCCGTGGGGTGGGGTGCGAGGGGAGTGTGACTTCGGGCTTGGCGGGGACTTTGAGCGCGTGAGAGAGTGCCGCGTCGTCCGCTCTTGGTTGTGCGATGCGGTTTTTTACGGGTGGTGTTCGCGCGTGCCTGCGGATTGCGCTGCTCGCCGTTGTGGTGGCGGGGCCGGTGGCGAGCGCGCAGACGCTGTATCGGTATCGTGATGCGAACGGTGTGTGGGTCTACACGGATCGGCAGCCGGGCGCAGAGCAGGCCTTCGAAGAGCAGCAGGTCGAACGCCGGTTCGAGAAGCCCGAGGTGAAGCTGCTGCAGCGCTCCGCGGCCGCGGGCGTTGCGTTGATCGCGCAGAACACGTACTTCGCCCCAATCCATCTTGCGTTTCGGATCACGCCGATCGACAACGTGTCGGCGGGCACGCCGCGCAGCGGACTCACCGTGCTGCCGCCGCGCAGCGAAACGGAGCTCGTCATGGTGGGTAAGACCGTGGAGCAAGCGGAGCTGCGCTTCGATACCGAGCTCGAGTTTTTGCCCGGCGCGCCCGATGCCGAGCACTCGCCCGAGCGGCCGTATCGCCTGCCCTATGCGCTGTCGAGCGCCGTGCGCGTGTCGCAGACGTATCCCAACACGCAAACGCACGTCGACGATGCGAGCCGGCACGCGGTGGACTTCGTGATGCCCGTCGGCACGGACGTGTTCGCGGCGCGCGACGGCGTGGTCATCGAGGTGACGAGCGATTTCTACGAGAGCGGCACGAACTTGAATCTAGACGGGCCGCGCGCGAACATCGTGCGCGTGCTGCACGACGACGGCACGATGGCGCTCTACGTGCACTTGAACTGGAACTCGATCCGCGTGGTGCCGGGGCAGTCGGTGCGCCGCGGCGAGTATCTCGCGGATTCGGGCAATACGGGGTTCAGCACGGGGCCGCACCTGCACTTCGTGGTGCAGCGGAACCGGGGCGGCTCGCTGGTCTCCGTGCCGGTAGAATTCGCGGGCCGTAGCGGCGCCCCCATCGCGCTCGTCACGGGCGAGACTTACACGGCCTACTAAAGCGCCGTACCCTCCGCGAGCTCCACGGGCGCGCGGCACGTCATCCCTTCGCACACGTACGCCACGGCGCGCTCGCGCGGCGCGCGTTCGGCGAGCAGACCCACGAGCTTCGCGTCGTTCGGGATTGCGAAGTGCAGCCGGTGCGGCTCATGCGTTTGCGCGAGCTTGCGCTGCCAGGGCGCAAGCTCCGCCGGCGTGCCGCGCAGCACCACGAGCTTCGGCGGCGCGATGAGCTCGGCGAGCGCTCGCAGCAGCGTGGTGTGTGCCTCGGGATAACGGTCGAGAGCGTGCAGCGCCGCGCGCACGGTGCTTTCGGCGGCGGCGAGGAAGCGCTGCTCGCCGAGCAGATGGCCGAGCGCCGACAACGCCAACGCTGCCACGCCGTTGCCGGACGGCACGGCCTCGTCGAGCATCGGTTTCGGCTTGTGGATCAGGCGCTCGTGGTCATCGGCTGTGAAGAAAAAGCCGCCGAGCGGATCCGCGAAGTGCGTTAGCAGCACGTCGGCCAGCTCGCGCGCGAAGGCGAGGTCGCTGTCGCGCCAGCGGCATTGCAGCAGCTCGATCAAGCCCCACGCCAGGAACGCATAGTCGTCGAGATACGCCGCGAAGCGCGCGCGGCCGTCCTTGTAGGTGGCGTTGAGACGCCCGTTGCGCCACAGCTCCGCGCGGATGAAGTCCACGGCGCGCGTGGCGGACTCGGCGAGGTCGGGCCGGTCGAGCACGCGCGCGGCCCGCGCCATGCCGCCGATCATGAGCCCGTTCCACGACACGATCAGCTTCTCGTCGCGGCCGGGCCACACGCGCCGCTCGCGCGCCGCGAGCAGCTTCCGGCGCGCGGCTTCGAGCGTTGCCGCAGTGCGTGTGGGGTCGAGGCGCAGTGCTGCGGCGGCCGTGTCGGGCTCCTCGGCCAAGTAAAGGTGCCAGTGCTTCCCTTCGAAGTTGGCGGGGGCGGCCAGGCCGAAGACGCGTTGCGCGAGCTCGGCTTCGTCGCGCTCGAGCACGGCGCTGAATTCGGCCGGCGTCCAAAGATAAAACTTGCCTTCCTCGTGCTCGGAATCCGCGTCGAGCGTGGAGTAGTAGCCGCCGGCAGCGTCCTGCATGTCGCGCATCACCCAATCCGCCGTGGCGCCGGCCACGCTCGCATAGCGAGGCGTGCCCGTCGCGGCATAGGCGTCGGCGTAAACGCCGAGCAGCTGCGCGTTGTCGTAGAGCATCTTCTCGAAGTGCGGGATCGACCACTCCCTGTCCACGCTGTAGCGGAAGAATCCGCCGCCCAGGTGGTCGTAGAGTCCCCGCTGCGCCATGCAGTCGAGCGTGTGCGTCACCATCCGCAGCGCTTGCCGGTCGGCGCGGTTGGCATGCGCATGCGCCAACAAGAATTCGATGTTCGTGGGATGGGGGAACTTCGGCCCGCCGCCGAAGCCGCCGTGCTCCGGGTCGTAGCTTTGCTCGAGGCGCTCGCGGGCCTTTTCGAGCGGGGCCGGCGACAGCGCCGCGAACTCGTCGGCCGCTGCGGTGTCCGCGCTGCCGAGCGCTTCGACGAGGCTGGCGCCGCGCTGGAGAATCTCGTCGCCTTTCTCGCGATAGTACTTGTCGATTGCGACGAGCACCTCGCGGAACGCCGGCATGCCGTACCGGCGCTCCTTCGGAAAATACGTGCCGGTGAAAATCGGAATCTGCTGGGGCGTGAGGAACACCGTGAGCGGCCAGCCGCCGGCCTGGCCCGACATGAGCTGATGGCTCGTCTGGTAGATCTTGTCGAGATCGGGCCGTTCCTCGCGGTCCACCTTGATGTTCACGTAGAGCTCGTTCATGAGGCGCGCCGTGTCCTCGTCCTCGAACGACTCGTGCGCCATCACGTGGCACCAGTGGCACGCCGAGTATCCCACCGACAGCAGGATCGGCTTGCCGGACTTGCGCGCTTCCTCGAGCGACTCCTCGTTCCAGGCCTGCCAGTGAACGGGATTCTCGGCATGCTGCTTGAGGTAAGGGCTGGTCTCTTCACTCAGTCGATTGCGCATGGGTTCACTATGCACCTGCGAGCCGCGGAGCGCATCGCGCTTTGGCCGTGTGGGGCGCGCGGCTACACTAGCCGGCGTCGTAGATCGGTGGGTGGTGATTTCTGTTTACATACCCGGGTTTCGACCCCGTAGCGATATCGATCGGGCCGTTGTTCGGCTATGGGCCTCTCGAGGTGCGCTGGTACGGGCTCATGTACCTCATCGGCTTCGGGGCCGGCTGGCTCGGCGCGCGCTGGCGTGCGAAGCAACCGGGTAGCCGCATTCGGCCCGAGCACGTCGACGACATCGTATTTTATGTGGCGCTCGGCGCGATCGCCGGCGGGCGAATCGGCTACATGCTGATCTACGGGCTGAGCGAGGTGCTGGCCGACCCTCTCAGCATCCTCAAAGTGTGGCAGGGCGGCATGTCGTTTCACGGCGGGTTCATCGGCGTGCTCACCGCCATGTGGCTCTACGGGCGCCACATCAAGCAGCCGTTCTTCGTGCTCATGGACTTCGTGGCGCCGTGGACGGCGTTCGGGCTGTTCGCGGGGCGCATCGGCAACTTCATCAACGGTGAGCTATGGGGCAAAGTCACGAGCCCCGACGCGCCCTGGGCTGTGATCGTCGACGGCCAGGCGCGCCACCCGAGCCAGCTCTACGAGGCGTTCCTCGAAGGCGTGGTGTTGTTCCTCGTCCTGTGGCTCTACAGCCGCAAGCCGCGTCCCGTGATGGCGACGTCGGCGCTGTTCCTCATCGTCTATGGCGCGGGGCGGTTCATCGTGGAATTCGTGCGCGTGCCCGATCAGCAGATCGGTTATCTCGCGCTCGGCTGGGTGACGATGGGGCAGGTGCTCTCCGCGCCGATGATCATTGCCGGTGTACTCTTGCTGGTGCTCGCGTACCGGCGCGAGAGCAAGGCATAAGATGCGGCAGTACCTCGAGCTCTTGCGGGCCATCAAAGAGCGCGGCGTGCGCAAAGGCGACCGCACGGGCACGGGCACGCTTTCGTTGTTCGGTTACCAGATGCGTTTCGATCTCGACGCGGGCTTTCCCGCGCTCACCACGAAGAAGCTGCATTTGCGCTCGATCATCCACGAGCTGCTCTGGTTCTTGCAGGGCGACACGAACATCAAGTATCTGCGCGACAACGAGGTCACGATTTGGGACGAGTGGGCCGACGAGAACGGCGAGCTCGGCCCCGTGTACGGCGCGCAGTGGCGCAGGTGGCGCGCGGCCGACGGCCGGCAGATCGATCAGATCCAACGCGCGCTCGACACCATCCGCACCGACCCGAATTCGCGGCGCATCATCGTGAATGCGTGGAACGTGGGCGAGCTCGAAGAGATGGCGCTCGCGCCGTGTCATGCGCTGTTCCAATTCCACGTGGCGCAGGGCCGGCTCTCGTGCCAGCTCTATCAGCGCAGCGCAGACGTGTTTCTCGGTGTGCCGTTCAACATCGCATCGTACGCGCTGTTGATCCACATGATGGCGCAGCAAACCAACCTCCTGCCCGGCGAGCTGGTATGGACAGGGGGCGATTGCCACCTGTATCTGAACCATCTACAGCAGGCCGACCTTCAGCTCACGCGCGAGCCGCTGCCGCTGCCGCGGCTCGTCATCAAGCGCAAGCCGGCGAGCTTGTTCGACTATCGCTTCGAAGACTTCGAGCTGCGCGACTACGAGGCGCACGGCTCGATCAAAGCGCCGATCGCCGTGTGAGCGCGCGCCACTTCCTTAGCGGCGCGCGACGGCTGTGCCGCCGAGCGCTCTTGGCGTGCGCAGGCGCCTGGCTTACGGCGGCTGCGACCGCCGCAGCCGCCGAGCCGAGCACGCGGCAAGTGCCGCTGCCGCCGGGCCTCGCCAGCGTCTGGCGCGTCGACGGCCGCATGCTCGATTCGCGAGCGGCCGCGTGGTCGACGGTGGCGTTCTCGACCGACGGCAAGCTCGTCGGCGTCAGCGACGACCGCGGCACGCGCGTCTATCGTGCCGGCGACGGCGGGCTGGTGCGCTCGTTTCCCGCGCCGTTCTCGATGGGGCAGTTCACGTTTTCGGTCGCGATCTCGTCCGCAGGGCACGTGGCGGTCGGGCGCGTCGGCGGCATCGAGGTTCACGCGCTCGAAGAGCTCGGCGAGCCGCTGAAGTTTCAGTGCGGCGGCGTGTGCGGCCCCGTATCGGCGATCGCGTTCTCGCCGGACGGCGCGTGGCTCGCATACCAGTCTGTCGGCGGCTCGCTCGACTCCGCGCGCGGGCTCGTCAACGTGGTGGACGTGCGAGCGCGCGCTCGCGTGGTACAGCTCGAGGCGTCTGCCACGCGCGCCGGCGTGATGTTCGCGCCCGACGGCCGCACGCTGGTCGCCGCCAATACCACCCGCGTCGATGACACAGGAACGTTCGGCGTAGTGCGGTTCAGCCGCGACGCCGAGTGGCAGCGCGCGCGCGGCGACGTGCCGGGCGCACAGGTGCCGCGCGGTTCCGTAGGGCCGTACGCGTTCACCGAGCGCGCGGCCGCGTATGCCCGCGACGGCTCCGTGGAGCTGCGCGACCTGGCGACGGGCGCGCTGCTTTGGGCGCAGCCGTTCGTGCCGCCGGGGCTCGACTCGACGGCTGACGTTGCGATGAAACTGGACCTCGTCGCACTCTCGCCGCGCGGCGAGCTGGTGCTCGACTTCGAGTCGCCCGTGAGCGGCGATGCGCCGGGAGCGCTCGTGCTGCGCCGCCTTCAGGACGGCAGCGTCATCGCGATGTACGACGTGGTCGGCGTCAGCGCGCTTGCGTTCGCGCCGGACGGAGAGACCTTCGCCTACAGCACGGGTGCGGGGCGGACGTACACCGTGGTAGCGCAGGTGCCGCGGTGAGAGAATCGGGCGCTGTGCCGCGCGGAGCGTTGGCGCTAGAGTAGGCCCGTTACCGGAGGACTCATGAAGCGTCAGGAGCCAACGACTCAAGAGCGAATTGCG
>CAMPKU010000243.1 GCA_946887385.1 uncultured Gammaproteobacteria bacterium
TGCGCGGCGCCGCGCAGTTGTCACCGTTCGGCAGGAACCGGCACAGCCCGGAACGGCCCGGATCGACGCGGTCGTAGTCGATGTAGCCCACCGACGCCTCGAGCTGGAACTGCGGGACCGGATTCGCCAGCACCTCGAGCTCGATACCCTTGTACTCCGACTTGCCGGTGTTCACGGTCCTGAACCAGATGGCACCGGAAGCATCGAACTCCTGCGTGCCCTGCTGCTGATTCTCGACCTCGCTGAAGAAAATCGCGCTGTTCAAGCGCAACCTGCCGTCGTTGAGCTCGGTCTTCACGCCGCCCTCGAGCGTGTCGTTCGTTTCGATGTCGAAGGCCGCCACTTGCAGCGGATTGGCCGGGCGCGGGCCGAAGCCGCCGCCGCGAAAGCCCGTGGCCCATTGCACGTAAGTCATGAGATCCGGCCTGAGCTGCCAGTTCAGCCCGATCTTCGGTGAGGTTTCGCGCGCATCCACGGTAACCTCGGTGTTCGGGATGATGACGGTCAACGTGCGGAAATCCTGGCGGAACACGTTGACGATTTTTTCGTCGTCCGTGAATCGCACGCCCGCCGTGACGCTCAGCACGTCATTCAAGTCGTACGTGGCGTGGAAGAACACCGCCTTGCTGTCGTTCGTCTGCACGTCCTTGTGATTGTTCGTCGACAGGATGAACGGATAGAGGAAGTTCCACCCTTGATTCGAGTCTTTCGAGTCGTACATGAACAGCCCGGTGGCCCAATCGAGCCTGCCGTCGGCGGCGAGACCCGTGATCTGGAACTCCTGCGTGCGCTGCTCGTGAATGCTGGTATCCCAGGTGTGATCCACGGGTAGCGGCGTGCCGTCGGAATCGCGGCCGAACGTATTCTCGAACTCGCGGTACGACGTGATCGACTTCAGTTGCACCTGGTCCGAGATCTGCCAGTCGATCGTCATCGACGTGCCCCAGTGCTCCATCTGATTGACGTTGCGCACGTCGCGATTGAAGAGCGGGTCGCTGCCGAAGCGGTGGTAGCCCGTGTAGGGGTCGTTCGTGATGAATCGCGTGTCGTAGGGCAAGCCGAACACCGGCTCCGTAACGTTGTCGCTGAACTGCTGGTTGAAATTGAACGCCGGATCCAAAAACGTGTACTTGTCCGACGGGCCCTTTTGGTCGAGCTGTGTGAGGTCGGCGATGAAGTTCACCTCCACGTCGTCGTTCGGCAGCCAGCGAAACGCCGCGCGTCCCGTGGCCACGTTCTCGTCGCCGAGGTGGTCGACCACGCAGCCTTGCTCGGCGCGGATATCTTGCGGACCGAGCTGGCCATGCAAATCGATGGGAGCCGTTTCCGGTAACGGCAGCGGAATGCCGAACGTCGTATGCGTGGCGCCGGGCTGAATGCCGTTGTTGCCCACCCCGCCCAAGCTGCCGGGCCCATTCACGCACTCGTAATCGAGGATGTCGAAGTAGCCGTCGGCTTGCTTCGACGACGCCGAGAAGCGCGCGAACAGCTTGTCGGGCACGAGCGAGATATCGTACGAGCCGCGCACGTCGAGGCGGTCGTAGCTGCCGAGGCGCACTTCAGCGGTACCCGTGTTGTCGCCCTGCGGCTTGCGCGACACGAGCCGGATCGTGCCGCCGATCGCGTTCTTGCCGAACAAGGTGCCTTGCGGGCCGCGCAGGATCTCGACTCGCTCGAGGTCGAGCAGATCGAGGATCGCGCCTTGCGGCCGGCCGTGATAAACGTCATCGATGTAGATGGGCACGCCCGGCTCGAACGACAGCGAGTTGTCGCCGAGACCGATGCCTCTGATGAACGCCGCCGCCGTGGAGCCCCAGCCGGCACCGAGCGGCTGAATGATCGTGTTCGGCGAGAACGTGTCGATCATCGTCACGTCGGTGAGGTTGCGCGCCTCCATGTTCTCGCCCGTGAATGCCGTGATGGCGAGCGGCGTTTCCTGGAGATTCTCCTCGCGAAAGCGGGCGGAAACCACGATCTCTTCGAGGCCGGAATCCTGCGCCAACAGCGGCGCGCCAAGAGTCAGCGCACTAGCCGCGAGCCCGGCCTCGGCGTACCAGTTACGCCGCTTGCGTACATCCATGCTCATGTCGTCCCCCAAGAAGTTGTGTGAGCGCCGGCGACGGCCGGAACGGTTAACGCGACCGCGGCGGGCGCACCCAACAGGCTGACGCTCATCCGCAACGGGTAGCGAAAGTACTCTATTTGGAGCCGCTTAGAAAGTGGGAGGGCTCCGATTTCGGTACGACGTTTCTATGCCACAGCTGCCGCGGGCGCGGGCTCGCGTTGCCCGGTTAGCGCATTCACGAGCTCGGGCGCGCGGTTGCGGCGCAAGATGATGATCCGCCCCGGCGGCACTTCGGCCCAGCCCGTGTCGGCAGTCAGCCGTTCGGAGCTGACCGTTACCGCTTGCGTGCCCTTGCGCCGCGCGTTCGGACCCACATCGGGGTACAACTGGCCCGTGAAATAGTAGAGCGACTCCGGCATGGCGTCGGCGGCATCCGTGAACCGCGACACGACGGCGTGCTCGCCGTCGGAGATGGCCACGTTCAAATAGCTGTCGCCGCCCGCGCCCACGCTGTGCACGAGCTCGAGCGTGCGGCGGATGGCCCGCGCCAACGCAAGCGCCATGCGCAACGCGGGGTCGTGCTCGTCGAGCCCCAGCAACGAGTCGATGAACAGCGCGAAGAAGTGCTCCGAGTCGGTGCTGCCGTAGACGTTGCCGAACGCTTCGTCGCAGACGCCGGCCAGCAGCTTGCGGCGTACGAGGCGAAAATCGCCGACGTCGCCGTTGTGCATGCACAAATATTCCCGCCAGCGAAACGGATGGCAGTTCGCTTCGTTCACGCCGCTCGACTGCGTGGCGGCGCGCACGTGGGCGAGCACGCAATCGCTAGCCACCACGCGCGCCAGATTTTGCAAGTTGCGGTTATTCCACGCCGGCGTGATCGAACGGAACACCGCGGGCTCGAGGCTGTGCTCGCCCGCGTACCAGCCGATGCCGAAGCCGTCGCCGTTGAGCGGCTCCTCGCGCTCTTCGCTATGCACGCTCTGGCGAATCAGCGAGTGCCGCGGCTCCACGATCAGCGAGCTCAAGCGCGTTTCGGGCCCGAGATACAGCATCAACCGGCACATACGGCGAACCTCCCGCCAACAGCGCGCATCAAGAACAAGATCGGCCAAGCGCGCCGCATGCTGAGTGCCGCGGCGCCGCGGCTGCACGAAATACGGACCCGCATCACACCCGCGGCTGCCGGCGGCCGCCGTCCGCTAGAATCGAGGCATGAGTACCGCCGCCCGGGCTTTCGGCATCTTTCGTTCGCTCGCGATGTACTACGGCGTTCCGTTTCGCGCCGGCCGGCTGCGGCGCTTCTACGCGCAGTTCGTGAAGCCCGGCGCGCTGTGCTTCGACGTGGGCGCCCACGCCGGAAATCGCGTGCGCTGCTGGCGGCAGCTCGGGGCGCGCGTGGTGGCGATCGAGCCGCAAACCGATTTCGTCCGCATTTTGAAGTGGCTGTATGGCGGCGACGACGGCGTCGAAATCGTGCCGGCGGCCGTCGGCCGCACCGCAGGCGTGGCCGAGCTGTTCGTGAGCGAGCGCACCCCCACGGTCACCACGTTGTCGCGCGAGTGGACCGAGCACGTGCAGCGCGACCCGAGCTTCAAGAGCGTGACCTGGTCGCGCGGCGAGCGCGTTGCGGTGATCACGTTGCAGTCGCTGATCGAGCGCTACGGCGAGCCGGCGTTTGTGAAAGTGGACGTGGAAGGCTTCGAGGCCGAGTCGCTGGCCGGGCTTTCGACTCCCGTGCGCGCGCTGTCGTTCGAGTACGTGCCGGCGACGCGCCAGATCGCGCTCGACTGCATCGACCGGCTCGCTGCGCTCGGCTCGTACCGCTACAACTGGTCGCTTGGCGAAAGTCAGCGCCTCGCGAGCGCACAGTGGCTCGACGCCGCCGGCATGCGCGCGCAGCTCGCCGGCCTGCCGGCGGCAGCACGATCGGGCGACGTCTACGCCGTGCGCGCCGGCGCCTAAGTCACGGCGAGCCGGCGAACGTCGTCAGCAGCAGCGCCGAGAGCTCCGGCAGCGTGGCTATCGGCCGCTGCTGCGGCGCGAGCGCAACGCCTTCCACGAATCCCGCAGCCACGAGCGCGGCCGCCACCTCCTCGCTGCGCGTAACGACGTGCACGGGCACGTCCCAGCGTGCGCCGACGCCGGCCACGCTGGCCGCCGGTTGATGATCGCCGATGAGCAGCAACGTGCCGTCGGCGGCGGGCCGATCGCGCAGATAGCCGGCAAGATACGTGAAGGTGTAGACGAACGAGTCGGCATACGGGTCCTGCAGCGCTTCCCAATCCGGCGTTTGCGCAAGGCTCACTTCGACGTCCTCCGCCGGATAGGGCTTCGGCGACAGCACCTGCTGCCAATCCGCCTGATAGGGCGGCACGGGCAGGAACGGGATGTGCGTATTGATCGTCGGGAAGAACGTGAAGAGCGGCGCGCGCGGGTCGCTGGCTTCGAGCTCGACCACCCGCGCGAGAGAGAACTGATCAGGAATTCGCCACCAGCCAAAATCGGGGCCGTGGTACTGAAGCCCGAGCTCGTCGTGAATCGCATCGAAGCCGTAGAACGCACCCTCGGGCCACGCGCTGCGCATGCCTGGCATCACGGCGATCGATCGGTAGCCGTTCGCGCGGAACAGCTTCGGCCACGTTTCGCGCTGCTCCGTAAGGAGCAGCATGTAGTCGCCCGTGTCGCGCACCTCTACGCCGCTCATGAAGCTCGCGTGCGCAAGCCACGAGCCGCCGCCGAACGTGGGCGACGACGCGTACGCCGACACGATCTGCCGGCCCGTCTCGGCGGCCGCATGCGCGAGCTCGTCGCGAGCCGGCGCCACCGTACGGGCAATCGCCGGCACGTCGTAGGTCACCGCGCCGTACGACTCGAGGAACATGAGCAGCAAATCGGCGCGATCGAGCCGCCGAAGATCGGAATTCGGCAGCGGCACGGCCGGCAAGTCGCGCCGCGGATCGGCCGCCGACGCCGCGAAGACGAACCGCGCCTGCTGTAGATACGTGGCAGTCACCGGCAGCGAGTACCGGTAGTACGCGGGCCAGTCGAGCCAGCGACCGAATGCGTACACGCCGACGAGCAGCACCGCCACGGCGCCGACGACAGCGCGGCCTGCCGGCGCCGAGAGCGCCCGCGCAAGCGTGCCGAGACACCAGGCGATGCCCGCTGTAAGTGCCGTCAGCAGCGCCACCAGGCCGACTGCGAGCAAGCCCACGAGCCACCACGGGCCGACCTCGGCGAGCATCGCGGCGACTTTCGGCAGGTGCTGCGCGTCCCAGTACAGATTCACGGGCCGGCCATACAGTGCCGGTGCCGTCACCTCGGCATAGCGGCCGAGCAGCAGCGCGAGCACGAGCGCGGTCAACACGACGCGCGCCTTGCTGCCGAGCGGCCGTCCGAAGGACGTCCACGCCACGAGGAAAAGTAGCAGCACGCCGAGCTCGATAGAAAGCTCGCCGCGCACCGTGACCCACAGCGTGGGCCACACGTTGTGGAACGTGAGTGCGACGTTCAAGCCGACGAGCGCCACCGCGAGCGCGAGCCAGCGCCGCGCGCCGCGCGGCTGCACTTCCGCTTCATGAGCCGCCGCTTCGTCAGTCGCTTCTCGATGCGCCTCCTCGCGCGGACGCGCGTGCCGCGCGAGCCACACGACGTCGATGCCGAACGACCAGACGAGCATCGTGAGGCCGAGCAGCGCCAACGCCGTGCTCCACGGCGGCACCACGAACGGGACGAGCGCGAGGAGCAGCGTCACGATCTGCACCACACAAACGGCCTGCCGGCGCCGGCTCGGCGGCAGCGTTGCGCCGAGCCATGGCAGCGGGTAGCTCGCAGCGACGAAGAGATAGCGCAGCAAGCCCGCGGCCAGAATCCACACGCCGGCCTTGTCGAGCTGCCAAACGAGCGCCGCGAGCACCAGTATCAGCAGCGCGTCC
>CAMPKU010000244.1 GCA_946887385.1 uncultured Gammaproteobacteria bacterium
GCGCACAGGGATGTGCGCCGACGAGCCGCAGGGATGCACTTCCGGCGTGTCTCGGAAGGGGCCTTCGAGGCGCGGCCGCCGCCCCGCGCGACGCAAACGAGGTCAAAGTGCGCCGCGCACGCGGCCGAAGCCGGCCGCGACATGCTCAACGCGCGCTCGCGGCCGCCGCCCCGCACCAAGCGAGCAAAGTCAAAGCGAGCCGCGCGCACGCCCGAAGCCGGCTGCGATGCGGCCCATCGCACATGTACGAGGAACGCCACGCGCCATGCCTCAGCGTGCGAGGCCGCGAGAGCCGTCGCGCAGGGAGTCGAGGAAGGGTTGGAGCTCGGGTTGGGAGGCGGCGAGCGGGGCGAGCTCGGCGATCGCGTCTTCGAGCTTCAGGGATTGGCGATAGACGATGCGGTACGCGTCGCGGATGTTGCGGATTTGCTCGGCCGTGAAGCCGCGCCGCTTCAGCCCCTCGGCGTTGATCCCGCGCGGCTCGGCCGGCCGTCCCGAGATCGTGACGTACGCCGGCACATCTTTCGTCACGTAGCTGAACATGCTCGACAGCGTGTGCGCGCCGATCCGGCAAAACTGGTGCACCGCCGTGAAGCCGCCGAGGATCGCGTAGTCGCCAACCCGCACGTGCCCCGCGATCGACGCGTTGTTCGCGAAGATCGTGTTGTCGCCCACGACGCAATCGTGCGCCACATGGCAGTACGCCATGATCCAGTTGTCGTTGCCGATCGTGGTGACGCCCAAGTCCTGCGCCGTGCCGCGGTTGATCGTGCAGCATTCGCGGATCGTGTTGCGGTCGCCGATCACGAGCCGCGTGCGCTCGCCCTTGTACTTCTTGTCCTGCGGATCGTCGCCGATCGAAGCGAACTGAAAGATGTGGTTGTCGGCGCCGATGGTCGTGGGGCCCTTGACGACCGTGTGCGGCTCGATGCGCGTGCCGCGGCCGACGCGCACGTCCGCGCCGATGACGGCGTACGGGCCGACGTAGACCTCAGTGTCGATCTGCGCGGCGGGATCGACAACCGCTCGCGCGTCGATCAAGACTTGGGTCCGTCCGCCATGAGGATTTGCGTTTCGGCCACGAGCTTGCCGTCGACTTCCGCGGCCGCCGCGAACCGCCACAGGTTTCGGCGGCGCTTGACGAGCTCGACGCGCAACGTGAGCTGGTCGCCGGGCCGCACCGTCTGCTTGAAGCGCGTCTCCTCGATACCCACGAGGTAGAGAATCCAGATGCGCTCTTCGGCCGTTGCGCTCTCATACGCAAGCACGCCGCCGGCCTGCGCGAGCGCTTCGATGATCAGCACGCCGGGCATCACGGGGTAGCCCGGAAAATGGCCTTGGAAGTACGCCTCGTTGGCGCTGATGTTCTTCACCGCCACGATCGACTTGCCGGGCACCACCTCGAGCACGCGATCCACCATCAGAAACGGATAGCGATGCGGCAAGCACTTGAGGATGGCGTCGATGTCGAACGGCTTCGTGTCACTCATTTACGCTTCTTCTTCAATGTTGTTCCAGCGAGTCTCGCGAGCTCGCGCTCCGCCTCGATCAGCCGGCTCGCCAGCTCGTCGAGCTTGCGAAAACGCGCGGCGTTTTTGCGCCACGCACCCGCCTCTTCGGCGGGCAGGTGGCCGGAATAGGTGCCGGGCTCTTTCACGGACCGCGTAACGATACTGCGGAACGTGAATAAGACGTCGTCGCAGATCGTGAGCTGATTGATCATGACGGCGCCGCCGCCGATCATACAGCGCTTACCGACCTTGGTGCTGCCCGCAACACCCGACATCGCCGCCATGATCGTGTGCGCACCGAGCCGCACGTTGTGCGCGATCTGCACGAGGTTGTCGAGTTTCACGCCGTCCTCGATCACCGTGTCCTCGATCGTGCCGCGGTCGATCGTGGTGTTGGCCCCGATCTCCACGTCGTTGCCGATCACGACGCTGCCCACCTGCGGAATCTTCTGCCAAGCGCCACGGTCCGGCGCGAAGCCGAAGCCGTCGGCGCCGATGACGGCGCCGGGATGCAGAATGCACCGCGCGCCTACCTGCACGCCGTCGAGCAGTGTGACGCGCGGCCCTATGCGCGTGTCGTTGCCGATCGCAACGTTCGCGCCGAGCACGCTGCCGGCGCCGATGACGGCGCCGTCGCCGATCGTGGAGTGGCTGCCGATGACGACGTGGGCGTCGACCTGCGCTGTGGGGGCAATGCGCGCGCTTGCAGTGACGACGGCGCTCGAATGCACGCCGGCAGAGGCGGCGGGCGGCGGGTGCAGCGCGCTCGCCACGCGCGCGTAGATGAGATAGGGCTCCGGATGCACGAGGCTCGCCACGGGACACGCGGCGCGGTCGCGCGGCGCGAGAATGACGGCCGCGGCCTGCGTGTGGGCGAGCTGGTCGCGATAGAGGGAATTAGCAAGGAACGTCACGGCGTCGGACGCCGCGTTCGACAGTGTACCCACGCGGCTCACCACGACGTCGCGGTCGCCGTGCAATTCGCATCCGAACTGCGCCGCGAGCTCGCCTAACGTCGCGGCCATTCGGAACCGCCCGACGCCGCGTGCGTTATCGCCCGGCTGCCGGCTTCAAGACCGCGAGCACGGCTTCGGTGACGTCGACGGCCGTGCTGGCGAAAATCACGTTCGAGCCCGCAAGCAGCAAGTCGTAGCGCTCCGAGCGCGCGAACTCCTGCGCCTTCAAAAGAACCTCGCGGTTGGCTTTGTCGAGCTCTTCGTTGCGGCGCAGGTTCAGATCCTCGAGATACTCGTTCTCTGCGCGCTGGTAGTCGCGCTGGCCGTCGCGGATTTGCCGCTCGAGATTGAGCCGCTCCTGCTCGCCCATGACCTGCGCGTCGCGCGTAAACGTTTCCTGCTGCGTGGTGAGTGTTTGTCGCGTGGCTGCGAGCTCGCGCTGTCGTGGCCCGAACTCCGCCTCGAGCGCCGTCTGGGCCGCAGCCCATTGCGGCGATTGCTCGATGAGCCGGCCGACGTTGACGACGCCGATCTTGAGGTTACCTTGCGCGCTCGCTACCGAGGCGACACTCGCAGCGGCGAGCGCCGCTACCAGCCAAATTTTCGCGATCATGATGGGTCCCTTGAGCTTTAGAAGGCGTTGCCGATGGAGAACTGAAAGCGTTCCACCTCGTCGCCGAAAAACCGATCCGTTGCGGCATCTTCGTTCAACGGCGCCGCGTAACTGAATCGCAACAGTCCGAGCGGGGCCAGCCACTCGACGCCGAGGCCTACGGATTTCTTCAACTTATCATAGTCGAAGTCATAGCTGATAGGGTCGCCCAGCTTGTCGAAGAAGTTGACGCCACCCGTGGAGAACACGCCGCCCACGTCGAAGAACAACGCGATGCGCGTGGAGCCGGCGATCTTCTCCGGCGTCGGAATGATGAGCTCGAACTGGTTCGCGAACAGCATGTTGCCGCCGTACGGATTACCGAGGTTGTCGCGGGGGCCGAGGTAACTTTCCTTGAAGCCGCGCACGCTCCCCGGCCCGCCGCCGTAACGATGGCGGAACGGCGGCAGCGCGGTGGTGTCGCCATACGCGTCGCCGTAGAACAGCTCGCTGTTGATCCTGAAGAGCCAATCGCCGCGGATGCGCATGTACTTTGTAAAATCGATGTTCGCCGCGTAGTACTCCACCTCGCTGCCCGGCACGGACGCATTGAGCCCCGCCTGCATGCGCGTGCCGGCCGTGGGAAACATCGCGGCGTTACGGGAGTCGTAGCGCCAGCCCGTCACCAAATCCAAGCTCTTCACGTTGGTGCCGACGAAGCCGTTGGCCACCGGGAACGGTTCGCCGTTTTGCTGCACCCACTCGAGTGCCTGGCGCGAGCTGAAGTTACTCGTCACCAGCTCGGCGTCTTGGTACTGGAAACCGAACGTCAAGTACTGCAGGTTCGCGATGGGATAGGTCCAATTCATGCCTGCGGACAACGTGGTAGTGGAGAAATCCGACGTGACCGAAGTGAACTGCTTGAAATCCTGATAGGTGAAGGCAATCGTGCGCGAGACGCCATCGATGTTGCGGTACGGGTCCGTGAAATTCACGTCGAAGATCTTCTGATACTCGCCGCCCGAGAGATTGAGCGCCACGCGCCGGCCCGTGCCCATGAAATTCGAATGGATGAAATTGCCCCCGAGCGTGACGCCGAACGTCTCGGAGAAGCCGAGGCTGCCGCCGAACTGCCCCGGCAATCCCTCCTCGATCTCGAGGTCCACGTCGACCAAGTCCGGGCTGCCTGCTACGGGAGTGGTTTCGTGCTCCACGGACTCGATGTAGGGGAGCTGCCGGATCGCGAGCTTGGAGCGCTCGATCAGGTTGTTCGACAGGTAGCCGCCCTCGAGCTGGCGCATCTCGCGGCGAAAGACCTCGTCGTTGACGTTGTCGGCACCGTTGAAATTCACGCGCCGCACGTACACGCGATTTTGCGGGTCGACGAAAAAGGTGACGGATACTTCCTTCGTGGCCTCGTCGAGCTCCGGCACGGCGCGCACTTCCGCGAACGCGTAGCCGTCCTGGCCGAGCCGAAACGCCATGAGCTCCTCGCTCTGCGTGAGCAGAGCCTGCGAGAAGATCTGCCCCGGCTGCGCCAGAATGAGCCCGCGAAGCTGCTCTTGCGGCACGACCATCTCGCCGGCCAGCTTCAAGTCGGCGATCGTGTAGCGATCGCCCTCCGTGACGCTGATCGTGACGAAGATGTCGCGCTTGTCGGGCGAGATGGCCACTTGCACGTCGTCGGCGCGGAAGTCGGCGAAGCCGCGATCCATGTAAAACGACCGCAGCTTCTCGAGATCGCCTTCGAGCGCTTCCTTCGAGTAGCGATCGTTCTTCCGGATGAACGACAGCCAGTTTCCGGTGGACAGCTCGAAGTCGGCGGTGATCTCTTCTTCCTCGAACGTCGTGTTGCCCACGATGTTGACCTGCCGAATCTTCGCCCGATCGCCCTCCTCGATCTGAATCGAGACGCGAACGCGGTTGCCGTCGACGGGCTCCACGGTGGGGGTGACGCTGGCGGCGTACTTGCCGCGGCCGTAGTACTCCTCGGTGAGCGACTGCGTGAGCTGCTCGAGCGTCGAGCGATCGAATGTTCTGCCGGCCGTGAGCCCATTCTCCGTGAGCACGCGCGCCAGGTCGTCGTCTTTGATGTCTTTGTTGCCGTCGAACGTGAACTCGAGAATCGACGGCCGCTCGAGAACGACGATCACCAGCGTGTCGCCGTCGCGGCGAAACTCGAAGTCCTGGAAAAACGCCGTCTCGAACAGAGCGCGGCCCGCCTCGCGCAGCCGCTGCTCGTCCACGGTATCGCCGATGTTGATCGGCAGATAATTGTAGATGGTGCCCTCGGCGATGCGCTGCGCGCCTTCGACGCGGAAGTTGCGCACCACGAACGGCTCGAACGCCGCAAACGCTTTCAGGGCGATGCAGCTCGCGGCACAGAGCACTGCCAACCGCGCGACGCGACGTATCTTCATGAACCGAATAACCTGACGATGTCGTTGTAGAAAGCGAAACCCATGAGGGCGATGACGAAAAAGATGCCGATCTGCTGCCCGATCACCATCGAGCGCTCGGAGAGCGGCGCACCCTTTACCCATTCAGCCAGCTGATACACGATCTGGCCGCCGTCGAGCAGCGGAATCGGCGCCAAGTTCAAGATTCCGAGGCTGATGCTGACGAGCGCGAGGAAGCTCAAGAATGCCGCGAGCCCGGCGTCGGCGCTGCTGCCCGCGATGTCGGCGATCGACAGCGGCCCCGCCATGTTCTTCAGCGACACCTCGCCCATGATCATGTGCGCGAGCATCGACACGGTGAACGCGCTCATATCCCATGTCCGGGTCGCGGCGCGCGGCAGCGACTCGGCGACGCCGTAACGCTGC
>CAMPKU010000245.1 GCA_946887385.1 uncultured Gammaproteobacteria bacterium
ACTACACGCAGTCGCGCGGCTTCATGCCGTTCATGGTGCTGCAAACGCCGCTGTACGAAGAAGAAGCGGCGCTGCTGCGCGAGCTCGGTGCCACCGTGATGATGGCTCGGGCGCCGGAGTGGCCCGTGCTCGGGCCGCCGCAAGGGTTATGGCCCGATATCTATCCGCTCGGCGAGCCCGTGGCTCACGAGCCGGTCTACACGCACTCGAGGAACTGAGCCATTAACGATTGGCTATCGCGGGGTACGCTATCCCGGCGGCGTCTGTTGCACGCGGGCGCTTTGGCGTTCGGCGGCGCGCTGCTGCCGCCGCTCGTGCGGGCGCAGGCCAGCGCCGAAACCATCACCACCACCGAGCTCGGCGGCGCCTTCTTGTTTCAGGGCGCGGGCTGCAATGTCGTCGCGGTGCGCGGTGACGCCGGTGCGCTGATGGTGGACGGCGGGCTGGCAGCGAACGCCGACGCGTTACTGCGCGCGGTGTTCAGCGCCACGGGCAACGACCGCGTCCACACGTTATTCAACACGCATTGGCATCGCGACCACGTCGGAGCCAACGAGCTCGTCGGGCGCGCGGGCGGTACGATTTTCGCGCACGAGAAGACGCGCCAATATCTCAGCAATCGAGTCTATTCCTCGCCGTTCGACGAGCCTTTGGAGCCGCTGCCCGAAATCGCTCGGCCCACGGAAACCACGCGGGCCGAGGGATCGTTCGAATTCGCAGGCCGAGAGATCGACTACGGCTACCTGCCGGCGGCGCACACCGACGGCGATCTGTTCGTCCATTTCGGCGCTCTCGGTATCCTGGCCGCCGGCGGCGTCGTCTCCGGCGAGCGCTGGCCGCCCATCGACTATCGCAACGGGGCGTGGTTCGGGGGACGCGTACGCGCGCTCGAGCGGCTCGCCGACATCGTCGAGGCCGATACACGCGTCGTACCGGCCCACGGTCGCCTGATCACGGGCCGCGATATCGTGCGGCAGCGCGACATCTATCAGGAGCTGTTCGTGACGATGATCGGCTACATGAACATGGGGCTAGGCGCCGACGACGTCGTCGCACGAAACCCACTTCAGAAGTACGAGAGCGAGCTCGGCGACGCGGCGGAGTTTCTCGACGGCGCGTTCCGCAGCATGCAGATCGCATACGTGCCGGACTGACCAAACCGTCTATTGCGCCAACAAAGCGTCGAGCCGGCGCGGATCCACGGGCTTCGTGAGGTGATGGTCGAACCCGGCCTCGCGCGCACGCCGCTTGTCCTCGTCCTGACCCCAACCCGTAAGCGCAATGAGGCGCAAGTTCTTGCCGGCATCGGTCAAGCGAAGCCGTCTCGCCACCTCGTAGCCGTCGAGATCGGGCATGCCGATATCCAGCAGCGCAAACTCGGGGTGGAATTCACGCGCCAGCGTGAGCGCGGCTTGGCCGCCGTGAGCCGTACGGACCTCGTGTCCCGCTAGGCGCAGCAGCAGCGCGAGCGTATTCGCCGCATCCTGGTTGTCGTCGGCCACGAGGATCTTGCGGCAAGCCGGGGTGCCGGCCGCCTCCTCGGCCCGGACCTGCTCGGCCGCTGGCGCAGTCTCCGCTTGGCCGCAGGGCAGTGTCACGATGAATTCGCTACCGCGTCCGGGCCCGTCACTGCACACCTCGATCATGCCGCCGTGCAAGTCTACGAGGCCTTTGACGAGCGCGAGCCCGATGCCAAGGCCGCCTTCGGTACGAGCCGCGGAGTTGTGCACCTGCGAGAACATGGTGAAGACCTCGGCGAGCGCCGGGGGCGAAAGGCCGATGCCGTTGTCTTTCACGGCGATTCGCACCATCGCGTCCTCGATGCGCGCCGTGAGCGCGATGCGCCCCGGCGAGTCGGTGTACTTCGCGGCATTGGTGAGAAGATTCGATAACACCTGTGCCAGCCGAACCGGGTCGGCGACGAACGTCGGCAGATCGGGCGGCAACTCGATCGTGAGGCCGTGCTTCCGCGAAGCGAGCAGCGGCCGCGCAGCTTCCACGGCCGTGTCGACGATCGCGCCGAGATCCACGGGTTGCAAGCGGAGCTGGAGCTTGCCGCGCGTGATGCGGGCGACGTCGAGCAAGTCGTCTAGTAGGCGCGCCATGTGCTCGACCTGGCGATGGATCACGTGGCCGGACCACGCGAGCTGCTCACTCGAGAGGTTGGGCAGCGTCAGCATTTCGGCCGCCGTGCGGATCGGCGCCAGCGGATTACGCAGCTCGTGCGCCAGCGTGGCCAGAAATTCGTCTTTGCGCTGGTCGGCTTTGCGCAGCGCCTCTTCGCTCTCGCGCAGGCGCAATTCGCCGAGGCGCCGATCGGTGATGTCGAGCTCGGCGCCCACGGTACGCACGGGATGGCGTTCCGCGCCCTCGCCGGCGAACAATGTTTGCGCGCGCGCGACGATCCAGCGCACTTCGCCGCCGTTGCGCATGATGCGGTATTCGATGCTGTAGGAGCCGTCGCCGGCGGGGTCGTGTGCGGCCGCCACGGCCGCGTAGAGTCGTTCGCGGTCGTCGGGGTGGATCTGTTCCTCGAGCGCCATGATGTGAGGCTTCAGGTCCGGGGGCGCGCCGTGGATCTGGCGGAACTGCTCGGACCAGTACAACCGGTTGTCGACGTGATCGTGGTCGAAAACGCCTATGCCGACGATCCGCGTGGCGAGGTCGAGCTGCGTCTCGCGCCGCACGAGACTTTCCTCGGCCAGCTTGCGCGCCGTGGTCTCGAGGCACACGCCCACGAGGGTCGTCGGCTTGCCCGCGCTGTCGTACAAGAAACGGCCGCGCGACTCGAGCCAAACGCTTGCGCCGCTATCCGCGCGAAGGATCCGATACTCGGATCGGTACACTCCCCGCTGACGCTTGGCGCTGCCGAGCTCGGCGAGCACACGTTGGCGGTCTTCGGGGTGAAGCCGCGCGGACCACATCTCGAGACTGGCGCGACCCGAAGGATCCACCGGATAGCCGAAGAGCCGAAAGTGGTTCGCGGACCAGATCGATTCGCGCCGGCGGAAGTCCGTTTCCCAAATCGCGAGACCGGTTTCATCGAGCACGAGCCGCAGGCGGGCGTCGCCGTCGGACGGAGGCGGCGTGGCGTGCACAGCGGCAGGAGAGTCATTCTCCATCGTATTTTCGATGGGACGCTGCCATCTGCGTCCTCAAGAGCTCCTTTGCGCGGGAGTCGTTCGAAGCGTCCCGCAAGCCTGGTCGCTGCCAAGGTTGACGCTACGTTACGCCTACCCGCGAAATACCTCCACTGTTGCAAGGGCCCTTCGTGAGTTTCCGCGCAGTCGGCCGCATTGCTGAAACGGGCGCGGGCCACTAGAGTTGCCGGAGGAGCGACTACGCTCGTCCGGGGGGACATCGACGTGAGCTACGACCACTACTGTGCTGCGGGCGGCGTTCGCCGGCGGGCGGCTGCCGCGCTCTTCTTCGCATGGGCCAGCGCCTCGGCGCTCGCGCAGGCTCAGCCGGCAGGGCCCGCGCCGGTGCCGGCCGCGGTGGCCATCGCCCGGCCCACGAGCCAGGAAATCGACACCGCGCAACGCGCTTTGGCCGCGTTCACGGCGTCGACGGATGCGGCCACGCGCGCCATCCTCGCCAAGTACCCCGACTTGCTGGCGGTACGGCCGCCGCAGATCAATACGGCCGTGGTGCCGAGCCTGGCGCCCCCGTTTCAAGCGAAGCATCAGGCGAATCTGGAGGTTGCGCGCCGCGGCGGCGCCGAGCTTCTGCTGGTGGGCGACTCGATCACGGACTTCTGGCGCAACGCCGACGGGCCGTTCGCCGGCAAGCCCGTGCTCGATCGCTACTTCGGCGATTGGAACATCGCGAATTTCGGCATCGCGGGCGATACGACGCAGGGTGTGCTGTACCGGCTGCAAAACGGCGAGGGCGAGGGCTTCGAGCCGCGAGCCGTGATGCTGATGATCGGCACGAACAACACGGCGCGCAATTCCGCGGCCGAGATCGCCGAGGGTGTCGGCGCCGTCGTGCTGGCGCTGCAGCGCTCGTTTCCGGATGCAAAGATTTTGTTGCTGGGCATCTTCCCGCGCGGCAGGGCCAATGACCCTGTGCGCGATACCATCGCGTCGATCAACTCGACGATCGCCAAGCTGCACGACGGCAACCGCGTTCACTACCTCGACATCGGCGCCCGCTTCCTGGACGCGGCCGGCAACATACCAGCCGACGTGATGAGCGACGCGCTGCACCCGTCGACGAAGGGCTATGAGATCTGGGCGGAAGCGGTGGAGCAGCCGCTCAAAGCGCTCATGGGCAGCTCGCCTTCGGGGCGCTGAGCAGCAACCGCCGGAACCGAAGCTAATGTCGAAGCTTGCGATCGCTGTTCTCGGTTTACCCTTGCTCGTGCACTGCGCAAGTGCGGCCGCGCATCACTCGTTCGCCGCTCATTTTCAGATGGACACGTTTGCCGAGGTGCAAGGCCGCGTGACGGACGTGCGCTGGGTGAACCCACACGTCAAGATTTTCGTGCGCGACGCGGCCGGCGACACGTGGGAGGTGGAGGCCGGGCCTCTCAATCTGCTTACGCGCATGGGCATCGAGCCGCAGATGGTGGCAGTGGGTGAGACGATCCGCGTGCGCGGCAATCCCGGCCGGCGCGACGCGCGCGCGCTGTGGGTTGCGAACATCTTGCTCGCCGACAACACGGAACTGCTCGCAGCGCCGGGCGCGGAACCGTACTGGGGCAACACGGCCGTGGGCGACGCGAGCGCGTTCTTCGTGGCGGGCGATCTTGCGTTGCCCGAGGGCGGCGAGCGATCGTTCTTCCGGATTTGGTCGCCGCTGATTACCGCCATGCCCAGGCCGCGCGGCGCTGCAACGCTCACGGCCGAAGGCGAGCGGCGGCAGGCGCGCTACGAGACCGGCGAGCAGGCCGTCGCCGACTGCGAAGTCCCCGGCATGCCGTTCGCGATGATGAGCCCGTATCCCATCGAGATCGTCGACGCCGGCGAACGAATTCTGATTCGCGGCGAGGCTTACGATCTCGAGCGCGTGGTCTATCGGCAGCCGCCTGCTACGTTGCCGGATCCGTCGCCGCTCGGATTGTCGGTGGGCCGCTTCGTGGGTGACGAGCTCGTCGTCGAGACGAGCCGCATCGATTACCACAGTTTCGGCGATCTCGGGCCGGCGCAGAGCGACCGCAGTCATGTGGTCGAGCGCTTCCGCCTGTCGGCCGACGGCCTCACGCTCGACTACGACATCGCCGTCACGGATCCCGTCATTCTCGCCGAGCCCTGGAGCTGGGGCGGCTCGTTCATCTATCGCGAAGGTGCCGAGCTCAAGAAGTGGAACTGCGGCGCCGAGTAGCGCCACACCATCCCGTTGACGTCGGCCGCGTTGCGCGCGTAAGAGCGTAGCGCGGTCCAAGCCTTGTTTTGTCATTCTGCAATCCGCAACGCGTTCGACGCGCGCTCGCGCGCGCGCCGTTAGCTCGCTGCGTTCGCAGTGCGCGCGCGCAACGCGCAGTCAGCGCGGTAATTCCTTTCGCCAATGCGCTCGCAGAAAGTCGGGCATGGCTTTGCGGTGCCGTCGCAACGAGTTTTGCAACCGCGCTTGGCGAGTTGTGCACGAAATGCCATGGCACGCTCTTTGCTGCCGGTCGGAACGCTCGGAGCACAAGGGTGAAAGCCGATGAATCGCAAGCTAGCAGACGAAGTCGCGCGAACGAACGCGGAGTTCGAAAAGCTGAAATCTAATCGCGTCGACGACGAAACGCCGCGCGAGACACCGCAAAGGCAGGCGCCGGGTGCGCGCGGATGGCGGCGTCCCGATCTCGAACGCTGGACGACCGAGGAGCTACGCTCGGCCGCCGCAACGCTCGAAATTGACGGCGCGGA
>CAMPKU010000246.1 GCA_946887385.1 uncultured Gammaproteobacteria bacterium
CGCAGTGCGCGCGCCCAGCGAGAATCCGGCAAGGTCGAACGCGCCGTCCTTGAGCCGCTGGATGCGCGTCGGCACGTTGCCGCGCAACGGCTCCACCTTGAAGTCTGGGCGAAAGTGCGTGAGCCAAACGCGCCGCCGTGCCGACGCGGTGCCCACGCGCGCACCGGTCTTGAGCGGCAGCCAATCGCTCGTGGCATCGGCGATGGAGTCACGGCGCACGAGCAGCAAATCGGCGGCATCGACGCGCGCCGGGATGGCGGCGATCGTGAGCTCGGGCGGCGACTTCGTCGGCAGATCCTTGAACGAGTGCACGGCCAGATCGACGCGCCGCTCGACGAGCGCTTGCTCGATCTCGCGCACGAACACGCCTTGCGGCCCGATGGAGCCGAAGAACGCTGTCGTGTTCTGATCGCCCGACGTTTTGATGATGGCGAGCTCCACCTCGAACCCGAGGCGCTCGAGCGCCGCCGCAACCGTGCCCGATTGCGTGCGCGCGAGCTCCGAGCCGCGTGTGCCGAGCCGCAATGTGGGCCGCGCGCTCACGCTTCACCGCTGCGGCGCGCCGCCGGCACATCGCTCGAGTTGCCGGCGCCGCGCAGCGCGGCACGCAGCTCGTCGGCGAACTCCGGCTCGAGGCCGCCGAGGAACGCCTCGAGCGAGCCGTCGGGCCCTTCGTGAATGAGGCCGCGCAGGCCCAAGCACGGGATGTGCGCGAAGCGGCGCGCCAACACTTCGGCCCATGTCTCGATCGCCGCGCGCTCCGCTTCGCCGAGCGCCTTCAAGTCCTTCTTCAGCAGCCGCTTCACGCCTTCGTGGGCCGTACGCTGGTAGCGCCGCTGGAGTGCGCCGAACAACGGCCCGTAGTAGCGCTCCGTGAAGCGGTCTTGCAGCTCGTCGAGCGCCTGATCCACCTGCTCGCGTGCGGGGCCGGCTTCCATGAGCCGCGCGGCGCGGCTGCTTTCGGCGTGGCGCACGATCGCGTCCATGCCGATGCGCGGTATCGACAGCTTGGTGCAGAGCGCGGCGTCGACGTCGCCCGGCACGGCCATGTCGACGATCAGCGGCGCCTGACCGGATTTGGCGTGGGCGGCGAGCCGCTCGAGCGCCGCTTGATCCAAGACCGGCGTGCCGGCCCCCGTGGCCGTGAGCAGTGCTTCGACGGCGGGCGGCTCGTGACGGAAAGCTTCCAGGCTCGAGTGCAGGGCGCCGTGGCGCGCCGCGAGCGCTGCGGCTTTATCGGCCGTGCGGTTCACCACCGTGAAGTCGAGGCCCGCTTCGGCGAGCGACACCGCGGCGCGTTCCGTCATCGGCGATACGCCGACGAGCGCGATTCGCCCCGGCGTGCGCGCGATACGCTCGCGCAAATGTTGTACGGCAATCTCGGCGAGCGACACGCGGCCTTCCGCGAGCTTGGTGCCGCCGCGTACGCGGCCCGCGATGCGCAGCGCCTCCTCGAACACCAACCCTAAGCTCGGGCCGCACAATCCGAGCTCGAGTGCGCGTTCCTGCGAGTAGCGTACTTGGCCCACGATCTCGGTCTCGCCCACGCAGGCCGAGTCGAGGCCCGCCGCCGTCAAGAACAAGTGCTCGGCCGCGCCTTCACCCTGCCAGGCGCGTAGGCGCCGCTCGGCTTCGCCGTGCGCGGCCGCGCGGCCCGTGAGCAGGCGGAAAGCCTCGCGGCGCAAATCCTGCACGGGCGTGCGATGGCTACGCGCGAAGATCAGCTCCACGCGATTGCAAGTGGCGAGATAGGCGAGCTCGTCGAGCTCGAGCCGCCGCGCGAAGTCCTGAAGCTGCTCCGAAGCGCCGCCTTGCGCGAGCGCGAACTCCGCGAGCGCTTCGCTGCCGCCCTGGCGCCACGACACGCCGACGAGGCCAAGATGTTCGAGCACGTAGCGTCCTGCTTGAACGAAATCGGATGCTCAGCCTAGCCCCGCGGCCGAAGCGGGTGTCACAGCCGTGTCACGGCGCCGCTCGCAATTGCGAACCGTTTCGTTTTAGCCGCCGAAGGCCGCGGCGGTCTTGTCTTCGAGCGCGGCGAGCTCGGCGCGGATGCCGGCGGCCAGCTTCAGCTGGCCGTGCACGCGGGCCTGGTTGTGCGCGCTCGCGCTGTCGTAGCGCGCACGGTTCCAGCCGAAATAGCTTTCGTGCAGCGCGTCGGCGCAGAACCGAGCCGCGAGCTCCACCGTGATCGTGAGCGCACCGCGCGGAATGGCGCGCCATTCCTCGGGCGTCAACAAGCCTTGCGCGGCCTCGGCATAGCCTTCGATCGCGGCGTCGAAAAAAGGCCGCACGAACTGGGCGCTCGCGGCGTCCTCGGTGGCCGGATTGCACCACGAGCGCAGCGCGTCACCGAGCTCGAGCGCTACGGGCATGTGCGCGAGGGTGTCGAGATCGATGAGGCACAACGCGCGGTCCGAATCGTGAGCGAACAAAAGGTTCGAGATCTTCGGGTCGCCGTGCACGATGCGGTCGGGGCCCGGCGGCAACGGCGGCAAGGCTTCGGCGGCCTCGAGCACGCGCTCGGCGAGCGGCTCGATGACGTCGAAGTGCCGGTGCCCGCGGTGCTCGCCGAGCGCGTCGCGCAGTCTGCGCAAATGCCGCGGCGTGTCGTGCACGCCGAGACGGCGGTTGCGGAACCGATGCTCGAGATCGCGCACGGCGCGATGGAACTCCGCCAACAGGCAGCCGGCGGCGCGCGCCTGCGCGGGTGTCTCGAGCGCGTCGCGGCAGACGCCGTCGATGCGCGTGAGCGCGCGCCAGACGCCGTCGTGCTCGATCCACAGCGCACCGGCCGTCGTCGGCACCAGCCGCGGCGTGAGCAAGCCCTTGCCGGCCAGGTGCTCGGTGACGGCTGCGATGTCGACGTTCACCTCGGCGGAGAAGACGGGGTTCACGCGCTGCAGCACGAGTGCGGCACCGTGCCGGGACTGCGCATACCACGTGGGGTTCATGAGGCCAGACGTCGCCCGCACGAGCGACTCGGGCTCGAGCTCGAAGGCTGCGAGCACGCGCTTCGGCGGTACGAGATCGGGATGGGCGCTCATGCGGCGCCATGATAGCCGGAAGCCGGCGCGCTTCGGCGCTCAGAGCTGGAGGTCGAACTGCGCCAGGATGCTGCCCGTGCCGCGGGCGCACGCGTCGTTGTCGAGCACGCCGTCGCCGCGCAAGCGATAGTGCTCGCGCATTTCGGCGCGCAGGTAAGCGGCGGTATCCACGCCGATTCGCTCGGCCGCTTCCTCGATTGCCCGCGAGAGCACGGGTACGAACGCGCGAAATCTGTTCATGGAGCCGAAGTTGGCGACGAGGCGCAGCACGGGCACGCGGCCGTGCAGCGTGTGGAACTCGGTTGTCTCGTGGCTGGCGTAGATGCCGACATAAAGGCTGGCGGCGGCGGCGAGCAGCGCAGCCACGAGCGCCCACGCGGCCGCGGCGTGGAGCGCATCGAAGCGCAGCAGAAACGCCGCCAGCGCGGCTAGCGCCCCGCAGCCGAGCGCGGCCGCCAGCCAGCGCGCGGCCACGATGCGCTCGATTCTGGGGATGGGATCGACGAAGCGCAGATCGAGGAAGAACGGCTCGTCCGCGTTGCCGTTGCTCAGTTGCACAACCTTGAGAAAGCCCTCGTCGTAGACGCCGAGCTGCGCGCCGGTGCGACGTACGGGGTTGCGCAGTAGGACGGTTTCGCGCAGCGTGCGGGCCGCGAGCGCAGGGCTAGCGGTCACGTCCTCGGAAGCGATGTAGATGTGCTCCGTAGGGACCGGCGGCGGCGACGCCGCGGGAGTAGCGGATTTCTTTCGTCCGGGCATGCGGTCCTACGGGGACGCGGGTCGGCTGTCACTCTAGGCGGGGCGCGGGCGAGCAGCCGTGAGCATGGTCACAATTGGCCGGCCCCGGCGCGTTTGCCGGCCTTTCTTTTCGCGAGCGCCCGGCTGAGCTATAAGAAGGAATACTTCGCGACCACGGAGGTGTCGCCATGACTCGCGCAAGACTCGCAGGCGTTCGGGTCGCGGCCTGGTCTTTGCCGCTGCTCGTGCCCTTCACGCTGAGCGCTCAAGACGACGGTGCCTTCGACCGCACGCCGCAAGACTGCGTGAGCGTCTCGAATATCGACCAAACCGAAGCCATCGACGATCAAAACCTCATCTTCCGCATGCGCCGTAACGATCAGGTGTTCCGCAACCACTTGCCGCGCCGTTGCCCCGGCTTGCAACGCGAGAACCGGATCGGCTACCAGGCGCGCGGCGGGCGCTTGTGCAGCATCGACACCATCACGGTGCTCGAGCAGTTCGGCGTGGGCTTCCGCAACGGTTTTACGTGCCGGCTCGGGGAGTTCGTGCCGCTGTCGCCCGAGGAAGTCGAGGACCTCGACCTTCGCGAGCGGGGCCGCGAGACGCGGCGCGCCGTCGAGTCGCGCTCCGTGGATCTCGAGGAAGACGACGAAGAAAACGACGCGGAAACGGCCGTCGAGGATGAGGCGGCCGACTCAGCCCCAGCCGAAGAGGGCGACGAGGCCGACGAGTAGCCTACGGTAGGCCGAACGGCAGCGGATTGCCGTTCAGCGTGACGGCGCCGTCCGTATAGTCGAGGACGCTGCGATAGTCGTCGCCGTCCTCCACGAGCACGCCTAGGCCCACGAGCTGCGTCAGCATCAGGCCGGATTGAGCCTCGGCCATGTACTCGAGCTGATCGGGCGGCACGGAACGGTCTGCGCCGAGCTGGCGGCGTGCCGCGAGCGTCGCGAGCGTGACGGCCAGTGCTTTCGATAGGCGCACCTCGGCCTGCGTGTTCACGAGCGAGAGCAGCGCCAGCGGGTTCTCGAGGCTCAGCGTGCCCGCGGCCGGCAAGCGGGCCGTGTTGGTCGTGATCTCGAGGCGCCCGTCGAACGGCTCGCCGTCGTAGCGGAAGCGCAGCGGATCGAGCGCCAGGCTCGGCCCGGCCTTCAGCACGCGCTCGAGGATCGGTCCGACCGACGCCACGATCGTCCTCGGATCCGCGCCCGCGGCCGCGGCATCGGTTGCCGCGGCGCTGTAGGCCTCCACGGCGGCGACGTCGACATTGTGCAGCCGAAGCTCTAGCGCGCCGGCTGTAACCTCGGTGTCCTGGGCGCGGATCGCATCCACGTTATAGTTCACGCGCATCTCGAGCAGCTCGGCGGCGGCATCGACGTCGACGTTGCTGCGTATGCTCAAGTTGGCGGCTTCGAACACCGGCAACGTGCCTTGCAGCGGGCCGCCGATCGAGACGCTCGCGATCGAGAGCGCCGACTCGCCTGGCATCACGTAACGCGAGCGCAGCACGTTGTCCGCGCTGACTCGCAGCTCGCGCATCGAGAACGTGCCCGTGGGCGAGGCGACGGCTACGGAGCCCACCTCTGCGTCGGCCGTGAGTCGGTTCGCTGCGAATGTGCCGGCCAGCATGGCCCCCGAGAAGCTGAGCAATGCCGCGTCGACCGGTAGCTCGAACGGCGGCGCGTCGGCATCGAAACGCAGCTTGCCGGAGTAGCTCGTGTGCCCGCGGAATTCGAACAGATACGGTACGCCGAGCGTCTGCTCGAGGCCGGCGATGTCGGGCGCTTCGGCGTCGGCGCGCGCCACCATCTTCGACCAACCGAGATGCACGCCGTCGAGCACCGCGATCGGCCCGTGCGCGAAATCGACGACGATCGGCAAGGTACCGAATGCGCCGAGCGGAGCGCCGGCGTTACCGCCGAGCGCGGCAAAGTCGTCCGGCACTAGTCCAAGCTCGATCCGCGCGCTGCTGCGGAACCAACCGCGGTCGAACGACGTGAGC
>CAMPKU010000247.1 GCA_946887385.1 uncultured Gammaproteobacteria bacterium
CCGTCGCGTTCGGCATCTCGAATGCGCGCCGTCCCGTGAGCAGCTCGTAGAAGACGGCGCCGAACGCGAAGATGTCGGAGCGATGGTCGGCCTGAAGGCCGCGCGCCTGCTCCGGCGAGAGGTAGCCGACGGTGCCGAGGATGGCGCCTTCCTCCGTCAACGCGTGCGGCGGTTTGGGCTCCGCCGCGGCGTCGCCTTCTACACGCCGCGCGAGCCCGAAGTCGAGAATCTTGACGATGCCGTCACGCGTGACGAATACGTTCTCGGGTTTTAAATCGCGATGCACGATGCCGCGTTCGTGAGCAGCGGCGAGGCCTTGTGCGATTTGCATCGCCCATTCGACGCCTCGAGCGACGCCGACATCGGCATTCGTCAATCGCTCGCGCAGCGTAGCGCCGTCGAGGAGCTCGGTCACGACGAAAATCGTGCCGTCCACGTTGCCGACGTCGTAGATCGAAAGCAGATTCGGATGCGACAGCGCGGCGAGCACGCGCGCCTCCTGTTCGAACCGTGCAAGCGACCGCTCGTCGAGCGTGCGGTGCGGAGCTAAGAGCTTGACGGCCACCTCGCGCTCGAGCCGTTGATCGAGGGCGCGATAGACGACGCCCATGCCGCCCTTGGCGAGGGGCGCAACGATCCGATAGGGCCCGAAGTAGGTTCCCGCGGCGACCATGTCTTAGATCAGAGACGGCTGGGCGCCTAGCATAGCTCAGGGCGCGCGCCCGGCACGCGCAAATCAGCCGCGCGGCTTGATCGGCGGCACCGCAGCGACGATGCCGGCGCTCGCGAGGCCGCTGGTGCGCTTGTCGACCACGGCGGCCTGGTCCGTGAGCACGGTCATCAGGTCGGCGTAGTACGCAGCCGTCATGAGCGGGTTGTACTGTAGCGACCGCTCGACGGCTTCGCGTGCATGGTCGTGCCGGCCGAGCCGGCCGAGCACGTTCGCAAGGTGCAACGAGCCCAACGAGAATCGCGGCTGCTCGGACGTATATTCCTCGGCCTCCGCGAGCGCGCGCTCGCAGTCGTCGGCGCACGCATAAGCCACGGAGCGGTGGAACAGCCAATACACGCGCCCGGGATGCTGGGGCGACGTGGCCAGCAACCGTTCGACGATTTCGTGCACCTCGGTAAGGTCGGCGGCGTTGCCGGTGGCGACGAGCGGCCAACCGAGATAACCCCAGGCGCCGAGGTCGTACGGCGCGAGCTTCACGGCGCGGCGCAGCAGCTCGATCGAGTAGCGATGGTTGCCCGTGTAGGCGTGGACGCAGCCCGCGGCCCGCAGCACCACGGCGTCGCGCGGTGCAAGCCGCTCGGCGCGGGCGATGACCTCGAGCGCGAAGCGCCGGTCCGCGTCGGCATCGGCGCTCAAAGCGTTCAAAGTCTTCTCCGCCGTGACGAGCCCCAGGGTTGCGTAGCCCACGGCATATTGCGGGTCGAGCTCCACGGCACGGCGCAGAAGCGGGATCGCGGCGGCAATGGAGGTGGGCGTGTAGTCGAGCAGATACCCGCGCGCTTTTTGCACGAGCTGCCAGGCGTTGGAGTCGGCCGCAGCGCCCTCGTTGGCACGGCGAATTTCCGTGCGCAGCCGCTCCCCGCCGAACGTAGCCACGACTTTCTCGCTGATCTCCCGTTGCAAACTCTCGACGTCGGCGGCCGCGACGTCGTAGCGCTCCGACCATAGCAGCGTATCGTCGACGGCGTCGTCGAGCTGCACGTGGATCTGCAACCGCTCGCCGATCTCGGCGACGCTGCCCGAGATCATGTACTGGACGCGCAAGTCGCGCGCCATCGTCTTCAAGTCGGTGCCTGCGCCGGAGTGTGCGACGGCCGATTGGCGCGACACGACGCGCAACTCGGGCATGCGGGACAGCAGCGACTGGAGCTCGATCGGCAGCGCGTCGGCGAGATACGCGTGTTGCGCTCCCGGAGTGAGCTTGCCGAACGGCAGCACGGCGACGGCCGCAAGTGCATTTTGTGAAGGCAAAGCGCTCGCTGAGCCCACGACGGCGGGGCCGTTCGTTAGTAGGTTACTTGTCTCCCTGAACCCCTGCGGCGTGAGCTCATAAATCCAGCTGAGCGCAATGGCCACGGGCAGGCCGATGACCGCGACGACGAGCACGAACAGTACCGTGCCTTCGGGCGCGTGCAGATCGGGGGCCACGATGTCCGTGAGCTGCACGATCACCCAGGCGCCGACGGCGTAGGCGCCCCCGACCTTGAATACTTGACGCCGCCGCAGCTCCTGAAACAACCAAAGGATCTTGGCGCGCGTGGTAATGCCTCTTCGATGGGGTGACGCCAGTATCACACGGGCGTCCCGGGTGAGCTAAATCAGTTGTCGCAAACGTCGAAAAACGCCTTCTGACGGCGCTCCTCGTCGCCGAGCACGGCGAAAAAATCCTCGACGTATGCGCGCGCGCGCGCCGCGACCTCTGCGTCGAGCCCTTGGCTTTCGTCGAACAACGCAACGATCGAAGACTTTTGCTGCTCGAAGCGGGCGAAGATCGGCGCGAGCTCTGCGGGCGCGCGGCAACGGCCGCGATACAGCCGTTGCCGCACGTTGCGAATCGGCAATCGCTGGTCGGGCGCCGCGTGCGGCGGATTGACGATGCCCGACGCGTCGAAGTCGTACGCCACGGGCACGAAGGTGCCGTCGGCTCGCACGTACGGCACGACGTTGTGGCAGCAGTCCTCGCCGCGCGGCCCCGCGAATGCCGACCAATCCGTGTTGCCGATCAGATACTGGAACACGTCGAGTAGCGCGAGAGCTTCCGGCTCGTACTGAGCGCGTTCGACGGCGGGCCCCTCGAACATCGTCCATCCTTGACGCTCGGCGAAGCGCTCCTCGTCCTCGAGCAACACGCCGCGCCGGGTGCCTAAGTCGCGTTCGCGGCCGGAATCCGTGTAGCTCACAGTGACGAGACGTGCGCGCAAACTCTGCGGCGTGAGCAAGTTGAGCACGCGGTAAGCGAGATACTCGAGCAACACGTAGTCGTCGTAGGAGTCTCTCGCATCGCAATGCGTGACGAGCTTCAGGCGGTCCTCGCCTTCGAGCAACGTGCCCGCCAGGTCGCCGGTGCGGAAGTTCAGCAGCAGCGGCGGGAAGCTACAGACCGCGGCGCGCGATTTACCGCGCACGCGGACGCGCAGCGGTACCGTGACGTCGTCGCCGGCGGCGTTGCGATACGCGAGCGTCGCCGGCTGATACTCCGGGTTCTGGCGCGCGCGGAATACGGCGGAGAGCGGGGCGGATAGCGCGAGCTCGAGCACCGCATCGTCGGTAAAGACGTCGGCTGAGGCGCGGAGCTCGGAAACGCAGAAAACGAAGGCCAGGGCGGCCGTAGCCGCGACGCTTCGCCTACCGGACCGGACTCGCAGGGTAAGCCACATGGGCGTATGCCTCTGATTGGGCTCTAGCGGCCGACGTCGATCATACGGACGGCCGCGGGCGCGGTCCAATGCAACTACGTCAACAATCGGCGAGGAGTGGGCTATCCTTCGGCTCGTGCGGCAGGCGGCTGCCAAATGAGCAAGACTTTCGATGACGCAGCAACTCGCGGATTCGCAGCCCGAGCCGCCGGCGGCTCCCGCAGACACGGAAGCGCCCGCTACCGACACGCCGAAGAGCGGTAAGCGCGCCGAGCGGCGCCGCGGCATCGAGACGCTGTTCCGCGTGACCTATCAGAACCACATCTCGCTCAGTCAGCTCGCCGATCAGAAAGCCGGCATCTTGATCAGCATCAACGGCCTCATCGTCTCGGCCATCATCGCCGTGGTCACGCCGCGTTTCGAGACTTGGTCGTGGACGCTGCTGCCGAGCCTTTTGCTCGTGGCCGGCTGCTTGGTTTCGCTGGCGTTCGCCATTCTTGGCGCTCGGCCGCGCATCGACCGCGCGCCCGTGACGCTCGAGGACGTGCAAAACAATCGGGGAAATTTGCTGTTCTTCGGGCACTTCTTGAGCATGCCGCTCGCCGATTTCGAGGTGGGCGTGCGCACGCTCGGAAAGAGCCGCAGGCTGGTCTACGACAGTCTCTCGCGGCAGCTTTACGCCATGGGTGACGCATTGCTCACGAAGTATCGGTACCTGCAGCTCGCCTATACCGCGTTCCTCGTCGGTATCGGCGTGGCGGCGGCGGCTTACGCGCTCGTCCTCGCGGCGCTCGCGCTCGCGGTTTGAGCTCCCGATCAACGCTCGAACGAAAACACGATCGAGTGGGCGGCGTTGAGCTGCGGCTCGACGCCGAGGGAAATGACGCCCGGCTCCTTGAGCTGCAGCAACTCCCGGTGCACGAGCACGGGACTGCCGCTGCGCTCGGCCACGTACGTGCCGTTGGTGCTGTGGTCCTGCAGAAAGAACTTGCCCGCCACGCACTCGATCGAGGCGTGACGCCGCGACACGAGCCGATGCTCGATCCGCAATCGGCAGTCGTCGTCGCGGCCGATGACGCACGCTCCCGTCCCCGCGCCGATGAGCAACCGGCTGCCGGAATAGTGCAGGCTGAGCCCGCCGGCCGCCGTCTTGCGCAGCGGCGGCTGATAGTCGGTGAGCCCGCGCCGATCGTCGGGCAAGAGATAGATGTCCATCGGCGCCGCTTTACCCTTCACGGGCACTCCCCGGATGAGCCGCAAACGCCTCGCGTGCTGGGAGTCCGGTAACTGCTGCTGCGCGGCGGCTGTGAGCACGATCTCGAATTTTTTCGCGATGTCGGCCATACGCGCTGCGACGTTGACTACGTCGCCGTAGAGTTGCTCGGCCTCGTGCAGCACCGAGCCCACGTGCACGCCGGCGTGCATCGACAGCGGCGGCTGGTAGGGCAGGTCGCGCATCCGCACCGCGGCCTGCAACGCCGACTCCGCAGTCGGGAACATGCACAGCATGCCGTCGCCGCGTAGCTGGATGACGTGGCCGCCGGCCTCGGTCGTGAGCGACGACCACACGTCGAGGGTGTGCGCGACAATCTCGCGCGCCCGCTCGTCGCCCACGTCGACGTAAAGCTTCGTGCTGCCGCTGATGTCGGCGAAAACGATGGCGGTGTTGGCGTGCTTCTCGACCATCTATTCCATGAGCTCGGTTGCGAATAGCAGTGCCATGGCGCCGCCGCGAGGGTCGGCGCCCGAGATTGCGGCGCGCTTAAGGTACTGCTCGAGCGACGTCATGCGCGCCGTCGACTCGCACACGTCGATGAACGTGCCCGACGACGAGGAACGCGAATTCACGGCCGTCCACGCGAGATCGACGGCGCGTTCGTAGTCGCGCCCGTCAATCCAGCCGTTGTCGAGCCCGCGCTTCAGTGCGAAGCCGATCATCGCCGTGGCCGAGAATTCCGCATACGCGCCGGGGTGATCCAGCACGTTCCGCCATAGCCCGTCGCGAGTCTGCAGCGGCAGCAACGCGGCCATCAGGTTTCGGTAGCTGCGCAAAGCATGCGCGTAGCCTTCGTGATCGCGAGGCAGCTCCGACAGCGTCAATGCGAGGCCGAGCGCGGCGAAGCCGTTGCCGCGCCCCCAGGCCGCGTCCGCCGCCGGTTGATGCCGATAGAGGCCGTCGGGCCTGAGATCGAGCTGCTGCATGAAGCGCAGATGCCGATCGGCCATGTCGAAGTACTTGCGCTCGCCGGTCAACGCGCCGGCTTGCGCGACGATCGTCGTGCCCATGAACACGGAGTCGCTGAACTCGCCGTGGTACGGCATCGCTTCGAGCATCTGCCCCGACGCGTCGAAGCCGAGCTCG
>CAMPKU010000248.1 GCA_946887385.1 uncultured Gammaproteobacteria bacterium
GCCCACGGCCAGCCGCGCGATCCGCGACTACGTCGCCGCGCTGCGAGCGTCGTAGGCCCTTAGGCGAACCGGCTAGCGCGCCAGCGGCCGAATCCCGACGCGGTCGCGGATCTGAGCGAGGAACGGCCGGCTCACGGCGCGCGCCCGCTCGGCGCCGTGCCGCAGCACATCTTCGATCTCGCGCGGATTGGCGATGAGGCGCTCGTATTCCGCCCGCACGGGCGCGATCTCAGCGTTGATGCGCTCGAACAAGAGCTGCTTCATGTCGCCCCAGCCGATACCCTCGGCGTAGCGCTTGCGCACGCCGGCCGCTTCCTCGTCCGTGGCGAACGCGCAGTAGATGTCGAACAGCGCGCTGTCGCTCGGGTCCTTCGGCTGCCCCGGCTCGAGCGAGTTGGTCTTGATCTTCATGATGAGCTTGCGCAGCGCTTTTTCGCCGGCGAAAAGCGGGATCACGTTGCCGTAGCTCTTGCTCATCTTGCGCCCGTCCAAGCCCGGCAACGTGGCGATGTTGTCGCCGATCACGGCTTCGGGCAGCACGAACGTGTCGCCGAAGTGGTGGTTGAAGCGCTGCGCGATGTCGCGCGCCATCTCGACGTGCTGTTTCTGGTCCTTACCCACGGGCACCTTACCGGCTTTGAACATCAGGATGTCGGCGGCCATGAGAATCGGATAGGAGTAGAGATTCATCATGACGGCTTGGTCCGGATCGCGGCCCGCGGTGGCTTCGTTCTCGGCCACGGCAGCCTTGTATGCGTGCGCCCGGTTCATGAGGCCCTTGGCGGTCACGCAATGCAGGATCCATGTGAGCTCGGGAATTTCGGGCACGTCGGATTGCCGGTACAACACGACTTTGCTCGGATCGAGCCCCACCGCGAGCCAACTGGCCGCGATCTCGAGCGTCGAGCGCGTCATGGCGTCGGCGTCGCCGCCGATCGCGTGGTAGTCGGCGAGGAAGAAATACGAAAGAAAACTCGGATTCCGGCTCGCGGCAACCGCGGGCTTCATGGCGCCGACGTAGTTGCCGATGTGCGGCTCGCCCGTGGGCTTGATGCCCGTCAACACGACTTCCATGACTTACGCTCCGGCAGCGCCTCTTCAGGCGCGGCACTCGTTGCCGAGTGGTCCCACGCCGCCGCAGAAGCTCACGTCTTGGAGCTGAATGCGCAAATTGTCGGGATCGGCCGTGTAGACCTGCGTTACGCCGTCGCGCGTGCGGGACTCCGCCGGCAGTCCTTGGCCCTCGAGCGCGGCGACCGTCGCCGCGGGATCGAACCCGCGGATACCGAAGCAAACATGATTGATGTGCGGCATCGCATTGGGGCCGCCCTGATAGATGCCGAGGAACGCGTCGCCGACAGCGAGGTTGACGCCGCCTTGCTGTGTGCTCTTCACGCTCAAGTCGAAGGCGCGGCGATAAAACGCCACCGAGCGGTCGAGATCCGAGACGATCAGGCTCGCGTGGTTCAAGGTTGCCGCTTTCAAAGCCGCGGCCTGAGCGGCAACGGTCTGCGGGGCCACGGCGGCCGCCGTCAGCAGCGCCACCAAGTCGCGGCGGCTCAAACGGCCGGATTCGTAATGGCTGAGCAGAGATTCGACGGCTTCACTCACGGCGCGCTCCTTTAGGATCGACGCGAAGCGGCAGTCTCCGCGGCGTGCCGGCGAGGGTCAAGCGGCGCGCCGGCCTTGGGCAAGGGCCGGCGGGACGTCTATGATGGCCCGCTAACCGATGAGCAGCACCCTTACGATCAGCCCTTCGAGTCCCGATGCCCCGTTCGCCTCGCGCGAGGAGCTTGCGGCTAGGCTTGCGAGCGAATACGGCGCTCATCTTGCGATTCTCGACCAGCGGCTCGACGAGGCGCTCAGAGCCACGGGCTTCGACGGCGCCGTGATCTTCGCCGGCGACGAGCGCGTGGTGTTTCGCGACGACCAAACCTATCCGTTCCGCGTGGAGCCGTACTTCAAGGCATGGGTGCCGCTCACGCAGGCGCCGGGCTCGTTCCTTCGGCTCGTTCCGGGCCAGCGGCCGATGCTCGTGTACAAGCAGGTGGACGATTACTGGCACGAGCCGCCGAGCGACCCCGAAGGCTACTGGACGCAGCATTTCGACATCCGCATCGCGAAAAACGATGCCGAGGCCCGCAAGCTGTCGGGCAGCGGCGCGCGCTGGGTGGCCATCGGCTCAGCTGCCGAACGCGCGGCTCGCGGCAGCGGCGCGGCCACTCAACCGGCGATCAACGACCCGCGTTTCTTGAATCACCTCGACTACTCACGCGCCGTGAAAACGACGTACGAGCTGCTCTGCATGCGCGGCGCACAGGCCACGGCCGTGCGCGGTCATCTCGCCGTTGCGGCCGCGTTCAAGCAAGGCGCCACGGAGCTCGAGCTGCACCAGACGTATCTGGCCGCGAGCGGTCAGCGCGAGATCGAGCTGCCGTACGGCAACATCATCGGCTTGAACGAGCACGCCGCAACGCTGCACTACCAGCACATGCGCGCCGAGCTGCCGGCCGTCAAGCGGTCGCTGCTGATCGACGCGGGCGCCGAGCACTTGGGCTACGCCTCCGACATCACGCGCACGTATTCCGCTTCGGCCGACGACGATTTCGCAGCGCTGATCGCGTCGATGGATTCGCTCCAGCAGCGCATCTGCGAGGAAGTGAAGCCCGGCGTCGACTTCGTCGTGTTGCACGCGTTCGCGCAGCGCCAGCTCGCAACCGTGCTGCGCGAGCACCAGCTCGTCACGTGTAGCGCCGATGAAGCGGTGTCCCGCGGCATCACGCGCGGCTTCTTGCCGCACGGCCTGGGCCACTTGCTCGGTTTGCAGGTGCATGATGCCGGTGGCCACCTCGCGGACGCGACCGGGCGTAAGCGCGAGCCACCCGCGCAAGATCCGTACTTGCGCCTGACGCGCACGCTGACGCCCGGGTTCGTGGTGACGATCGAGCCCGGCCTTTATTTCATCCCGTCGTTGCTGCGGGCGATGCTCGCAAAGCACGAGGCGCGGCTCAATCGCGCCATGGTCGAGCGCCTCGTGCCGTTTGGCGGCATTCGCATCGAGGACAACGTCGAGGTCACGGCCGATGGCCATCGCAACTTAACGCGCGACGCGTTCGCCGCGGCCTCGCGACGTCACTAGCCCCGCCTGCTTTCACTCGTAGGAAACTCTGCACCGATGTCTCACCGCACCGCCGACCTCCCGCCACTTACGGGTGTAGCTCACGTTATCCGCGAGCTGCGCTATCACGAAGCGGCCCGGCAGCTGCTCGCCGTGGTGCTGATCGTGCTGTATGCGGCCACGGCGGCCCCGCTTCCGCTGCTCGCGGCTATCGGCTTGCCCTTTGCGGCCGCGGGCGCGTTTGTGCGCCTCTACGCGAGCGGCTTCATCGTCAAAAACCAGGAGCTCGCCACCGACGGGCCGTATCGCTTCGTGCGCCATCCGCTCTATACGGGCAACATTTTGCTCGTGGCTGGGTTCGCGGTGGCAGGCTCGCGCTGGTGGGGGATTCCGCTGGCTTTGCTCTTTTTTTGGTTCTACTACCCCACGGCCATCGAGTACGAAGACCGCAAGCTACACCGCCTCTTCGGCGCCGCTTGGGAACAGTGGTCCGCGCGCACGCCCGCTCTCCTCCCGCGGCTCGGCGGCGTGCCGCCGGCCGGCGCCGGCGATCGGCGCTGGTCGCTCGCCGTGAGCAACACGCGCAACGGCGAGCTGGTGTTCGTCGCGCTGGCGCTGCTTTGCGCCGCGTGGATCGCGTGGCTGGCGTTCCGGTGACGTGACGGTCGGCCCGCGAGCGTCGCCTGCGCTAACGGCCGAGCTCGAAGCGGCCATCGACTCCGGCGCGGGGCGCGTGCTCGGCAGCGGCTATCAGGCTTCAGTGCACCTCTACGAGACGTCGCTGGGCGCCGTGGTCGTCAAAAAACCGCACCGTGGCGGGCCGCTAGCCGGCCTGTGGCGAACGCTGTTGCGGCGCGAGCAAGCCGTTTACGACCGGCTGCATGGCATCGCCGGCGTGCCGCGCTCGTTCGGCCTGATACGCGGCGAGTACTTGGTGCTCGAGCTCATCGCAGGACCGTCGCTGCGCGAGCACGAGGCGCGAATCGCGGACCGCGAGGAATTCTTCGCCAAGCTGCTCGAGACGGTGAAGGCCATGCACGCGGCCGGCGTTGCCCACGGCGATCTAAAGCGCAAGGACAACATCATCGTGGGCGCCGGCGAGCGCCCGTATCTGCTCGACTTCGGCATCGCCGTGCGGCGTAGCGCGACGAACGCGCTGTTCAATCGCTTCGCGTTCGAGCCGTTGATGCAGATGGACTTGAACGCGTGGGTGAAGCTCAAATACGGCCGCCGCATCGATCCCGACCGCGAGCCCGGCACACTATCGGCCGAAGACGCGGCGCTTTATCGCCCGCTGTTGATCGAGCGGCTGGCCCGCGCCGTGCGCGTGCCGTGGCAAGCGATCACGCTGCGGCGGTCGCGGCAACGCTGGCGTGCGCGGCGCGACGATTAGCCGTGCCAGAGAGCGCCGAGGTCGAGCTCGACGGCACCGAACGGTTCCGCGCGGACGCGCCGGCTGCCTTCGTGCGTCGCAGCTTTAGACCAACGGTTGCCTTCGAGCTGCAACACCTCGAGCGTCCGCTGCAACGGGTCGAGCAGCCAAACGTGGCGCACACTCTCTCGCGCGTAGATGTTGAGCTTCTTCGTGCGGTCGATTCGCTCGGTAGACGGTGACAGCACTTCGCAGAGCCAATCCGGCGCCAGCGTGAGATACGCCTCATCCGACCAGCCGAGTACCCGCTCCCTGCGCCAGCCCGCGAGATCCGGCACGAGCACGTCGGCGCCGAAGTGCAGCTCCGGCTCGTCGAGCATCAGCCAGCCCCCAGGACCGTTGACGCCGAGCTGAAACGGCCCGCCGATCAGGATGCCGAGCGCCGAGGAGGCGCGCGCATGAGGGAAGGCGGGCCTCGGCGACGCGTAAAGCTCGCCGCCGAGAATCTCGGCGACGAAGTTCTCCGGGACTGCGCAGAGGTCCGCGTAAGTCGCATCTTTCTTCAAAGCCCTCGTCATGGCTCGAGGCTACCACGGCCATCAGCCCGCAAATCAAGCGCGAATCTGGCGAATTCGCGGAGTTACGCCGTGCCTGGAAAGCGGCGGCCTGTCTGAAATAACGCGGCCTTTACTTTAGCCGTGACCAATCTAAAAGAGGCTTTAGAATGGCCATATGCGGTACCTGGCTGAGACGCTGCGGCGCGATCTACGGAAAAAGATGGTGCTGCTCGCCGGTCCCGGCAATGCGGCAAGACGACGCTCGCTAAGGCGCTGCTCGACGAGCGCGGCGTTTACCTGAACCGGGACGTCGTCGGCGACCGGAAGATCATTCGCGACATCGCTTTGCCCAAGGACGCGTCGCTCGTCGTGCTCGACGAGTTGCATAAGGCGCCGAAGTGGAAGAACCTGCTGACGGGCGTTGCCGACGAGTTCGGCAACCGCCCGCCGCTGCTCGTGACGGGCAGGCGGGCGACGCGAGCCTGAGCCAGAGCCTGCGCTACTACACGCGGAAGCTGCGGCCGAAAGAATCGCTCCAGCTCGTCCTCGATCTCGACAAACGGCAGGAGCGCGAAGGTATCAAGATCGTGCCGCTCGCGGAGTGGCTCGACCGGCTATCCGCGGCGTGAGTCGGGGCTACGCC
>CAMPKU010000249.1 GCA_946887385.1 uncultured Gammaproteobacteria bacterium
TTCTCCACGTCGAGATGGCGGCGCATCGCATCGCGCACCTCCTCCACGGTCAACGCCGCCACACGAGCCTCGAGCTCGGCGTCCCATGCCATCGTGCGCCCCACGTGCGTCCACAGGCCGAGCTGGTTCGCCAAGCCGCCGTCTTCGGTGCGGCCGACCTGGCGCGCTTGGGCCCAGCTGCGCTTGGCCTCCGCGAACTCCTCGGCGGTATAGCCGTCGCGGAGCACCGTCGCGAGCTCATCGCGGAACGACTCTTCGACACGCGCGGCATTCTGCGGCGCCGCGATCGCGTTGACCGTAAACGATGCGGCGTCGCTGCGCGGCGACGCACTGAAGCCAGAGCTCACGCCGTAGCTCAACCCCTCGCGGCCGCGGATGCGGCTGAACAACCGCGACGCGGCCCCCGATCCCAAGATGTAGTTGCCGAGCACGAGCGCAGGATAGTCCGCGTGCGAGTCCTGCATTTTAATCCGCATGCCGGCCAGGAAGAACGCGTTCTCCTTGTCCGGCGTATTGAATTCTTGGGTGATCGGATCCGTCGCCAGATTGTCGTACAGCGTCAGCATGTCGCTGAACGGCTTCGGGCTGCGCCAGCCGTCTAGGCGTTCCGCGAGCAGGGTGCGCACCTCGTTAGGATCGAAGTCGCCCACTACCACAACCTCCGCGTTCGAGGCGCCGAAAAACTCCTCGTGAAATTCGCGCAGATCGGCGGCGGTCACGCCGTTGACGAACTCGAGCTCCTCGTCGAGCGTGAGCACGTAGCGGGGATCGTCGCGCGGATAGTTGCGGGCCCAGTGGCGCCCGTAGGCGCGCCCGACGATGGCTTGCGGCTCGCTCCGTGACGATTCGAGATTCGTGATGAGCAGCTCCTTCAGCGTCGCGAGCTCGGCGTCGGAAAAGGCGGGCTCGCGCAGCACTTCGATCGCGAGCGCGATCGCGGCAGCAAGGTTCTCGCGTGTGCTCTGGATGTTGGCGGAGGCGAGACCCGCGACGCCGCCGATGCCGACCTGACTCTGCAAGCGCGCGAGCTCATCCTGAATGTCTTGCCGCGACTTCGAGCGTGTACCGCGCATCAGCATCTGCGTGGTCAAGCCCGCAAGGCGCCCCGGGCCGCGCAAGCTGCGCTCGTCGCCGTAATTCAAGCGGATCACCGCGTTCACGGCGTCCCCGCGCGTTTCCTTCGGCAGCATCACGAGCTTGATGCCGCCGGGTAAATCCACGCGCGACGTGCGCGAGTCGATGTTGGCCGGCGTTGGGTCGAATGCCTCGCCCTCGGCGCGCGCCTCGTCGCCCTCGTAGCCTTGGAGCATTGCCGTGACGTCGGGCCGCGGCGGAATCTCGCTGCGATCCGGCTCGCCGGGAATGAAGAGCCCCACGGTGCGGTTCGAGCTCTTGAGATACTCGAGCGCGGCTTGCTGCACGTTCTCGGCGGTTGCCGCGCGCACGCGGTCGCGGTCGAGAAACATCAGACGCCAGTCGCCGATCGACGCCCAGTTGCTGAGCTGGATGGCCACGGACTGCGAGTCGTTCATTTGCTGCTCGAAGCCGGAGAGCGCCTGGTTGCGAATGCGCTCCACCTCGTCGGCCGTAATCGGGTTTTCGGCGAGGCTGTCGATGGTGGCGACCATGGCAGCGCGCGCTTCCTCGAGCGAGCCGTCTGCGGGCAGCAGCGCGAAAAAGATCACCATGCCGGGATCGCGCAGCTGCAGCGCTTGCACGCCGATTTGCGATGCGAGGCCCGTTTCGACGAGTGCCCGGTAAAGCCGGCCCGAGGGCTCGTCGCCCAGCACCTCCGCTGCGATCTGCAATGGCACGAAGTCTTCATCCGCGCCCGCAGGAGCGTGATAGCCCGCCATGAGGATTCGCACGTCGCCCACACGGCGCACGATGACTTCGCGCTCGCCGTCTTGCGTGGGCTCGAGGGTGTAATTGTCGCTGAGCTCCCGCTCGGGCCGTGGGATCGCGCCAAAGTACCGATTGATGAGCTCGAGCGCTCGCTGCTCTTCGAAGCGGCCCGCAACGACGAGCACGGCGTTGTCAGGCTGATAATGGCGCCGGTAGAACGCCTGCAAGCGTGGAATGGGCACGTTCTCGATGTCGCTGCGGCTGCCGATCGGCGATTTACCGTAGCCATGCCACAGGTACGCGGAGGAAAGCACGCGCTCGAACATCACGCGCGTCGGACTGTTCTCGCCTTGCTCGAACTCGTTGCGCACCACCGTCATTTCGGTATCGAGATCGCTGCGTGAGACGGATGCGTTGATCATGCGATCCGATTCGAGGTCGAGCGCCCACTCGAGATTTTCTTCGGTGGCATCGAACGTCTCGAAATAGTTCGTGCGGTCCCACGAGGTGGTGCCGTTGAACTGTCCGCCGCGGCTGCGGATGGCGGCAAGAATGTCGGGAAATTTCGTGGAGCTTTTGAACAGCATGTGCTCGAGCAGGTGGGCCATGCCCGTCTCGCCGTAGCTCTCGTCCACTGAGCCGACGAGGTAGGTCATGTTGACGGTAATCGTGGCCTTCGACGGATCCTGGAACAGCAGCACCTGCAGGCCGTTGTCGAGCCGGTACTCGGCAATCCCTTCTACGGTGGTGACGTGCGTGACGCCGCCGGCCGGCCCCGGCTGCGTCTGCGCTTGCGGTGGCTGCTCCTGCTGCGGGTCAGTAGCGTCACAGGCGGTGAGGAACAACGCCAGCGTGAACCAGCAAGCGCGAACCGCGCGCGGCAGTCTCATGGGCATCCTCCCGTTCTTGTTCTTCAGCAAACTTAGCACGTTTTGCCGCACGCGAATTCGACTGCCGGCCTCGGCCGGAGTTCGCGCCGCGCCCGGCCACCGTTGCCTGGGGCGGACCCAGCGGACTAGGATGCGGGGCCGGCCTTCCGGCAGAGGCTCAGGTGCAATAGAACGAGGAGAGGTGGTGAGACGGCCGGGTAGACTTCGAGACGCGACCGTTGAAATTGACTCCTCGGGCCGTGCGCCGTCCAATCATCCGCGCAGAGGCCGAGCCGAAGTAAAGGCCCTTTTGGATGCGGCGCCCGAGCTCGTGCTGGCGCGTTGCCGCTCGCCGCGCTACTGGACCACCTGGTTGTTCGACGGTTGGCTGCGCCTGTCTGCGGCGCTTCCGTGGGGCTTCGTCCTTCGGTTGCACAAGCTGCTCGGCCGACTGTCGGGCGTGTTGTCGCGCCGGCGCAGGCGCATCGTGCGGCGCAATCTGGCGCTGTGCTTTCCACACCTGGATGCAGCGGCAATCGAGGCCATTCTGGCGCAGCACTTCGCAAACGTCGGAGCGTTCGTCGCGGAGCTCGCGGTGGCATGGTACGGCTCTCCGGAGCGGCGCGAGGGTCTGTACCGAATCGAGGGCCTGGAGCATTTGCAAGACGCCGTCGCTCGCGGCAAAGGCGTGCTGCTGTATTCCGGGCACTTCACGACGATCGAGATGTGCGCGCCGGCGATCAAACCGCTCGTGCCGTTGTACGCGTTCATGTTCCGGCAGCGGCGCAACCCGTTACTCAATGCCCTGCAAACGCGCGGCCGCGGCCGTTACGCGCATATTTCGGTGGCGAACGACGACGTGCGCGAGATGCTCGCGATGCTCGCTCGCAATGCCGTGGTGTGGTACGCGCCCGACCAAGCGCGTGTCGACAGCGGCGAGCTGGTGCCGTTCTTCTCGCAGCCGGCTATGACGAGCACAGCGCCGACCCGTCTCGCCCGAGTGAGCGGAGCCGCGATCGTTCCGCTGTTCTACCGGCGGCTGCCCGACGACTCCGGCTACTTGCTGCGCTTCCACGCGCCGCTTCCCGGGGTGCCGAGCCGCGACGCGATCGACGACACGGCGAAGCTGATGGCCGTGTTAGAAGCTTTCGTTCGCGAATGCCCCGAGCAATACTTCTGGACGCACCGCAAGTTCAAGAATCGGCCAGGCATCGAAGACGCGTACCGCGACGGCGGGAGCTGACGCCCGAGCGGCGATTGCGCCGGCCGCCGAAAAGCACCATTCTCGCCGTCCGAGACCAGGCAATCCGAGGAGCACGATCATGCGACTGATACGAGTGGCCGCGCTGGCAATTCTCAGCACGTTCTGCGGCGCCGCGTTTGCGCAGGGTGGAGGCGGCGGATTCCGCTTGCCGCCGCTATTGATGGAAAGCACGGCGTTCCAGGACGGCGGCATCGTGCCGCAGAAGTATGCAGGCCGCGAAGGCGTGCAGCCGGGCTTCACGTTCTCGAATGCGCCCGACACTACCGTGAGCTACGCGATCATTTTTCATGACCTCGACGTCGCGCTCCAAGGCGGCACGAACGACGTGTTGCACTGGATCGCCTGGAACATCCCCGCGGCGGCGAAGGGCATCCCCGAGGGACGGCTGCCCGAGGGCTCCGTGACCGGCCGCAACATCGCCGGCCAGAACTCGTATTTCGGTCCGGGCGCGCCTGCCGGGCCGCGCTATCACCACTACGTGTTCGAGCTTTATGCGCTAAGCGCCAATCTCGATTTACCGAACACCGCGGGGCGGCCGGAGCTGCTGGCCGCCATGGAAGGCAAGGTCGTGGCGAAGGCGGCTTACGTGGGGCGCTACCGCAGCGATGCGGCGCCGCAATAGTAGCCGCACGCCGTAGCGCAGCGCTCAGGTTGCGTCTTTACGCGGAACGAGCACGGCGGCGCCGCGCAGGCGCCCGTCCCGCAACCGCGTGAGCGCCTCGTTCGCGTCCGCGAGCGCGAACGGCTCTACGGCGGGCCGCAGCGTGAGCCGCGCCGCAATGCGCATGAAGTCGGCGCCGTCGGCGCGCGTGAGATTGGCTACCGATGCGATCGAGCGCTCTCCCCAGAGCAGTCGGTACGGGAATGCGGGGATATCGCTCATGTGGATGCCGGCACAGACCACGCGGCCGCCCTTACGCACTACGGCGAGCGCTGCCGGCACGAGACTGCCTACCGGAGCAAAGATGATGGCGGCGTCGAGTGCGACGGGAGGCCGCTCGTCTGCTGCGCCTGCCCAAACCGCCCCGAGCTCGCGTGCGAATGCTTGGCCTGCCGTGTCGCCGGGCTTCGTGAACGCGTACACGTCGCGCCCGTCGGCGCGCGCCACCTGCGCGAGCAGATGGGCTGCCGCCCCGAAGCCGTAGAGCCCGAGCCGCGCGCTTTCGCCGGCCGCGCGGTAGGCGCGGTAGCCGATCAGACCTGCGCAGAGCAAGGGCGCCGCCTCGACGTCGCTATAGCGAGCGGGCAGGGGCAGGCAGTAGCGCGCGTCGGCCGTCGTGTACTCGGCGTAGCCGCCGTCCACGGTGTAGCCCGTAAACGCCGCGCGCTCGCAGAGATTCTCGAGACCGCGCACGCAGTACTCGCAAAAGCCACACGTGCGAGCGAGCCACGGTACGCCTACGCGGTCGCCTTCGGCGAGTGACGTCACACCGCGGCCGGCGCGCACCACGCGTCCCACGATCTCGTGGCCTGGAATCAACGGGTAACGTAGACCGGGCAGCTCCGCATCGAGCAGGTGCAAGTCGGTGCGGCAGACGCCGCAGGCCGCGACCCTGAGCAACACTTCGCCGTCGCGCGGCTCGGGGATCGGAACGTGGTCCGCGGACAGCGGCTGCCCGCGTGCGCGGACGCGCATGGCTCGCATCGTGGTCGCGGTGCGCATCG
>CAMPKU010000250.1 GCA_946887385.1 uncultured Gammaproteobacteria bacterium
CGAGCAGCTGCAGGTCCTCTCGTCCCTCCGCCTCGTCCGCGGCCGCGCCGTTGCGGCCGAAGTGGGCACGACGGCCGTGCAGGATCATCGCGAGCTCGTCGGCCGCGTAGACGCGGTGACGATTGCGGCCACGACGGCGGAGCATTTTGCGCTCGCGAAGTTCTTTCTCGAAAACGGCGTGCACGTACTCGTCGAGAAGCCGATGACGCGCACGAGCGCGGAGGCGGCGCAGCTCACGAAGCTTGCCGACGAGCGCGGCCTGAAGCTGCAAGTGGGGCACGTCGAGCGTTTCAATCCCGCGCTGCTCGCCGCGCGCGAGACGCTGACGACGGTGCGCTTCATCGAGTGCCATCGGCTCGCGCCGTTCAAGGGCCGCGGCGCCGACGTCAACGTGATCCTCGACGTGATGATTCACGATCTCGACGTGATCCTGTCGCTTGTCGACTCGAAGCCGGTGGCGGTGTCGGCGGTTGGCATTCCGGTGCTCATGGACGACGTGGACATCGCGAACGCCCGCATCGAGTTTGCGAACGGGGCGATCGCGAACGTGACGGCGTCGCGGGTGTCGACTACGCCGCAGCGGCGGTTTCGCGTCTTCCAGCCGAATCAGTACGTCTCCATCGACTTCGGCGAGGGCGAGGTCCGCCGCGTCACGAAGCACGGCGACTGGCGCGAAGGCGGCACCCCGCTGCGCGAGGAAACGTGGAACCTCGAAAAGGGCGACGCCCTGCTCGCCGAAACCCAAGCCTTCGTCGATGCCATCGTCAACGACACGCCCTGCATCGTCTCGGGCGCCGACGGCCTCGCCTCCCTCGAGCTCGCCGAAATGATCGGCGCCGACATCGCGCGCCGCCGCTAGACCACCGGCGCCGCTCGGGTGGGCGATCCATGCGGGCGAGCATCTCGATACGTGCGCGGCTCGGGCCGTTCCCGCTTGCGCGTCTTCGTTGCCGGACGATTGCTGCGTGAGGCGGTCGGCCGGGGCCATAATTTCAGCGGTTTTCACCCAGAAACGAAGCGACCGCGGCATAAAGTTCCGCCCTATACTCGTCGGTGCCGTGGGAGAAATGCGAAGGGAGGCGAGTGTACCCCCTGAGCGGATGGGCTTCTTCCGCGAACCGTTCACAGCTACTACGACCGAGGCTTTTATGCGTGCAGTCGCGGACATCGAGAAGGAGATTCTGGCGTTGAACGAGGAGCAACGCGCTCAGCTGGCGGTGAGCATTCTCGACTCACTGCCGGGCGTCCTCGCCGATCCGGACGAGGGAATCGCCGAGGCGTTGCGGCGTGACGCGGAGCTTGATGCGGACCCAGAGAAGGCCCTTTCCCTCGAACAGCTAGATGGCTTGATCCGTGACCGGCGTAGGTGATGCGTCTCACATTTCATCCGAGAGTTGCCGCGGACGTCTCTCGGATCATGGACCACTATGAGGACGTGGGCGGCAAGCGGCTTGCTGAGGAAATTTACGCCGAGCTGCGCAGCTTCTTCCTGAAGGCGACGCCCAGAGATTTCCATATCATTTCCTGTACCGCATCGTCAAAGACGGCGTAAGAGTGCTGGCCGTGCGTCATCACAGCCGGCGCCCGTCATTGGGCACTTCGCGCCGTTGACGCCGCCAGACTCACGTCTTGCTGACAAGTCGATCGCGATGCGAAGGGTGTCAGACGCGGCCTTCGAGACCGAGCTCTTTGATCTTGCGCGTGAGCGTGTTGCGGCCCCAGCCGAGCAACTTCGCGGCTTCGAGGCGTTTGCCGCGCGCGCGGCGCAGCGCCGTCAAGATTAGCGTGCGCTCGAAAGCCGGCAGTGCGTCGCTCAAGAGCGGCGGCGGCTCCGCGACTGAAAGCTGCGCCTCGGCCCATTGCGAAAGCCCCGCCGTCCAGTCGGCGCGCGGCTGACTCGCGACGCCGCCGAGCTCGGCCGGCAAGTCCTGCGCTACGATTTCCCGCCCCGCGGCCGTCACCGTGAGCCGGCGGCAGACGTTCACGAGCTCGCGCACGTTGCCGGGCCAGTCGTATCGTTGCAGCGCTTCGATCGCGTCGGGGCTCAACGTTTTCGCCGCCACGGCGAGCTCGTTGGCCGCTTGCTCTAGGTAGAAGCGCGACAGCTCGCGGATGTCCTCGCGCCGTTGCCGCAACGGCGGCACCTCGATGCGCATCACGTTCAAGCGGTGATAAAGATCCTCGCGAAACCGCCCCGACGCGGCGCCGTGCGCAAGGTCTTGGTGCGTGGCCGCGATCACGCGCACGTCCACGCGAATCGCCGTTTGCCCGCCGACGCGGAAGAACTCGCTCTCGGCGAGCACGCGCAGCAAGCGGGTCTGCAACGCCAGCGACATGTCGCCGATCTCGTCGAGGAACAGCGTGCCGCCGTGGGCCTGCTCGAAGCGGCCGATGCGCCGCTCGGTGGCGCCCGTGAAGGCGCCGCGTTCGTGACCGAAGAGCTCCGACTCGAGCAGCTCGGCCGCGATGGCCGAGGTGTTCAGCGCCACGAACGGTGCCGCCGCGCGCGGCGAGTTGTCGTGCAGCGCGCGCGCGACCAGCTCCTTGCCCGTGCCGGACTCGCCCGTGATCAGCACGGTCATGCTCGAGCGCGACAACCGGCCGATCGCCTTGAACACCTCTTGCATCGCGGGCGCCTGGCCGATGATGCGCGGCGTGGCTTTCGCCGCCGCCTGCTCGGCCGAGCCGGGCGTGCGTTGCCGCGCGGCGCGCGAGACGAGCTCGATCGCTTCATCGATGTCGAACGGCTTCGGCAAGTATTCGAACGCACCGCCTTGATAAGCGGACACGGCGCTGTCGAGATCCGAATGTGCGGTGATCACGATCACGGGGATGTCGGGCTCGGTGCGCGCGAGTCGCTCCATGAGCTCGAGACCGCTCATGTCGGGCATGCGGATGTCCGTGATCAGAACGTCGGGCCGGCCGTGCCGCAGTGCGTCGAAAAACTCCTCGCCCGCGGCAAACGCGCGCGGGAACATGTGCGCCTGCTTCAGCGCCTGCTCGAGCACCCAGCGCACCGATTCGTCGTCGTCGACTACCCACACCGACAAGCCCGGCGTCGCCATCAGTGCCGCCCTCCGCTGACCACCGGCAAGCGGATCTGGAACACCGTGCGCCCGGGCTCGCTGACGAATTCGATAAGGCCGCCGTTGCGGCTCACGAGATCTTGCGCAATCGTGAGGCCGAGGCCCGTGCCCGTGGGCCGGCCCGTGACGAGCGGATAAAAAATAGTCTCCTTGAGCTCGGCCGGAATGCCGGGGCCGTTGTCCTCGACCTCGGCGGACAGCACCAAGCGATGGCGTTCGCCGCCGACCGTGAAATTCGTGAGCGCGCGCGTGCGGAAGATCAGCCGGCCGCTCTGCCCAAGCGCCTGCATCGCGTTACGCCCGACGTTCAAGAACGCCTGAATCATGTGATTGCGGTCGACCGTGATCGACGGCAGGCTCGGGTCGTAGTCGCGCACGAGCTCCACGCCGGTCGGCTTTTCCGCCTCGATGAGCTGCGCCACGTGCTCCGTGATGCGGTGCAGGTTGATCTCTTCCGGCCGCGGCGCGCCGCCTGCGCGCAGGATGCCGTCGACGAGCGCCGCGAGCCGGTCCGCCTCCTCGATGATGACGCGCGTGTAGGCCTTCTGCTCCGGATCCGGCAGCTGCCTTTCGAGCAGCTGCGCCGCACCGCGCAACCCGCCGAGCGGGTTCTTCACCTCGTGCGCGAGCTGGCGAATGATGCGCCGCGACAGCCGCTGCTGCGCAACGAGCTCGGCCTCGCGGCGCACGCGGCGGTCGCGCTCGGTGTCGAGAAACTCGAGCACCACCGCGCTCTCGTGATCGAGCAACGCCACGCGGCAGTCGAGCACGATCTCGCGCTCGCCGATGCGCGCGGCGAACTCGTGCAGGCTGAACGTAAGGCCCGTGGCCAGCGCACGCTGGCACAGCGCGAGCAGCTCCTGCGCGGGATGCACCACGTCGGCGAGCGGGCGCCCTAGCGTGCGGCGAGAGCTGATGCCGAACAAATTTTCGGCCGCAGGATTCAGATAGGTGACGAGCAAGCCGTCATCGACGACGAGCAGCGCCGTGGAAAGGCCCTGAAGAACGTGATCGGCGCCCGGCGCGCGGCGAGCGCGCCGCGCGGTGGCGGCGACGTCGGCGGCGCCCGAAATTGAGCGTCGGCTCGCGTCGTCGCGCTCGCCTAGTTGGGATTGCGCAGGCTGGTCTGCTGAACGAAGAACGTGCGGCTCGGCGAGCGCGTGACTTCCGCACCCGTCGAATCGAGGACGATCACTTGCAGCGTGTGCTCGCCGCGGAACACGTCGGGCAGCGTGCCGCTCAAGCTCGTGGTGTTCAGGTTGCGCCGCTGGCCGTCGAGCGCCAAGTCGTAGCGATGTCCCGGCAACAACCCAGGCTGAAACGACACTTGCACCGGAAGCATCCCCTCGATGTTCCAGAGCGTTTCCTGCTCCGCGGGGGACACGACTTCGACCCTGTCGTAAGGCGTGCCCGCCCGGTCGACGGGCGTCGGCGCACGCGCCAGTCGCGTCGGGCCTTCCGGAGTGAACGCCTGCGCACCGGACAACTCCACTTGCCGAGCCCCGGGGACGGGCCGGTCGGAGAAATGCACCGTGCCGTTGGCGTCGACCCACGTCCAGGCAGGCTCGCCGCTCGCGGCGGTTGCTGACAACGCGGACAATAGGATCAGCCACTTACGCATGCTCCAAGCTTAGCGCCGAGCGGCGTTCACTGCCACTCGTGGCGGGGATCTTGAGAACCCCGCCACGTTTTTCATTTGACAGAACCGCTTTTTGAGCCCAAGCGCTAGAGGCTGTAGTACATCTCGAACTCGACGGGGTGCGGCGTCATGGCGAAGCGGGTGATCTCCGCTTCCTTCAGGCCGATGTACGCGTCGATCGTCGAGTCACTGAGCACGCCGCCGGCGGTCAAGAACGCGCGATCCTTGTCGAGCGCCTCGAGCGATTGCTCGAGCGAGTACGACACGGTGGGGATCAGCTTTTCCTCTTCGGGCGGCAAGTCGTACAGATCCTTGTCGCTCGGCGGCCCGGGATTGATCTTGTTCGCAATGCCGTCGAGACCGGCCATGAGCATCGCCGTGAACGCGAGGTACGGATTGGCCGTGCTGTCCGGGAAGCGCACTTCGATGCGGCGCGCTTTCGGATTCTGCACGTAGGGCACCCGAATCGACGCGGAGCGATTGCGCGCCGAGTACGCGAGCAGCGTGGGCGCTTCGAAACCCTTCACGAGCCGCTTGTAGCTGTTCGTAGACGCATTCGTGAGCGCGTTGATGGCGTGCGCGTGCTTCATGATGCCGCCGATGTAGTACAGCGCCGTTTGCGACAGACCACCGTAGAGGTCGCCCGTAAACAGGTTCTTGCCGCCCTTCGCGAGCGACTGATGGACGTGCATACCGCTGCCGTTGTCGCCGACGAGCGGCTTCGGCATGAACGTGGCCGTCTTGCCGAAGCTGTGCGCCACGTTGTGCACGACGTACTTCAGCGTCATGACGTCGTCGGCCTTTTTGACCAGCGAGCCGAACTTCACGCCGATCTCGCACTGGCCGGCCGTCGCGACCTCATGGTGGTGCACTTCGACGAC
>CAMPKU010000251.1 GCA_946887385.1 uncultured Gammaproteobacteria bacterium
GCCGTGAACTGCGTGGCAAGAGACGGTGAGCGCGTGCTCGATTGTGTGCTCGTCGAGCCTACCGAGTGGTGGCTCGGCACGCATGTCGCGGCGGCCCCCGAAACGCGCTGGCCCGGCGGCGTGCCGCCGATCGCGGTTCCCGAACACCCGATCTCGCGCGCGTACTTCAAGGTCGTCGAGGCGCTCGAATGGTCGGAGCTGCCCATTGCAGCGGGCGACCGCTGCGTCGAGATCGGCAGCTCGCCGGGCGGTTCATGTCTCGCGTTGCTCGAGCGCGGATTGCTCGTGACGGGCATCGACCCCGCCGAAATGGATCCGGCCGTGCTGAGCCACCCGAGCTTTACGCACGTGCGCGCCCGCGCGAAAGACGCCAAACGCAGCGTGTTTCGTGATTGCCGCTGGCTCGTGATGGATGCGAACGTGGCGCCGAGCTACACGCTCGACGCGCTCGACGGCGTGCTCACGCACGGCGGCGCACGGCCCGAAGGCCTCGTGCTGACATTGAAGCTCACGAACGCCGCGCTCGCGGAGCGGTTGCCGGCCCTCGCGGAGCGCATTGGCCGCCACGGCTACCGCCGCGTGCGGCTTCGACAGCTCGCGTTCAATCGTCAGGAGGTGTGCGCCGTCGCCACGGACCGGACGTAACGCGCCGGCCGGCCCAAGAAGTGACAAGGGCTGCGAGACGAGATGCAGCCGGGACGCGCCACTCATCTAATATACGGGCCATGACCAAAGCGGCAACGGATCGGCGAAGGTTCCTGGCGTCCACGCTGGGCGCCGCCGCGGCCTCGGCCCTCTGCGGCGGGCTGCTGCGCGCCGCGGCGGCGCAAGACGAGCCCGCTGCGCTGCGCGAGATCGCGCTGCGCGACGATTTAACTTTGGTGGCCGGCGCCGGCACGAACGTGGTGGTGCTGCGCACGGCCGGTGCCGCGGCCGTCGTGGACAGCGGCGCGCCCGAGCACGCCGCCGAGCTCGCAAAGCTCGTGCGCGGCAGGCTCGGGTTATTACCCGTCGAGTTGCTGTTCAACACTCATTGGCATCCCGCGCACACCGGCGGTAACGAAGCCATGCGCGGCCCGGACACCACGATCATCGCGCACGAGCTCACGCGCCTGTGGATGAGCACCGAGTACTACGTCGACTGGGAGAACAAAACGTACACGCCGCGCACCGCCGCGGCCCTGCCCACGCGTACGTTTTACTCCACCGACCCGCAGCCGCTTACCGTGGGGATCGGCGACGAAGAGCTCGAGTACGGTCACTTACCGGAAGCGCATACCGACGGCGATCTCTATGTCTGGTTCAAGAACCGCAACGTGCTCGCCGCCGGCGGCGTGGTCACCGTCGGCTCCTACCCCGTGATCGACTACGCCACAGGCGGCTGGATAGGCGGGCTCGTCGACGCCACGAGAAAGCTGCTTCAAATCACGAGCGCCGACACGCTGATCGTGCCCGAAAGCGGGCCCGTACAGCCGCGCTCGCACCTGGCGGCGCAGCTCGAGATGTTGACGGTGGTACGCGAGCGTATCGAAAACCTCATGCGTAAAGGCCGCAGCATCGCCGAGATGCTCGACGCCGGCGTCACGAACGACTTCGACGCCGCTTGGGGCAGCAATCGCGAGCGCTTCGTCGCCAACATCTACCACGGTCTGTGGTGGGCAGGGAGGCTCAGTGACTCGCTGTGATCGCCGCCGCGCACGTTGGCTCGCCGTGCCGAGCGCGGCACTCGCGGCAGTATTGGCGGGCTGCGCGGAACAGCCGCCGGCGCTGACCTTAACGCAGCACATCGACACGTTCGACCGCTTCTGCACCGACTGCCACAACGACGCCGAAGCGGCCGGCGAGCTGTCGCTTCAAGCCGTGACGGAAGCCGACGTGGCGGCGAAGCCGGAAGTCTTCGAGCAAGTAATCCGCAAGCTGCGCGGCGGCTTGATGCCGCCGCCCGGCGAGCCGCGGCCTGATGCCGACGACGCGCGCGCGCTCGTGACAGCGCTCGAACGGCATCTCGACGCCACGGCTGCTGCGCGCGGCCCGGAACCCGGGCGCGTCGCCTTGCACCGCATGAACCGCACCGAGTACGCCACGGCCGTCGAGGAGCTGCTCGGCGTGCGCATCGACGCGCGCTCCCTGCTGCCGGCCGACATGGCCAGCGACGGGTTCGACAATATCGCCGAGGTGCTGCGCGTGACGCCCACGCACATCGAGCAGTACGTGGCCGCCGCCCGCGACATCAGTCTCCTCGCCGTCGGCGAGAAATCGCCCGCCCCTACGCGTGCCGACTACCGCGCCGAGCGCGGGCTGCGCACGGCGCACGTCGACGGCCTGCCGCTCGGCACGCGCGACGGGCTGCTCGTGGAGCACAACTTCCCCTCCGACGGCACCTACGAGATCAACTTGATCATCTCGTCGATCCCGGGCTCGGAGCTGCGCGGCTATCCGTACGGCTGGCTCGAGTACGAGCACACGGTGGCCGTCACGATCGACGGTGCGACCGTGTTCGCGCGCAACATTGGCGGTGAAGCGGACTCCAAGGCGCTCGATCAAGGGCAAATCAAAGAAGTCGAGGCCATCCGCGATCGCTTCCGCCGTATTCGCGTGAACGTGAAAGCCGGCCGGCGCAGCGTGGGGGCTGCATTCGTGGCACGCAGCTTCGCCGAAGGCGACTATTTGTTGCAGTCGCTCGTGCCCGGCGAAGGCGTGCCCGACGTGCCGCGGCTTTACGGCCTCGACATCATCGGGCCGTACGAGCCCACCGGCATCGCGGAACCCACAGAGAGCCGCGCACGAATCTTCAGCTGCTACCCGCAAGCGGAGAGCGAGGAGCGATCTTGCGCAACGCAGATCCTCACGAATCTGGCGCGCGGCGCGTACCGCCGGCCCGTGACGAACGACGACGTGGAGCCCGCGCTCGCGTTCTACGAGGAAGGCCGGGCCGAGGGCGGCTTCGAAACCGGCATCCAGAAGGGCTTGATGTCGATCCTGGCAAGCACGAAGTTTCTGTTCCGCGCGGAGCCCGGAGCGCCGCCGGCCGATTTGCCGCCGGGCTCGGAGTACGCAATCAGCGATCTCGAGCTTGCATGGCGGCTGTCGTTCTTCCTGTGGAGCCAAGGCCCCGACGATGCGCTGCTCGCGCTGGCCGAGAACGGCACGCTGCACGAGCCCGCCGTGCTCGAGCGGCAGGTGAAGCGCATGCTCGCCGACGAGCGCTCGCAGTCGCTCGTCACGAACTTCGCGTTCCAGTGGCTCGGGGTTCGGCGGCTCGAGGCCGTCGATCCCGATCCGCGGCTGTATCCAAACTTCGACGAGGACTTGCGCCGCGCCTTCACGAAGGAAATGGAGCTCTATCTCGACAGCATCCTGCGCGAGCAACGAAGCGTGGTGGATTTGTTGACGGCAACGCATACCTTCGTGAACGAGCGCCTCGCGCGGCACTACGGCTTGCCCGACGTGCGCGGCGATCAGTTCCGCCGCATCGAGCTCGACGATTCGCACCGCTTCGGTTTGTTCGGCAAGGGCAGCGTGCTGATGGTCACGTCGTATCCGGACCGCACGTCGCCGGTGCTGCGCGGCGCCTGGATCATGGAGCAGATCCTCGCCGCGCCGCCGAACCCGCCGCCCCCCGGCGTCGAGACGGACTTGGCGCCGGCGGGCACCGTGCCGCAATCGGTGCGCGAGCGGCTCGCGGCGCATCGCACGCAGCCGTCGTGCAATCAATGTCACGGCGTCATCGATCCGCTCGGCCAGGCGCTCGAAAATTTCAACGTGATCGGCGAATGGCGTACGCACGAGCGCGACAGCGGTGTGCAGGTGGACTCCACGGGCATCACGTCCACGGGCCAGCCCGTGAACAGCCCCGAGGAACTGCGCGCCGCGTTGTCGAGCGATCCCACGCTGTTCGTGCAGGCGCTGACGGAGAAGCTGCTCACGTTCGCCCTGGGGCGCAGCGTGCAGCATTACGACATGCCGGTGGTACGCCGAATCGTGGCGGACGCCTCTGCCCAAGGCTATAGTTTTGAATCGCTGGTGCTCGGTATCGCGCAGAGCGTTCCGTTTCGCATGCGCAGCTCCGAGGCGCCCGAAGGAGGCTGAGATGTTCATCACGAAGAAGCATCTGTCGCGGCGCACGCTGCTCAAAGGCGGCACTGCGGCGATCGGCCTACCGCTGCTTTCGGCCATGGTGCCGGCCGCTACGGCCCTCGCGCAGACGGCGGCCAAACCGGCCCCGCGCATGGGCTTCTTCTACTTGCCGCACGGCGCCATCATGAACAACACGCGCTTCGGCGCCGAGATGAACCGCTGGACGCCGGACGCGGCCGGCCGCGACTTCGACCTGAAGCCGATTCTCGAGCCGTTCGCGCCGCTCAAAAAGTACCTCACCGTCGTCAGCGGTCTCGGCAACAAGCCGGGCGAAAGCTCGGCCGTGCACGCGATCGTGCCGGCCACGTGGCTGTCGGCCGAGCACCCGCGTCAAAGTCACGCGCCGTATGCGGGCGTCACGATCGATCAGATCGCGGCCCGCCACATCGGCCAGGACACGCCGCTGCCGTCGCTCGAGCTGGCCACGGAAGAGGAAGGCGGCGGCGCCGCCTGCGACGGCACCTACGGCTGTTCGTATGGCCGCACGATCTCCTTCCGCACGCCCACCACGCCGCTACCGATGGAGTTCGAGCCGCGCAAGGCGTTCGAGAAGATTTTCGGCCGCGGCAAAAGCGAGGGCGAGCGCCGCGCCGTGTCGAAGGACTATCAGAGCCTGCTCGACATGGTGGCGCGCGAAGCGTCCGCTTTAAAGCGCACGCTCGGCGGCGAGGACCGCGCGCTCGTCGACGATTATCTCGACAGCGTGCGCGAAATCGAGCGGCGCATCGAGCTCCTGGGGCAGCGCGATCTCACGCAGATCGATCTGCCCGACGTGCCCGTCGCGCGGCCGAGCTTCGACGATCTGATCCAACTGCAGTTCGATCTGATCGTCGCGGCGTTCCAAGCGAACATGACGCGCATCGTGAGCTTCATGATGGCGGCCGAGGTGAGCAATCAGTCGTACGCGCATGTGGGCGTGCCCGACGCGTTCCATCCGGTCTCGCATCACGCCGACAACAAGGCGTCGATGGAGAAGCTCGTGTTGATCCAGCGCTATCACACGCAGGCGTTTGCGAATTTCATGGCGAAGCTCGCCGCCATTCCCGAGGGGGACGGGGGGTCGATCCTCGACAACTCGATCTTTCTGTACGGCAGCAACATGAGCAACAGCAACCAGCACAATCAGTTTCCGTTGCCTACGCTCGTAATCGGAGGGGGGGCCGGCGCGATCAAAGGGCAGCAGCATCTGGTGTATCCGGATCGGACGCCGCTTGCGAATCTGCTCGTCACTTTGTTGCTGCGTGCGGGAGTGCCGGTCGAGCGCGTCGGCGATAGTACCGGCGAGTTGACTGAGGTCTAAGAGGTGGCGAGTTTAGGCGCCTCGGGCAGTTGGCAGTTCTGCCTCCTGAGGTTTTTTTCCATACAGACCTTCTTCGTTTTTCCAGCCGTACGAGCGTTCCGCTTGGCTGCTTTGCGTGCGCGGCGTCTGTCGTTTGGGCGGGCGCTCGTCTTT
>CAMPKU010000252.1 GCA_946887385.1 uncultured Gammaproteobacteria bacterium
TCCTGAAGGCGCTCGTTCATGCCGGGCTGGTGGTGTCGACGCGCGGCGTACAGGGCGGCTACGCCCTCGCCCGCCCGCCCGCGTCGATCAGCGCGGCCGAGATTCTCGATGCGCTCGAAGGGCCCGTCGCCATCACCGAGTGCAGCTCCTCGCATGGCGTCTGCGACCTGGAGTCGTACTGCCGCGTGGGCTCGGCATGGCAACGAATCAATTCGAGCATTCGCAAAGCGCTCGAAGGCGTGAGCCTGGCCGATTTGCAGAACCGCCGCGAGCCTTTACCCACCCTGCACGCCGACATCCGCGAAGCGGCGGTGCGCTGAGCACACTGAGCATTTCATGGCTACCGAAACCGAAAAGCTGGAAGACATCGTCAAGCGTAAGTACCGCCACGGCTTCGTGACGGACATCGAGCAGGAAACCGTGCCGCCGGGTTTGAGCGAGGACGTAATCCGCTTGATCTCCGCCAAGAAGGGCGAGCCCGAGTTCCTCACGGAGTGGCGGCTCAAGGCGTATCGGCACTGGCTCACTCTCGTGGAGCCGACGTGGGCGCACGTGCGCTACGCGCCGATCGATTATCAGGCGATCTCGTATTACGCCGCGCCGAAACGCTCGGGTGACGCACCGAAAAGCCTGGACGAAGTGGACCCCAAGCTGCTCGAGACTTACGACAAGCTCGGCATCCCGCTGCACGAGCGCGCGCGGCTCGCGGGCGTCGCCGTGGACGCCGTATTCGACAGCGTGTCCGTGGCCACCACGTTCAAGGACAAGCTGGCCTCGGCCGGCGTGATCTTCTGCTCGTTCTCCGACGCCGTGAAGAATCACCCCGAGCTCGTGCGACGCTATCTCGGCACCGTGGTGCCCTATCGCGACAACTATTTCGCCACGCTGAACTCCGCCGTGTTCACCGACGGCTCGTTCGTCTACGTGCCGAAGGGCGTGCGTTGCCCCATGGAGCTGTCCACGTACTTCCGCATCAACGCCGCCAACACCGGCCAGTTCGAGCGCACGCTGGTCATCGCCGACGAAGGCGCGTACGTGTCATATTTGGAAGGGTGCACTGCCCCAATGCGCGACGAGAACCAACTGCACGCCGCGGTCGTCGAGCTCGTCGCGCTGGACAACGCGCAGATCAAGTACTCGACGGTGCAGAACTGGTACCCCGGCGACGAGCAGGGCCGCGGCGGCATCTACAACTTCGTCACGAAGCGCGGCGACTGCCGCGGTGCCAACTCGAAGATCTCGTGGACGCAGGTGGAGACGGGCTCCGCGATCACGTGGAAGTACCCGAGCTGCATTCTGCGCGGCGACAACTCCGTCGGCGAGTTCTATTCGGTGGCCGTGGCGAACAACTATCAACAAGCCGATACGGGCACGAAGATGATTCATATCGGCCGCAACACGAGCAGCACGATCGTGTCGAAAGGCATTTCGGCGGGCCACGGCGAGAATTCCTATCGCGGGCTCGTGAAGGTAATGCCCACGGCGCAAAACGCGCGCAACTACACGCGCTGCGACTCGTTGCTGCTGGGTGCGGAGTGCGGTGCGCACACGTTCCCGTACATCGAGTCGCGCAACCGGTCGGCGCGCGTGGAGCACGAGGCCACGACATCGAAGATCAGCGAAGACCAGCTCTTCTATTGCCGCCAACGCGGCCTGTCGGAAGAAGACGCCGTGAACATGATCGTCAACGGCTTCTGCCGCGAGGTGTTCAAGGAGCTGCCGATGGAGTTCGCCGTGGAGGCGCAGAACCTGCTGAACGTGAGCCTCGAAGGCGCCGTCGGCTGAGCAAGGACGAATGACATGTTGAGAATCGAGAATCTGCACGCGCGCGTCGGCGATCGCGAGATCCTGAAGGGGCTCACGCTGCACGTGCCTGCGGGCGAAGTGCACGCGATCATGGGCCCGAACGGCTCGGGCAAGAGCACGCTCGCGCAGGTGCTGGCGGGCCGCGCCGACTATCAAGTCACGGCAGGCACCGTGACGTATCGCGGCCAAGACCTGCTGGCGCTCGCACCCGAGGAGCGCGCGCGCGCCGGGGTGTTCTTGGCGTTCCAGTATCCGATCGAGATCCCCGGCGTGAACAATGCCTACCTGCTGAAGGCGGCTTTGAACGCGCAGCGTGCAGCGCGCGGCGAGCCGCCCGTCGACGCGTTCGAGTTCATGAAATTGATAAAGAACAAGATGGAACTCGTTAATGTTCCAAAGGATTTCTTGACCAGAAGCGTGAACCAGGGCTTCTCGGGCGGCGAGAAAAAGCGCAACGAGATCCTGCAAATGCTGTTGCTCGAGCCGCGTCTCGCCGTGCTCGATGAGACGGACTCGGGGCTCGACGTGGACGCGCTGAAGATCGTGGCCCATGGCGTCAACAGCCTGCGCTCACCCGACCGCTCGATGCTGCTCGTCACGCACTACGAGCGGCTGCTCGAGCTCATCGTACCCGACCGCGTTCACGTGCTCGCGGCTGGACGCATCGTCAAATCCGGCCCCAAAGACCTCGCTCGCGAGCTCGACGAGCGCGGCTATGACTGGGTGCAAGCCGGAGGCACGGCGTGAACAACGCGATTCCGTTGCTTGCCGGCGTCGCCGTGCCGGGCCCCGAGGCCACGCGCGCCACGCGGCTTCGCGCGCTCGCGGGGCTGGGGGTGGCCGGATGGCCCACGCGCCGCCGCGAGCCGTGGCGCTACACGGACTTGGAGCCGCTCGCGGCCGGCAACTTCGAGCTGGTCGCGCCGCCCGCGGACGACGACACCGTCGCGGCAGCTCGGCGCCTGCTCGAAGACCCGGCGTTCGGCGAAGCGTCGCGCCAGCTCGTGCTGCTCGACGGTGAGCGCGTTGCCGGCCTCGGTGCCGCCGCGCTCACCGGCGTCGACATCGGCAACCCGGAAACACAGTGGAGCGAGATCGAGTCCGCACAGGAGTATCCCCTCGCCGCGCTGAACACTGCGTTCGCGCAGCGTGGTCTATGGCTTCGCGTTCGCGCGGGCACGATCGTCGATGTGCCCGTTCATCTCGTGGTGCTGGGCTCTGCGCGTGCGCGGATCGCCGCGCAGCCGCGCATCGTGATCGAGATGGAGGCCGGCGCGCAGGCCACGTTCGTGCAGCACTTCGTGGATTGCGGTGCCACGTCCGACGGCTGGAGCAACGCGGTTACACAGATTCGGCAGGATGCCGGCTCGCGGGTTAACTTCTATCGCCTTCAGCGGCACGCATCCGGTGCCGCGCACACGTCGCTGCTAGCGGCCGACTTGGACCGCGACGCAGAGCTCACGGCCGGCTATCTCGATCTCGGCGCGCGGCTCGTACGCAACGACATCGCGATCACGCTGAGCGGCCCTGGTGCACGCACGCAGCTTTTCGGCCTGCTGCTGGCAGGCGCGGGCCAGCACGTCGATGACCATACGGTCATTCGCCACGCGGCCGGCGCCACGGTGAGCGACGAAAATTTCCGCAGCATCATCGGGGCGCACGGGCGCGGCGTGTTCAACGGCAAGGTAATCGTGGAGCGCGACTGCCAACGCATCGACGCCCGCCAACGCAACGACAATTTGTTGCTCGGCGAGCATGCCGAGATCGACACTCGACCGACCCTCGAGATTTACGCGAACGACGTCAAGTGCAGCCATGGCGCCACCGTCGGCGAGCTCGACCCGGAGCAACTTTTTTACCTGCAGGCTCGCGGGCTCGACGCGGCGGCGGCCCGCCGTATGTTGACCACGGCCTTTGCCACAACGGTGCTCGAGCAGATTGCCGATACGGCGCTTCGCGGCGAAGCGCTGGCGCGCGTAACGGCGCACCTCGAGACGCTCACGGAGCGATGATGGTGGCCATCTCGCAAACCGCGGCAAAAAGCACGGCACAGCCCGCGGCCGCGCCCCTGCGGCGCGACTTCGCGGCCCTGCGGCGCGACTTCCCCGCCTTGAACCAGCTCGTGCACGGTAAGCCGCTCGCGTACCTGGACAACGCGGCGTCGAGTCAGTCGCCCACGCCCGTTCACGAGGCGATCGCGCTGCAGCAGCGCTCGAATCACTCGAACGTGCATCGGGGCGTGCACCAATTGAGCGAGCGCTCCACGGCGGCGTACGAAGGCGCGCGCGAGAAGTTGCAGCGCTTCATCAATGCGTCGTCCAGCGCGGAGATCGTCTTCACGCGCGGCACCACGGAGTCGATCAATCTCGTGGCGGCGAGCTTCGGCCAACGGCTTGCGCCCGGCGACGAGGTGCTCATCACCTGGCTCGAGCACCACTCGAATATCGTTCCGTGGCAGCTCTTGTGCGAACGCACCGGAGCGCGCCTCGTCGTGGCCCCCATCCGCGACGACGGCTCGCTCGACGTGGCGGCGTTCGAGCAGCGGCTCACGGAGCGCACGCGAGTCGTTGCGCTGGCCCATGTCTCCAATGCGCTCGGCACGATCAACCCGGTGGCCGAGCTCGTTGCCATGGCGCACGCTGCCGGCGCCGTGGTGCTCGTCGACGGCGCTCAGGCGGCACCGCACCTGCGCATCGACGTGCAGGCGCTCGGCTGCGATTTCTATGCATTCTCGGGTCACAAGATGTTCGGGCCGACGGGCACGGGAGTGCTGTACGGCAAGCGGGCATTGCTCGACGCCATGCCGCCGTATCAGGGCGGCGGCGACATGATCCTCACCGTGAGCTTCGAGCGCAGCACGTACAACGCCCTACCCTACAAGTTCGAGGCGGGAACGCCGAACATCACGGGGGTGGTGGGGCTCGGCGCGGCCGTGGACTATTTAGCAACCATCGACTTCGACGCCCTGGCCGAGCATGAGCGTGCGCTGCTCGCCGACGCTACCGAGCGCGTGCTCGCGGACATCCCCGGCGTTCGACTGATCGGCACCACGCCGCACAAGGCCAGCGTGCTGTCGTTCGTGGTAGAGGGCATTCACGCGCACGACTTGGGCACCATCGTGGATCGCGAGGGCGTGGCGATCCGCACGGGGCATCATTGCGCCATGCCCGTCATGGAACGCTTCGGCGTCGCGGCAACGGCCCGCGCATCGTTCGCGTTTTATAACAATCACGACGACGTCGACCGGCTGCTCGCCGGTCTCAAGAGAGCCGTGGAGATATTCCGTGGATGAGCTGCAAGAGCTGTATAGGGAAGTGATCCTCGATCACAACCGCAACCCGCGCAACTTTGGCGAGCTCGCCGATGCGACTCGCGTGGTCACGGGCGTGAATCCGCTCTGCGGCGACAAGTTGACGCTGTACGTGAAGCTCGACGGCGGGCGAATCGAAGACATCCGCTTTCAAGGAAGCGGCTGTGCGATCTCCGTGGCCTCGTCGTCGTTGATGACCGAGCGCGTCAAGGGCACGCCCCTCGCGGCGGCGCTCGAGCTGTTCGACAAAGTTCACCACCTTCTCACGGGGCCGCATGATCACGCGCCGCCCGACGATCTCGACAAGCTCGCGGCGCTCGGCGGCGTGCGCGAGTACCCGTCGCGCGTGAAATGCGCGAGCCTGGCGTGGCATGCCCTGAAATCGGCCGTCGCCGAAGACGACGTCGGCAGCGTCACGACCGAGTAGCCCATGTATCACT
>CAMPKU010000253.1 GCA_946887385.1 uncultured Gammaproteobacteria bacterium
GCCGCAAGGTCCGTGACGTTGCTCTTCAAGTGCGCGACGACTTCGGGCTGCTGCTCGAACGTGAACCGCTGCCAATATGGGCTGTTCGGGCCGTACGTCTCGACGAAGCTCTCCTTGCCGTCGAGCACGAGGTCGGCGAACTGGCCCTTCTTGAACGCCTCGATCACCTCCACCTGAAGCAGCGGCGCCTTGGCGTGATACGGATCGAGCTCGACGAACGCGTGATACGCGTCGGCCGCGTCCTGGTAGCGCTCCTGCTCGAGATAGAGATCGCCCAGATTCGTGTACGAGATGAACGCGTACGGCCGCGCGCCGCGGCGGCTGAAGTGGCGCGAGATCGACTCGGGACCGTCGAGATACGAGAAGCCGATCGAGACGACACGAAACGTATCGTCCACGAGCTCTTGCTGCGCGCGGCCCATCGCCGCGTACAGCACTGCGGGGTCGCGATCGCCCGCGGCCGCATTGTCGGTGCCGAGCTGCCGATCGAGCAGCGCGAAGAACGACGTCAAGCTCTCTTCGTATTCCTGCTGCTTGAACAGCGCCCAACCGTGCTTGTACAGCGACTGCTCGTAGAACCCCGAAGCCTCGCCCGCTTCGATGACTTGCGCGTAAGCGCGCTCGGACTCCCGGTAGCGCTTCAGCACGAACAACGTCTCGCCGCGGCGGAAGTGGGCTTCGTCGAGGTGCACGGTGCGCGGGTATTCGGCAATGAGCCGATCGAGCGTCGCCAGCGAGTCGTCGTTGCGCCCTTCGGCTTCGTAGGCGCGCGCGAGCTGATAGAGCACGAGGTCGTTCTTCGCGTAGTTCGGATACGACTTCAGCAGCTGCTCGTACATTTGTATGGTGCCGCCGAGCGTGTCGAGCGTCTGCACGTTGCTCGAGAGCTGCTCGATGTCGGCGGTCTCGAGCTGAAGGTCTGCGAGCCGCCGCATCGCTTCGGCCTTGAGCAGCGGATCGTCGGAGGCGATGTCGAGGAACGCCCGGTAGCTCTCCATCGCTTTCGCTTCGCCGCCTTCGATGATGGCGCTCGTGTCCACCTCGACGGTGGCGCGCTCAAGATCCTTGATGGTGCCCGTCTCCTCATCGCGGTGGCGATCGCGGCCGAACGGCCAGATCGCGGCGGCGGCGAGCAGCACGAGCAGCGGCGCGTGCGTCATTGGCCGCCCTCCGCGAGCGCCGCTGCGGGCCCGCCGGCCGGCTCCACGTTGGCAGCGGCGCGGTCGTAGATCGAGGCGAGCGCGAAGCGCGCCTGCACCATGTACGTATTGAGCCGGTCGCGCTGCGCCTGAAGCTCTTGCACGGCGATGCCCTGGAGAAACTCCTGCTGCCGATTCAGCGCGAGCTGCGCCGATTCCCGAAGCCCCTGCACGCGCGGCTGCAGGCCGTCGATGCGCGCCGTGAGCGCCGCGAACTTCTCCGGCCAATCGTCGCGCGAGCTCGCCACCTGATGGTGGCGGCGCTGCGCTTCGCGGAGTTGCCGGTCGAGATCGCCCAACGCTTTGCGCTCGGCCCAGAGGCGCGCCTTGTAGTCGCGGCGCAGATCCCACAGCAGCAGCCCGCGCAAGAAGCGGTGCTTCGCGCGGATCGCCTCGGTGGCGGCATCGTTCGGCACGCGCGCGAGCTTCGCCTCCATGCTTTGAAGCATCGCCCAGGTCTCTTGCTCTTTCGGCGTGCCGAGCGCAACCACGTCCTCGCTGCGCTCGATGGCTTGCAGCCGCGACTCGAGATCCACGCGGCGCGCCACCATGGCCGGCAAGTCGACGCTCGACAGACTGCCGTCGATGGCCGGACGGCGCTGCACGTAGGCGCGCTGGCGCGTATCGAGAATGTCGTCGAACGCGCCCAGGCTCTCCGTCCAACGATCGAGGTTGCGATTGAGCTGCAGCAAGTCGCGATAGTTCTTGAGCCCCTCTTGGAAGCGATTGCTGGCCAAGAGCTCGTACAGGTAGCGGCTTTCGATTGAGTCGGGAATGCGCTCGAGGCGCCAGTACCAGCCGGAGGCGTCGGCGCCGCCGTCGTCGCGTTCGCCGAGCAAGCTCGCGATGAGCTGGCCGTTCTCGATGCTCTCGATCGACTGCGTGAGGCGGCCGATCTCGCCGCTGAACGCAGCGATGGCGTCGGCGTAGTGATCCGCGGCCTGCTTGTCGGCGCCGAGCTGCGCGTACGCATACGGCACCGCAAGCAGCGACTCCTGCACGGCCGAGTCGAGCAGACTGCGGTCGCGCAGCGCCAGCCACGGTGCCAGCGCCGCGCGATAGTCGGCGCCTTCCGCGTCCGACCAGCCGACGCCGAGCAGCGCCTTGTTAGAGAACGGCCCGTTCAGCCGCACGCGCTGCAGCGAAGGCTTCGCCTCCACGGGCCGGGCGGCTTGCAGCCACGCATAGCCCAGCGCCACGTTGGCCTTGTCGCGCAGCGCATCGAGATCCCGATTCTCGGGGTCGAGCTGACCCACCTCGTCGAGCACGCGCGCGCCGGCTTCAACCTGGCCGAGCCGCACGAGCGCTACACCGATGTTGTACTTGGCATAGCCCACCCAGGCGTCGCTGGGGCGGCGCCACGACTCGAGCGCGGTCAACGCCTCCGCGAATCGCCCTTGATCCATGAGCACCTGCGCCTGAAGCATGCGCCGTTCGGGCTCGATCTCCTCGGGCAGCTCACCGACGATGCGGTTCAGCGCCGCCTCGGCTTCGCTCAAGTAGCCGCGTTGTTGCCAGATTCTGGCGAGGAAATACCACGCGCGGTCGTGCAGCGCGGGCTCCACCGACTGCTCGAGCACGCGACTGAAAATTTCGCCGGCCAAGCGGTGTTGACCGTACGACAGATACAAGCCGCCGAGCATGAGCTCGGCCTCGGCCCCGTGATGCTCGAGCTCACCGCGTTCTTGCGCCGCGAGCAATCGCGTGAGCGCGGTGAAGTAGTCCTCTTGAAAGAACTCGAACAGCACTTCGCCGTAGGCGAGGTCCTGCACGACGATGCCGCCGTCATCACCGCGCGCCCCGGCCGCGGTGGCGGCCGGCAGCGCGAGCGCGACTGCCGTCACGATGGGGAGACGACCGGCCACCGGCTACTCCCACTCCTTCACGACGAACTCCGGCTGCTGCTTGCTCACGCGATCCGAGATCGTGAGCTCGATGTACTTCGGCCCAATACCCTTCTCGAACACGAGCGACGCTGCGCGTCGATAATCGCGCGTGTGCGGGCCCTGGCCCGTGAACACGGCCACGAGCTCGTGCTCGCCGGCCTTCAAGTTGCCGATGAAGAGCCGCTGCACGCCGCCCTTCAGCAGCGCGTCGGCCTCGCGTTCCGTGTACAGATAGTTGGCGACATCTTTGTCGTCGATTTTGAGCTCGACGGAGTCGAGCCCGAAGAACTCGCCCACGTCCATCGAGATGAACACCGCGGTTTGCGTGTTCGACGGAAACAGCAGCTCCTCCTCGAGCAGGAAGAGATCGCGATTCAAGTCGAGCACTTGCTTCTTGAGATCCTGCACGTCCTCGTCGAGCGTGCGGAACTCGGTGCGCTGCTCGGCCGCCGAGTCGGCGCGCGGCGCAAACTCGGGCACGGCCGCAACCGTCGCGGGCGCCTGCTGCGCGGCAACCACCGCGGCTTGCGCCGCGAGCAGCGCCAGAGACACCGACACAGTCCACTTCATCATCGTAGGCTCCAACCGCCGATTGCGTTTCGTCATTCGCGCAGCAACGCTTGCACGTGCTCGAGGTACTGCTCTTCGTTGCCGCGCCGAAATCCCTCGAAGACCTCGCGCACCACGCCGCCGCGATCGACGAGCACCATCACGGGCATCTTCGTAACGTCGTACAGCCGGCCCACTTCGCCGCCGGCGTCGTGCAGCACCGGATAACTCGCCTGCCCCGCAGCCTCACCGGCCTGGCGCGCCGTCTGATCGAGGCTCACCGCGAGCAGCTCGACTCCGGCATCCTGATAGCGCTCGCGCATCTCGCCGAGCGTCTCGAGCTGCGCGCGGCAATCGCCGCACCACGTAGCCCAGAAGCTCAACATCACCACCTCGCCGCGGTATTCCGACAGGCGCAGGTTTTTGCCCGACAGGCTCTTCAGCACGAAGTCGGGCGCTTCGCTGCCCTTGAGTTGCGTAGCCGCAGACACGCTACCGGCGACCACCAACAACAACGCGAGCGCTGCACCGCTCCATCGCGCTCGAATCCGTTCTCTCATGCCAAAGTCCTCGTGAACGTCGTCGGGAACGGCGCAGGAAACCCTATTCCGCCGCTGCCGCGCGGGTCTATGAGCCAGGTCTCAGAGTCCCCTTGTGAGGGAATCGCGCGACAGTGCGAGCACGAACCGTGCCACGAGTCACAAGCGCGCCGAGAACCGCGCCGCTATTGGGTTTCGGCCGAGAGAGGTGTTTTCAGCGCAGCGCGATTTGTCGGCGTGCGGCTACAGCGCCGGCCCTTGCCAACCACGAAGTGTGCGAATCCGCGCGTCTCGGCTGTCGCCCGACAGAGACACGGGTGACGCCAGGGGACGGATTTATTTTCCGGCAGGAAAGTTAATCCGTCCCCTCTTCAGACCTAGAACAGCTCGTCGATATCGAGCTCCGCCCCGAGCGACGCCAAAGCCACACCGCCGGACACAACCTCGTCGCACTGCGCATAGCCGGTGCGGCGCGCGGCGCGATGACGCACGATGCGGTGGTTGACCAAGTCGACGACCCAGTACTCGGCTACGCGGTGCATTGCGTACAAGCGAGCTTTGTCCTCGAGGTCGTAGCGCAACGTCGAGTCGCTGACTTCGATCAGCAATAGGATGTCCTTGGCCGTCGGATGCCCATGGCGATAGGCATCGGCCATCCGCCTGACGAGCGCGAAATCGGGTTGAGGCTCGGAGCGCGGCATGAAGCGCACGGGCTGTTGCACGCGAACGTCCACGGAGTCGTCGACGGCACGCGTCAACCGCCGAGTGAGCAGCGTGACGACGGCCGCGTGCTGACTGCCGATCGGCGGCAGGTCGACGATCTCCCCTTCGATCAACTCGGTGCGATCGTTGGGGGACAGCAAACCGACCTCGGCCATGCGGTAGTAGTCGTGGACCGTGAGCCGATGCGGCCGCGGCCAGCTTTCCGCTTGGGCGCTCATGGCTTGTTCATCGCTCATTCGGGTTCAACGATACGCGCGCACACCGAAAAAACGAAGCGCACCACCGACGATTGCAGCGCAAATCAAGCCAGCAGGCAAACGCCAGAGCGAGCCGAAAATGTGCGCGGTTTATGCAGAAAGTTCGCGGGGTCGCAGGCACACGGCGACTAGCCGAACACCTCACGCAGCACCTCAGGGCGGCGTGCGGCAATAGCGAGCAACGCGCGAGCCGCTCCGGACGGATGTCTTCGCCCCTGCTCCCATTCCTGCAGCGTGCGCGGCGAAACGCCTAACAACTCTGCAAACTTCTGCCGCGAGAGGCCGGAGCGGGCGCGCGCCTCGGCGATCGCCGAGACTGGCACGCGATGGACGTGTCCGGCCTTCCCCGCCTTCATTTCGCGAACCGAGGCAAGGAGCTCAGCTCCGAG
>CAMPKU010000254.1 GCA_946887385.1 uncultured Gammaproteobacteria bacterium
GGTCTCCACGTGCCGTAGCCGCGGATCGAGCAGCATGCCGTACGGCGTCGCGCCGATACCTAGACCTACGGCGATCGCCCGCTCCGGGCTCGGGTGCAAGAGCGTCGGGAACAAGCCGATCAGCAGATGGAAGTCGTCGTAGGGATAGCCGTTCTGCGCTGCAGCGTTGAGATGCAGCATCTGCTCGCTGCCGCGCTGGACGAGCGCGTTCACGCAGCTGCGCTCCTCGACGAGCTCGAAACGTTCCGGCGGCGCGCTGTGCAAAAAACCCCAGAGCTGCGCGTTCGACGGAAAGCCCACGAGCAGCGCGGCGGCGAAGCCAAGCGCGGCGGCCACGCGCGGCACACGCGCGCCCGTGCCGCGCAGCGCACCGCCGGCGCCGAGCGCCATCAACAGCGAAGCGAGTAATGCCAGCGTGCCGGCGGTGCCGAGCATGTCGAGCAAAACAAAACCGGCAAGCAGGCTACCGGCCACGTTGCCGAGAATATTGCATGCCATCAGCGCGCCCGTGTGGCGGCCGAGCGTGCTGTCGCGGCGCAGCACGAGCGCGGCGATGAACGGGTATGCGTAGCCCATGAGAAACACGGGCACGCCCATCACGAGCGCGGGTGCCAGAAAATGCGCGAACACGGCCGCCATCGTCGAGCGAGCGTCCGTGATGCTTTCGAAGCCGTAGATGAAGCCCTCGCCGGCGAAGTACTGCTCCAGGCTTGCGCGGAGCCCCAACATGGGCAGCACTTCCATGAGCACGAGCACGCCGAGCAGGCTCGCGGCACCGATCCAGAACTGAATCCACAGAAACGCCACGTCCGGCCGCGCCGAACGCCGCGCGCGCTCGCCGGCCAAAGCCGCGCCCGCGCCGAACAGGAGCAGATACAGCGTGAGCACGTGCGCGAACGTGTACGAGTTCGAGCGCATGATGCCGTCGACGAGCCGGAAATAAACCACCTCGAGCGCCAGCGCGGCTGCGCCCGTCACGGCATAGAGCGCGAGCCACGGTGCGATGCGGCCGTCGTCGAAGCGCTCGCCGTAGCTCGCAGCCGCGGGCACCGCGGCCGCCGGCTGTGCCGCGGTGCGCGGCGCGTGCCGAAAAGCTAGCACCACGACGATGGCCGCGAGCAGGTTCAGGCTGCTCGCGAGCTCCACCGTGCCGTCGAAGCCGAAATTGCCGAGCAGCAGCCAGCCGCTCACCGCGGCGCCGGCCGCCGCGCCGAGCGTGTTGGCGGCGTACAGCCGGCTCACGACGGGTGCGGCCTCGCCGATGCTGCGCACCACGCCGCGCGACAGCAGCGGTAACGACAAGCCCATCAGCGTCGTGGGTACCACGAGCAGCACGAAGTGGAACGCGAACGCGGCCGGCAGCGACTGCACTTGCGCGGCCAGCTCGCGATAGCCGTCGTAGAAGATGGTGATGGATGCCCAGCCGAACACGCCGATGCCCACGTTCGCCGCGGCGAACGCCAAGATGGAACGCCGCGGCCCCAGGCGATCCGCGAGCGCGCCGCCGAGCAAGCTGCCCAAGCCCAATCCCGCCATGAAGGCGGCAACGATGGTGGCGGAAGAGAACAAGTCCACGCCGCCGTGAATCGAAATCACGCGCTGCCACACCACTTGCAGGCACAGCGCGGAAAAACCGGTCAGCGCGAACAACGCGATCACGACTTGCCGGGGCGGCACGCCGAGCGCCGCCGGCGTCAAGCCAGAGCTCCGATCGTCGCGGACGAGCCGGGGAGGGCGGATGTCATGCCTTCGGGAATCGTGACCGAGGACCGGTTCACCTTGCATGTTTCGTGCCTCGCGGGCGTGATCGGCTCGCGAGAGCGGTGCGGCGCTCGGTGCTGACCGTTCACGTCCCAGAACCGAAATTGGCCGTACGATATCGGGACCGCGCGTACCGGCTCTGCGGCATCGGCTGCACGGCCGAGAACGTGGAGCCTATAGGAAACAAGCGCTTAAACGCCTGTCTGCATTTGGCATGGCGCTTGCTCAGTGTTTCGAGAGTGGTTGTCGGGCGGGGAGACGTCATGGCCGAGCTACGCCAAACGGTGCGCCGATTGTTCCGCGCGCCCGGCTTCACGCTGACCACGGTGCTGACGCTCGGAATAGGCATCGGCGCCACGATCGCGATCTTCAGCGTCGTCAACGGCGTGCTGTTGAAGCCGCTGCCATTCCCGAATTCGGACCGGCTCATCGCCCTGGTGCACCGTAGCGCGGAAGCGCCGGAGCTCGCGGCTTCGCCGGCGTTCTATCTCACCTACCGCGAGCACAGCACGACCTTCGAGTCCGTGGCGCTGTGGTTCGAGAATACGGCCACGGTCACGGGAGCGGGCGAACCCGAAGAAGTGCACCGGCTAATGGGCACGCACGAGCTGCTGTCGACGCTCGGCGTTCAACCGCTCCTGGGCCGCACGTTCAACGTCGCGGACGATCGGGAGAGCAGTGCAACGGTCGTTCTTTCCCACGGCTACTGGCAACGCCGTTTCGGCGGCGCCGAGGACGTGCTCGAGCAGACGTTGATCGTCGACGGCGCGCCGCGCGAAATCGTCGGCGTCTTGCCGCCTGAGTTCAAGTTTACTCAACAGCCGGCGGACATCGTAACGGTGGCGCAAACGAGCCGAGCGTATGTGGTTGTGCCATCCACCGGCGAGCGCGGCATCGCGAGGCTAAAGCCGGGTGTGACGCTCGAGCAAGCGTCGGCCGACGTGGCGCGGATGATCCCGATCTACTTGGACAGTCATCCGATCATACCGGGCCTGACGCGCGCGGCGGTCGACGCCATGCAGATCGGCCCCAATCTGCGCACGCTGAAGGACGAGCTCGTGGGCGATCTCGACGACGTGCTGTGGGTGCTCATGGGCACGATCGGCATGCTGCTTCTGATCGCGTGCGCGAACGTTGCGAATCTACAGCTCGTGCGCACGGAGATCCGCAGCCAGGAGCTGGCGATTCGCGCCGCGCTGGGCGCCGCGCGCGGGCGCATTGCGCGCAGCCTGCTGGCCGAAAGCGTGCTGCTCGGGCTCATGGGCGGCATCATCGGCTTGGCTGCTGCAACGATTGCCTTGCCGCTGTTGCTCGCCGCCGCCGGAGACAACTTGCCCGCTGCGCTCGAGGTGACGATCGATCCCACGGTGCTCGCCTTCGCCCCCGCGGTCTCGCTGGCCGCCGGTTTGCTGTTCGGGCTGATGCCCGTCATCAAGCATGCCGGCGAACATTTTTCGACGAGGCTCCGCGGGGTGGCACGTACCCACAGCTCGGGCCGAGAACAACATCGCGCGCGCAATGCGCTGGTCATCGTGCAGGTGGCGCTGGCGCTCATTCTCACGGTTGCGTCGGGCTTGATGATTCGCACGTTTCTGTCTCTGCGCGACGTCGATCCCGGATTCAGCGCTCCGCATCAGGTTGAGATGCTGCGGATTTCCATTCCGCAAGCTGCCGTGCCGGAGTTTCCACGCGCGGTTCGGCTGCAGAACGACATTGCGGATCGGCTCGCCGCAATCCCCGGCGTGGAATCCGTCGGTTTCGCGAATCGCATGCCGCTCGCGCAGAGCGGGCCGGATGGGCCGTTCTCGCTGGCGGATAAACCCGATGCTGGGCCGCTCTCGCTGGTTTTCCGGTATGCATCCCCAGGCTACTTTGCCGCACTCGGCACGCCGCTCGTCGCGGGCCGCGACTTCGAATGGGCAGATCACCACGGCACGGAGCTGGTGGCGGTGATCTCGCAGCACGTGGCGCAGCGTGAATGGGGCTCGGCTACGGCCGCGATCGGCAAGCGCTTGCGTCGAGCGCCGAACACTCCGTGGTTCGAGGTCATCGGCGTGGCCGGTGACGTTCGACTCGACGGAGTCGACCAACCAGCGCCGGATACGATCTACCTGAGCTCGAACGAGTTCGTCGCTCAATACACGAGCCGCGTCGTGTACTTCCTGGTGCGCAGCGAGCGCGTCGGCACTCCCGGGTTCCTACGGGAGATCGAGCAAGCGGTCTGGTCCGTGAACGGCAATCTGCCGATCGGCAGCGTGCAGACGCTCGGCGACCTCTATGATCGCTCGCTGGCACGAACGTCGCTCACCCTCGTGCTGCTCGCAATCACTGCCGCGATGGCGCTCTTGCTGGGCCTGATCGGAATTTACGGTGTGCTGAGCTACGTGCTGACGCAGCGCACGCACGAGATCGGCATCCGCATGGCGCTCGGCGCGCAGAGTGCGCACTTACAACGCATGTTGCTCGGTCACGTGTTGGCGCTCGTCGGCGGCGGCGTGGCGCTCGGCTTGGGCGGCGCTGCGCTGCTGACGCGGCTCATGGAGTCGCAGCTGTTCGGCGTGACGGCGCTCGACCCCGTAACGTATCTCGCGGTGGCCGCCGTTTTAATGGCCACGGGCGCGCTGGCCGGCTTTCTGCCGGCGCGCCGGGCCACGCGCGTCGATCCGATGTTGGCGTTGAGGGCGGAATAGCGGCGGAGCCGATCGAGCGCCTCGCAGAGCTCGAATCCCGCTTGGAATTTTTCAACGCTAAAGAATAGAACGCCGACGGCCGCGCCCGCTTCGGCCTTCTCGCCATGGACGCCCCGGCGCCGCGCGGGTTAACTTACCGTCTCTGAGATCAAGCCGCCGGTACGCGAAGGGGATGACCATGCAACCCACCGTTTCCAAGCTCACAACCGCGCTCTTCGGCGCCACCACGCTGCTCGCAGCGGCGGCCACACACGCGCAAAACAACGACTCCATCCGCGGCGCGCCGAGCGAGGCCAACCACTTCATCGAGACGCCGGCCGGCTGGCAGCACCCGACCACGGAGTGGGGCGAGCCCGACATCCGCGCGCAGCTCAACATGATGCAGGCGGCGGGCATCCCGCTCGAGCGCTGTGCCAACAGCTACCGTGCCGCGCTGCCGCCGGGCGCCGCGCCGCCGGGAGGCCCGGCCGGAGGCGTAGGGGCGCCCGGTGCGGCCTGCGACATGAACAAGAAATGGCTCACGGAGGAGGAATACGCGGAGCGCATGACTGCGTACCGCAATCGCGTCGATGCCAGCATCCAAGCGGCGCAAGAAGGCAACCTGGGCCGCGCGATGATGACGGGCCTTACGGACCCGAACATTCCGCAGCGGCAAACGAATCTCATCGTCGATCCGCCGAACGGGCTGCTGCCGCCGATGACCGCCGAAGGCAAGCGCCGCGCGCTGCTTGCGAAGAGCGACTGGGCGCTGCCCGGCGAGACGATCGCGTTCGACGGCCCCGACGACTTCGATAGCTGGGACCGTTGCATCACGCGCGGCATGCCGTCGTCGATGATGCCGTACCGCTACAACGGCGGCTTCGCGATCCGGCAGGCTCCAGGCTACGTGATCTTCGATCTCGAAATGATCCATGAGTCGCGAGTCATTCCTACGGACGGACGCGATCCGCTGCCGGCCGAGATCAAGCAGTGGATGGGCGAGTCGCGCGGCCACTGGGAAGGCAACACGCTCGTCGTCGAGACCACGAACTTCCAGGAAGGCCCGCCGCTGATCAACTTGGCCGTCGTCGGCTCGCCGCCGGGCAAC
>CAMPKU010000255.1 GCA_946887385.1 uncultured Gammaproteobacteria bacterium
GGCAGCGCGAGTCTTCGACTTCGCGCGGAAGACTACGAGTAGGGGTGAGCGTCTCGTGGCGAACGCCGGCGCGGCACCGCGTGCAAAGTGCGCGCGGGCGATGGCGCGGCGAGATCACTTGGCGCACAGGCGTGCGCACGCCGCGCCGCAGGCAGCGGCTACAGAGCAGCAGGTCGGTGAGAAAGCGGAGGAACCGCCGGTCGATCTCGGCCGATGCTCGCATGCCACAGACTCATGACTGAAATCTGCGGTCAGGCTAGGAGCAGGGATGGCTGCGATCTGTGGCGGAATGCTCAGTTCGAGGCGAGCAAGCGAGAGAACTGCCGCAGCGTGTGCGGCAGTTCTCGCTGGGAGGGCGGTTAGGACGAAGCCGTACCGACGATGCGGTCGCGCTGCGCGATCAGCACGGCGTTCGTGAACTTCGGCACGTCGGCGCGCAGGCCCGCTTGGTGTTCCACGGCGGCCGCGTCGAACGCGGCGGGATCCGCAATCCAGATCGTGATGGTGGCCACGTACGGCGGTGCAGCGCCATCGGCACCGGGTTGGCCGCGGCGCAGCTCGAAGCGGCTGATCGATTTGCCGTAGAGCCGCATGATCAGCGGCATGTGCGTGTTGATGTAGTAATCGAAGTTGAAGCGCACGTCGGGGCCGTTCTGGTACACGATCGTCATGCACTCTTGGTCGACGCGGCCTTGAGCTTGCGCCTGGCTGGAGCCGAACGCGGCTACGACACCCGCTGCGGCTGCCGTGCCGGCGCCGAGTAACACGGTGCGACGATCGAGGTTGTCGGTTTGGTCGGTCATGGTTCGAAGCTCCGCAGTGAAGTGCCGTTACTAGATCACGGTGCGCCGGTACGCACAATATCCGTCCCCAGCTGTAGCCAGCGCTGGAGCAAGTCGTTGCCGAACACCCAGTAGTGCAGGGCCGTGCCGAGCAGGGCGTGCGACACGGCGAGCGGCAGCAAGCTGCGCCACCGGTAATAAATGAGTGCCCACGCGGCGCCCGCCACGAGCGTCACGAGCATGACGGGCCAGCGCGGGTAATGCACCGCGGCGAACGCCACGGCCGTGAGCGCCACCGCCACAGGCACCGGCACGAGCGTGAGCCAGCGCCCAAACCAGTAGAACTGAAAGATGTACAGCTGCAGTAGCGCCCACGGGAAATAGAGCGCGGCGGCCGCCAGCATGTGCCAATTGGCGAATCGCGCTGCCGTAGGTGAGTCGGCGGGGGCGAAGAGCAAGGCGGCAACCGCGAGCACGACGAGCGCCACGGCGGTGAACATGAGCGCCGCCTTCCACGCGCCGCGCGCGCCCGTCGGGTCGACGCTGCGGGCGAGCGCCCAGAACCGCCGGCTACGCGCTGCGCTGAACGCGATCAGCGCCACGGCGGCCGCGGCGAGCGCGAAATCGAGATACGGCGGCCGGACCTGGAACGTGGCAACGAAGACGAGCGCCGCCGCGCCGATTGCGGCGAGCTCGAAAGCGGCGGATACATGCGCGCGCTTCGCGTCCATGCCGCGCGCCCGCGCTTCAGTCCACGATCGCCTGATAGACCAGCGCGCGCACCTTGGCTTGATCGTCCACATTGCCGGCGGGCACGAGCTGCGTTAAGTGCACGACGACGAGCTCCTCGCGCGGGTCCACCCAGTACGTGGTGTGGTACGCGCCGCCCCAACCAAACTCTCCCTCGGAGCCGGGCCAACCGCGCGCGCCCAAATCCTCGACGATGTAGAACCCAAGGCCGAATCCTTGGCCGGCGTTATACGCAACGTTGTCGGCGAGGTGGCTCGTGGTCATGAGCTCGACGGTCTTGCGGCTCAAGATTCGCCGGCCGTCGAGCTCGCCGCCGTTGAGCAGCATTTGCAAGAAACGCGCATAGTCCGTGGCGGTGGAGAGCAGGCCCGCACCCCCGGAAAAGTTCTTGCGCGGCCCTTGCACGTAGTGGCCTTGGCCCACGGCGTCACCCGGCGCCGGCGCGCGCTCGAGCTTGCCGTCGTTTTGCGAGTAAACGGCCGTCAGCCGGCCTTCCTTGCCGCGCGACAGATAGAACTCGGTGTCGCGCATACCGAGCGGCTCGAGCACGCGCTCGCGCAGCGCTTGGTCGAGCGGCTTCTCGGCGACGACCTCGACGAGCGCGCCCAAGATGTCGGTGCTGTAGCCGTATATCCATTGCGTGCCGGGGTGCGCGTGGGCAGGAAGTGTCGCGATGCGGCGTACGGAGTCTCGAATCGTCTCGTCCTTGTCGGCGAAGTAGTAGCCCGTCTGGCTCGCGGCGGCCCACAGATTGCCCCCGACCCCGTTGCCGTAGCCGAAGCCCGAGGTGTGCGTGAGCAGATCGCGCACCGTGATCGGCCGTGCCGCCGGCACGATGTCGTGGCCGCCGCCGTCGCGTGCGACCGCGACCTTCGTCTCCATGAATTCGGGCAAGTACTTGCCCACGGAATCCGTGAGCAGCAGCTTGCCTTCCTCGACGAGCGTCATGGCTGCGACGCTCACGATCGCTTTCGATTGCGAGGCGATACGGAAGATCGCATCGGTCTGCATCGGCGCGTTCGCTTCGCGGTCGCGCGCGCCGAACGCTTCGAAGTACGCCACGCGGCCGCGACGTGCCACGAGCGTGACGGAGCCGGCGATCTGGCCCTGCTCGACGTAAGCGTCGAGCGCGTCGCTGAGCCGCTCGAGCCGCTCTGCGGACAGGCCGACGCTCTCCGGCGACGCAGGACGTAGCGACTGTGCCGGTGCTGCAATGGTGAGGCCGAGCAGAATCAGCAGCGAAAGCGTGCGAGCAAAGACGTGAGCCAGCATGATTTCTTGACCCTAAAGTACGACCCTCGCCAGCATAATGGTCCTGTGCATCGGGGTGCTACAGCCCCGGTGTTTGAGCTCGCGTTGGGAGTGTGCATGGCAAGCGCAGATTGGGACGATTTGGCCGCAGGACGCGGATGTCCGTTCGATGCGCCGCGTGCCGACAACTCACCGCACTGGAATTTGGTTCGCAAGCTCACGGTGTCGTCGTGGTATCTACCGCAGAACCAAACGTACCGCGGGCACAGCGTGGTGGTTTTCGATCCGCGGCACGTCACGCGGCTCGACGAGCTGACGAGCGCCGAGTGGCTCGCCTACGCCGCCGATCTGCACGGCGTGGCGACGGCGATCGTGGCCGTTTGCAAGCCGGACCACATGAACGTCGAGTCGCTCGGCAACCTCGTGCCGCATCTGCATTGGCACGTGGTGCCACGCTACAGAGACGACGGCCGTTGGGGCGCGCCGATCTGGGCGCCGGACCTCGCATCGCAACCCGACCGGCGTCTCACACCCGTGGATCGTGAGCAGTTGCTGGCCGGGCTGCGCGCCGCGCTCTGCTGAGCGCGATACTCGGGAGGCGCAGCCCGCAACGATGAGCTAATCTGCGCACCCCTCGCGATCGTACCGCCATGTCTTTGTTTGTCTTCGAACACAAGCCGACGCGCGCCGACTTCCGCGCGTTGCTGCGCCTGGCGGGCCCGCTCGTGCTGATCCAGGTGGGCACGATGCTGATGGGCGTCATCGACACCATCATGGTGGGCCGCGTGTCGCCGGCCGCGCTCGCGTCGGTGGCGCTCGGCAACATGTACTTTTTCGCCATTTCCATCTTCGGCATGGGCGTGCTGTTCTCGCTCGATCCAATCGTCTCGCAGGCCCTCGGTGCTCGCGACGAGCTTGCCGTGCGGCGCGGCTTGCAGCGCGGACTCGTGTTATCTCTGGCGCTGACGATACCGATCACCATGGCGTTGCTCACGGTGCGCCCGGTGCTCGAGCTCGTGAACCAACCGCTCGAGGTGATTCCGAGCGCGGCGGGGTACGTGCATCGCAACGCGCTCTCGGTGTGGCCGTTCTACGTGTTCATCGTTCTGCGCCAGACGTTGCAGGCGCATCATCGATTGCTGCCGATCGGCTGGACCATCGTGGCGGCCAACGTGGTCAACGTGGTGCTCAATTACGCGTGGATCTACGGCAACTTCGGCTTTCCCGCCATGGGCGTCATCGGCTCCGCTTGGGCCACCACCGCCAGCCGTTGGCTCATGGCCGTGCTGCTGCTCGTGCTCGGTTGGCGAACCTTGAAGCCGTACGTGACGCACGTCGCGCCGAATCTCCTCGACGTCAAGCCCCTGTGGCGAATGCTGAAGCTGGGGCTGCCGATCGGCGGGCAAATGATGCTCGAAGGCGGCGCATTCAACGTCATGGCGCTGCTCATGGGTTGGCTCGGCGTGGTGCAGGTTGCAGCGCACCAGATTGCACTGAATCTCGCCTCGCTGGCTTTCATGGTGCCGCTCGGCGTGTCGGCGGCGGCGGCCGTGCTCGTCGGTCACGCCGTGGGCCGCGGCGATGCCGAAGGCGTGCGGCGGTCGACGATTGCATCGCTCGTCGTGGGCGCAGGTTTCATGCTGTGCACGGGCGCACTATTTACGCTGGCCCCCGAGCCGCTCGCGGGTCTCTACACGCGTGACGCGATGGTGCTCGGGCTCGCGGCGCTGCTATTGCCGCTTGCCGGTTTGTTCCAGGTGTTCGACGGCCTGCAGGTCGTCGCGATCGGCCTGTTGCGCGGCCTCGGCGATACGCGCATGCCGATGATCGTGAATGTCATCGGTTTTTGGTGCATCGGCATGCCCGTGAGCCTATGGCTCGGCTTCGGCCTCGACTACGGGGCGGTCGGATTGTGGTGGGGGCTCGTGGTGGGTCTCATCGTGGTGGCCGTGTTCCTGATCGCGCGCGTACGCCAGCGCGAGACGCACGATCTGACCCGCGTCATGATCGACGAGCATGCCAAGGCTGCCACGTTGCAACCCGAATCCGTCGGCGACTGACGTTTACGGACTCATTGCTTTCTGCGCTGCGCTGTTTTTTTCCCAGCACTTGGTCGAGCAGCGGCGCGCGCCGCGTCTTGCTGCGCGCGCAGCTTCGTCAGCGCAGTGATGAGCTCGTAAGGAATGGGCTCATCGTAGGGGAAACGCAGGTTGCCTTTGGGGCCTGCGTAGCGAGCCGCCGCGCGCTCGAGCTGCGCGTCGCCCTTGATCGGCGGAAAGAAGCCGATGTGATGCTTGAACGCCGCGAAGTAGACGAGGATGCCGTTATGCCTGAGCGCCGGCATCGAATAGCTGATGACCTCGCGCGCGGCGGGCGCCGCTTTGCGCACCGTTTGGCGCACACGGCGCAGGATCGCGCGAATCGGCGCCGAGAAGCCCGAGATGTATTCGTCGACGTCGGCGGATTTCGCTGCGACTGCCATCGTGGCATTCCCCTCTAACCGAGAATACACGACCCGCGCTATTGTCTGTACATGGCCTCTGATCTCGAGCATCAAGACACTCTCGACGCCACGTTGCGCGCGGTCGTGGCCCTGCTCGACAAGCAGGCGCTCGTGCATCAGCTCGTCGCGCGCACGGACACTCGCAAACATGCCCTCGTGCAGTCGCTCGTCGAGCGGCAGCACGCCGTCGAGCTCGAGAAGAAGCTGAATCAGCTGCACCCGGCCGACGCGGCGTTCGTGCTCGA
>CAMPKU010000256.1 GCA_946887385.1 uncultured Gammaproteobacteria bacterium
CTCACGGAAGACTTCTTGGCCGAAAGCGTCGTGGTTCGGCATGGGTCGAACACGTACGAGTGGGTGTACGGCGACTATCAGGACTTCAACAATCCGTTGCATCGCATCGAAGCTCTGTACGCCGGCACTATCGTCGAGCGCCGCAACGGCACCGTTGTCCGCGACATGAAGTCCACGCTCACCGAGATCGGGCAGGTGTACGTCGCCGTGCCGGTTCCGAGCAGCGTGCAGTCGGCGCGCCCGGCAAGAAGAAACTGACGTCATTTGCGACCGGCGCGTTCATGAACGCGCCGGTCGTTCGCGAAAAGAGAGGTTCGACTCATGGGGAAACAGCAAGTCACCGGGGCGCGGCTCGCAGCGGCCTTCGGCGTGCTTCTCTGCTTGGCCGTCACACCGCTGCAGGCGCAGCCGCCGGGCTTTGGCGGCGGTAACCAAGCGGCCGCCAACGCGGAGGCCGCGGCAGCACCAACGCCAAGGTTGGCCAACGGCAAGCCCGATCTCACGGGCTCGTGGCAGGGGGCCGGCGGCGGCCAGCGAAGCGCTCCGGGCGGTATGTTCCGGCGCTGCTCGCCGTTTCAGACCTCGAGCTGCATGGAGTGGACGAATCAGAGCACGGACTTCGCGTTCCAGGCGCCGATGCGGCTCGATCCGAATCAGCCGTTGTACAAGCCCGAGTACTGGGACAAGGTCATCGAGCTCGATCAGTGGACGAACCGTGACGATCCGGTCATGACGTGCTTGCCGCTCGGCATTCCGCGGCATGGACCGCCGTCGCGCATCTTCCACACGGACGAGGACATCACGATGTTCTACCGCGGCGGCCTCGACGGCGGCGGCGGGTACCCGGACTTCCGCATGATCCGGCTCGACGGTAGCGAGCACGATCCGGAGCGGGCGCTTCAGTACACCTACATGGGCTACACGGTCGGCCGCTGGGAAGGCGACACGCTCGTGCTCGACTCCATCGGGTTCACCGACGAAACCTGGCTCGGGCGCGGCGGCAAGTTCCATTCCGATCAGATGCGCGTCATCGAGCGGTTCACGAGAACCGGCAACCTCATGCGCTACGACGTCACGGTGGAAGACCCCGTCGTATTCGTCGAGCCGTGGGTCATGAATCCGCGCACGCTGCGACTCGCAAACAACGCTGCCATCATCTCGGAGCGCGGCAGCTGCACGGACAGCGAGCTCAGCGAAGTCAGCTCGCAGATCCGGCACTAGCTCAGTCTTGTTACCCGCGCAGGCGTCGCCTGCGCGGGTAAACATAATCTAAGAGGGGACGGATTTATTTTCAGCGCAGGCTGAAAATAAATCCGTCCCCTTTTTGCCGGCCCCGGTCCTCCGGGCGTGGTTTTTGCATTGCACTCCGTGGGGAAATCCCAAGAACAGTCATGCGCACGGACGCGCTATAACGGAGGTGCGTCCATGTTCAGCGTGCGTGTCCGGGACCCTTTCGGGTGCCGTGGAGTGTCTTGCGTCAAGCTGCCCGCCACGGTCGAGTTCCCAACCGATGAGCGGCTGCTCCATCGGCTCGAGCAGTCGCGGCGAGCATTACCGCCCGACAGCATGAAGCCGCTTTGGCGGGCCCGCGCGCCCGTCCAGAGGTTGCCGGTGCGGACCGAGCCGCGGGCGGTGGCGGTATTACCGCCGCTCGTTCGCATCGAAGAGCTTTACGCTCGAAGTCGAGTGGCGCTCGGTCAGCGCTGAGCGCGCAGACGCTCTAACGGGCGGCAAGGCTCGCTCGAGCCGCAGCCAGGCGCGCGCTCGGCACGCGAAACGGTGAGCACGAGATGTAGTCGAGCCCCAAGCGCTCGCACTTGTCGATCGAGGCGGGATCGCCGCCGTGCTCGCCGCAGATGCCGAGCTCGAGCGCGGGGTTGGCCGAGCGGCCTTTGTCGATGGCGGTTGCCATCAACGCTGCCACGGCGTCGTCGAGCGTCTGAAAAGGATTCGCCGGCAGCACCTGCTCGTCGACGTACTGCAGCAGGAAGCCGCGCTCGGCCGCGTCGCGGCAGTAGCCGAACGTCATTTGCGTGAGATCGTTGGTGCCGAAACTGAAGAAATCCGCCTCGGTCGCGATCTCGTCGGCCGTGAGCGCGCCGCGCGGCACTTCGATCATCGTACCGAACTGATACTCCACGTTCACACCGGTGCGCTGCTCCACGGAATGTGCTTCGGCTTCGAGCAGTGCGCGCGTGCGCTTGAGCTCGTTAACGTGGCCGACGAGTGGGATCATGATTTTCGCGATCGGCTGACCGCCGGCCTTCTTCACCGCAACCTGGGCGTTCAAGATCGCGCGCGTTTGCATCTTCACGAAGTCCGGCACCATGAGCCCCAGCCGGCAGCCGCGCAGGCCGAGCATCGGGTTCGGCTCGCGAAGCGCCTCGATCGCGGCGAGCAGTGCGCGGTCCTCGGCCGACGCACCGCCATGGGCGTCTGCGCGGACCACTTTTGCTAGCTGCTCCTCGAGCTTCGGCAGGAACTCGTGTAGCGGCGGATCGAGTAGCCGGATCACCACCGGCAACCCGTCCATGGCGCGAAAGATCGCTTCGAAATCTCGGCGCTGGAGCGTTTCCAGCTTCGCCATCGCCGTGTCGAATGAGTCGATGGCCGTGCGCTCGGCATCGCTCGGCGCTTCTCCCGAGTCGCGCCGCGCTTTCGCGCGCGTGGCCTCGGCTGCCACGAGAATGGCGCTCCGCACGATTGCGAGCCGGTCGCCCTCGCGGAACATGTGCTCGGTGCGGCACAGTCCGATGCCTTCCGCGCCGTAGCCGCGCCCTTGTGCGGCCTCCTCGGGTTTATCGGCGTTCATCCATACCTGAAGGCGGCGCACTTCGTCGGCCCAGCCAAGGATGCGCGCGAGTGCGGGCTGGTCGTCGAAGCGCGCGGCCACGGTGGGCAGCTGGCCCACGAACACCTCGCCGCTGGTGCCGTCGATGCTGAGCCAATCGCCTTCGCGCACCACCCGTTCGCCGTCTTGGGAGCGCGCGGTCTTGGCCGCCGTATCCACGAGCAGCGAAGCACAGCCCGCAACGCAAGGCTTGCCGATCTGCCGAGCCACGACGGCCGCGTGCGAGGTGGCGCCGCCGCGCGCCGTGAGAATGGCTTCGGCCACGGCCATGCCATGAAAGTCGTCGGGCGACGTTTCGGTGCGCACGAGCACTACGCGCTCGCCGCGCGCACACCACGCGACGGCGTCGTCGGCCGCGAATACGGCGCGGCCCACGGCTGCACCGGGCGAGGCGTTCAAACCCTTGGTGAGCAGCGGCGCGGCGTCGCGCACGCCGGGCGCGAACTGATCGCGCAGCAACTGCTCCACGTGCGCCGGCTCCACGCGAAGCAGCGCGTCGTCTTTACCGATCAAGCCCTCGTCAACCATGTCGACGGCAATCTTCACCGCAGCGGCAGCCGTGCGCTTTGCGGAGCGCGTTTGCAGCATGAACAGCCGGCCGCGCTCCACGGTGAACTCGAGATCTTGCGCGTCGCGATAATGCTGCTCGAGCTTCTGCCCGATGCGCTCGAGCTGCGCGTAGATTTCCGGCATCTCGTGGCGCAGCGCCGCGATCTTGGGCGCCGTGCGGATGCCGGCGACCACGTCCTCGCCCTGCGCGTTCGTGAGGTACTCGCCGAACAGCACCTTGTCGCCGGTGGCGGGATCGCGCGTGAAGGCAACGCCGGTTCCCGAGCTCTCGCCCATGTTGCCGAACACCATGGTGACCACGTTCACGGCCGTGCCCAGGTTGTCGGGAATGCCGTGGTAGCGCCGGTAGTCGCGAGCTCGTTGCCCGAACCAACTTCTAAAAACCGCACGCACGGCGAGATCGAGCTGCTTGTACGGATCGCTGGGAAAAGGTTGCCCCGTCTCGGCGAGAATGATGCCCTTGAGCTCGCTCACGAGCTCGCGCAGAGCGGCGGCGTCGAGCTCCACGTCGTCGCGCACGCCGGCTTGCGCCTTCTTCGCGGCCAGGGCGCGATCGAATCCCGCGCCGTCTACGCCGAGCACGATGCGCCCGAACATCTGCACGAACCGCCGATAGGCGTCCCACGCGAAGCGCTCGTCGCCGGTCAATTCAGCCAAGCCTTCGAGCGTGTCGTCGTTTAGCCCCAGGTTCAGCACCGTATCCATCATGCCGGGCATCGAAAATTTCGCGCCCGAGCGCACGCTCACGAGCAGCGGGTTCGCGGCTGAGCCGAACGTCTTGCCCGTTTCGAGCTCGACGGCGGTGAGCGCATCCACAACGCTGCCCCACAATCCCCGCGGCAGCTCTTCGCCGTTGCGAAAGTAGTCGTTGCAGGCGTCCGTGGTGATGGTGAAACCAGGCGGCACCGGCAGGCCGGCTCGGGTCATCTCCGCGAGCCCCGCGCCTTTGCCGCCGAGCAGATCGCGCAGCGATGCGTCGCCTTCGGCCCGTCCGCCGCCGAAGGCATAGATGTAGCGTTTGGGTGCGCGGAGTGCGCGCGTCGATGCCGCTTCCATGCTCACTGCCATGACGCAAACCTCCGCTGCGCGAGCACGCACCCGCGATCTAGGCGGAGCAAGAATCGTGCCGAACCGTGAGGTTCGTCGCAGGTCGGCGACGGCTATGGCGACAACGCGCGGCGGCGGCTCAGCTGCGCTTCAATCCGGTGCGATCCGCCGCCACACGTCCCGCGAGTGTGCGATCAGCGCGTCCGCGGCCGCCGGACCCTCGCTGCCCGGCTCGTAGACGTGCGGCGCGCCGCGTTCGCCGAGCAGCGGATCCACGATCCGCCACGCCTCGAGCACACCCGCCGCGCCGGCGAACAGCGATGTGTCGGCCTGCAGCGCCGCGCCGATCAGCCGCTCGTACGCGCCCACTTCGTCCGCGCCGGTGCTGCACACCAAGAGCTCCACCTCGCGCCCGCGCATCTCGATGCCGGGACGCTTGGCGTGTGCGCCGAGGGCGATGGCTACCTGATCCGGTCCGAGGCGAAAGCGCACGTAGTTGGGCGGATCTTCGCGCGCGAATACGCGCTGCGGCGGGCGTTTGAGCACGGCCACGACCTCGGTTGCCGTGGCGTTGAGGCACTTGCCGGCCCGGATATAGAAGGGCACGCCGGCCCAACGCCAGGAGTCGATGTGCAGCCGTAGCGCTGCGTAGGTTTCGACGTTCGAGTCTTTCGCCACGCCGTCTTCGTCGCGGTAACCGCGGTACTGGCCGCGGATCAAGTCGTCGGGCGACGCCGTGCGCGTGGCCTTGAAGACTTTCGTCTTCTCGTCGCGCAGCGAGTCCGGATCGTCGGTTGCGGGCGGCTCGATCGCCAGATGGGCCACCACTTGCAGCAGGTGATTTTGCACGACGTCGCGAATCGCGCCCACCTCTTCGTAGAAGCTGCCGCGCGTGCCCACGCCGAAGGTTTCGGCCATCGTGACTTGCACGTGATCGACGTAGTTACGGTTCCAGATCGGTTCCAAGAACGAATTCGCGAAACGAAAATAGAGAAGATTTTGCACCGATTCTTTGCCGAGATAGTGATC
>CAMPKU010000257.1 GCA_946887385.1 uncultured Gammaproteobacteria bacterium
GGCCGGGCGCAAGGCGCAACCTAGGGCCAAACCCAAGGCCAAGGCTAAGCCCAAGGCCAAGGCCAAGGCCAAGCCCAAGGCCAAGGCCAAGGCCAAGGCGAAGAAGAGGAAGAAGCGCGGCCGCTAACGCACCGCGGGCGGCGCACTGCCCGCCGGGCGGGCCTGGTCGAACACCTTCGTGGCCATCGCGATCATGCTGGCGATGTCGGTCAAGTTCGCCGGCACGACGAGCGTGTTCGTGCTCCGGGCGAGATTGCCGAACTGCCGCACGTAGTCCTCGGCGACGCGCAGCTGCATCGCTTCGCGGCCGCCGGCGGTTGCGACGGCCTCGGCCACGCGCCGCAAGCCTTCGGCCGTCGCCGTCGCGACGGCGAGAATGGCTTCGGCCTCTCCGGCTGCTTCGTTGATCTGCTGCTGGCGGTTGGCCTCGGACTCCTTGATGACGCGCTGCTTCTCGCCTTCGGCCTGGTTGATCTTCGCGTCGCGATCGCCTTCCGAGGTCAAGATCACGGCGCGCTTTTCCCGCTCCGCGCGCATCTGCTTCTCCATCGCCTGGAGCACGTCGTGCGGCGGGTTGATGTTCCTGATCTCGTAGCGCAGCACCTTCACGCCCCACGGCTCGCTGGCTTTGTCGAGCTCGTGCACGACGTTCTGGTTGATCGTGGCGCGCTCCTCGAACGTGCGGTCGAGATCGATTTTACCGATCTCGCTACGCAGCGTTGTCTGCGCGAGCTGCGAGATCGCGAAGTGATAATCCGAGATGCCGTACGACGCCCGCGCCGGATCGAGCACTTGCAGATACAACACGCCGTCGATACCGACCTGCACGTTGTCTTTCGTGATGCAGATCTGCTCCGGAATGTCGAGCGCCGACTCTTTCAAGCTGTGCTTGTACGCGATTCGCTCGATGCCCGGCACGAGGATGTGGAAGCCGGCGGACAGCGTCTTGCTGTACTTGCCGAGCCGCTCGACGATGAACGCGCTTTGCTGCGGGACCACGATCGCCGTCTTGAAGAGAACGACGACGGCCACGGCCGCAACGACGAGCGCGAGTAGAAATGTCCCCTGATCCATTCCGATTGCTCCCCCGAGGAAACGCCGCCTAGATCGCGCGAACGCGCAGAGTGACTCCGTCGATGGAGTCGATGCGAGCCGCCCCGCCGGACGGAATGATTTGGTCGCCGATGTTGACTGCCGTCCAGCCGCTGCCGCGATATTCGATGCGGCACGACTTGCCGGGCGCCAGATCTTGGCCCAGCACCACGCGCTGATCGAGGTCGGTGCTCACGTTGCCGAACGGCCTGTTCATGAGCTTGGCGTAGATCGGCCTTCGCAGCGTGAACATCGACGCGACGGCCAGCACGGCGAACAGCAGCCACTGTCCGGCCACGGGCAGCTCGAGTCCGACGAGCCCCAGCAAGCCCACCACGACAGCCGCAATGCCCGCGAACACGAGATAGAACTGCGCGTCGACGGCCAGTAGCTCCACACCGAGCAGCACCATGCCGAGGATGCACCAACCCCACCACACCATGTGTTGCCTCCTTTAAGGCGACGACCGGAGCGGAAGTGCCGCAACTGCGCGAGCAATTACGGGCCCCGCGCGAGAGTAGCGTTTGCGCGTCTCAAGCGCCATCGAGTTTTTGCAGTAGCGACTTCGGCGCCGTAAGGCGGTAGCTGCGCTCGACCACCTCGGCAACCTCGCGCCAGGGCACGCGCCCGCGGTCGAGCCGCAAGCCGAACCAACCCCGCGGCCCTATATACGCCGGCAGATAGAACCGCTCCGGCGCCAGCCGCGCTCGGTCTGCATTCTCTCCTCGCTCCGACTTCACGCAGACGGACACGATGCCGTCGCCGTGGTGGTTATCGAGAAAGTAGGCGAACACCTTGCCGCGCACGCGGTAGATCGTGTGATCGCTATGATCGATGTGCTCCGCACCGGGGAGCGCGCGGCAGATGGACGTCACGCGCTCGCGTTTAGTCTTCGTTGGCATGCGCTGCGAGCGAGCCTCGACGAGCGGAGTCTAGCGCTGTGGCGGCACCGGGCATATTCGCTTCGGCAATAAAGCGGGGGTCACGGCTCGCGCTAAGATGGCGTGGCGGCCGCTGCGCCGGCGGCCGTTCAGCCCGCGCCCGGAACTGCGGCGCCGGCTCCGCGCCTAACTGCGCGCGCCCCAAGGGTTCGTACATGTACCAATGGCCAGGAACGGGCTCGGGCCTCAGTCTGACAACATGCACAGCGGAATAGACAGACCTCTCGCGGCTTCGCGAGCGATCGCGGTGTGGCCGGCTCTGGCCGCCATCTGCCTGCTCATGGGCTGTGAGCCCGAAACCCCTCCCACGCCGTTAGCCGCCCATGAGGTGAGCCAGCCGGCCGGCTGGGCCGATGAGCTCGCGATGCCGATTCCGCACGACTTGAACCCCGATCCCCACGTGCTCGAGATCAACCTCGAGGCCCGCATCGAGGAGCTCGAGATCCTGCCCGGCACGAAGACGCCGGCGTGGACGTATAACGGCACCGTGCCGGGACCCATGATCCGAGCCCAAGTGGGCGATCGCGTGATCGTCCATTTCAAGAACTCGCTGCCCGAAGCCACCACGATCCACTGGCATGGGGTGCGCGTACCGAACGAGATGGACGGCGCCCCCGGCGTCACCCAGCCGCCCATCGAAAGCGGCGCCGAGTTTCGCTACGAGTTCCAGCTTAAGGACGCGGGCACCTATTGGTACCACCCGCATACCGATTCGTCGGCCCAAGTCGGCCGCGGTCTGTACGGTGCATTCGTAGTCGAGGATCCGGCGGATCCGAAGGCGTTCGGCGACGACCTCGTCATGCTCCTCTCGGACATCAGCTTGAACGAGCAAGGAGAGCTGCTCGCCGCGGACAGCGGCGGCAACTTCGGCGACTTGTTCGGGCGCGAAGGCACGGTGCTGCTCGTCAACGGCAAGGTGCTGCCGACTCTGAAGGTACGCACCGGCAAGCAGCAGCGGTGGCGCATCATCAACGCCACTCGCGCGCGTTACTACAACTTGCGGCTGCGCAATCACCGCTTCATGCGGCTCGGCGGCGATAACGGCCTCGCGGCGCGGTCGCAGGACGTCTACAACCTCATCGTGACGCCCGGCGAGCGCGCCGATGCGGTCTTCACGCCGGCCGATCCTCCCGGCACGCATAACGTGCTGCGTTGGGTACCCACCGAGCGCGGCTACGGCAGCACGTTCAACCGGTCGTCGGTGCAAATGCTAGCGATCGAAACGGTCGCCGATGCGGCAGTGACACCGGAGCCGATCCCTGACGTCTTACGCACCATCGAGCCGATCGATGTGACGAACGCCAAGGAGCGGACGCTCGATCTCACCATCGACATCGGATCCAAGGTGGAGATGGGCGTGAACGGCGTGCCGTACTGGCTGGCGAAGCCGCTCGAGATCACGCTTGGGGACACGGAAGTTTGGCGCATCGTCAACAACACGGATTTCGCGCACCCGTTTCACTTGCACGGCTACTTTTTCCAGGTGCTGGACGACACGCGCGTGCTCGAGTGGAAGGATACGGTGAACGTGCCGACCAAATCGGAGCTCACGGTGGCCGTGCGCTTCGACGAGCGGCCGGGCGCTTGGATGTATCACTGCCATATTCTCGACCACGCGGACGTCGGCATGATGGGTCATCTCGTGGTGCGCGACCCGAGCGCGCCCGAGTCCGCGGCGCCGCCGGCCGAGCATCACCACTACTGACGCCGGCCGATCGGCTAGACGTACTCGGCGATCTCGATGAGATTGCCGTCCGGGTCGCGGAAGTAGACGGAGCGCAACGCCCCGAGCGCCCCGCGTCGCGGCACCGGCCCGGCCTCGAGCGGAATCCGCTCGGCCGTCAGGTGCGCCACCACGTCGTCGAGCGGCACTGCAGCGATCAAGCAAAAGTCGGCCGAGCCTAGCGTGGGTTTGAGAGCTTTGGTCGGCGTCACGGTGCCGCGATCCTGCAAATTGATTTTCTGCCGGCCAAACGCGAGGGCGTAGCGCAGCTCGCCGTCCGGACCGCGAAAGGTCTCGGGCTGAAGCGCGAGCGCGCGCCGGTAGAAGCTCGTCGTGGCCTCGATATCGGAGACGGTTAGCACGAGGTGATCGATGCGCTCGGCCAATAACGGCATACCGGCGGCTTCAGGATGACGAGCCGGAGCCCGGCGCTGCCGTGCTCGCCGGCTCGGCTCGCAGGCGTCGGCCGAGCACTATGAGGCACTTGAAGCGTGCGGAGCGCAGCATTTTGTACGCTGCGCGCATGCCTTTCACAGTGCTCCACTCGCGCAAGTTCTCCTCGAGCGTCTCGACGGAGTTCTCCGTGAGATAGTCCTTGAGGGTGCGCTGCGAGTCGTTGGCCGTGCTCGTGCTGCAGCCGGCGCACCTCCAGCCGCGGCTCGAGAGCTTCGCGGTGCGCTCGACGTTCAAGCAGATCGTGCACACGGACCAGCCGTCGATCGGCTCGCGTTCCTCGATGAGAATCTCGTAGCTCACGGGGTCAGTGCGCCGCGGAATGGCCGCGCCAGCGTTCGACGAACGCGAGAAACTGCGCGCGATCGTAGCTCTTGTCGCCGTCTTCGAGCGGCAGCGTGTCTTGCGTGCCGAGCACCTCGCCCTCGGCAGACAAAATCCAGAAGTGCGGCGCACCCGCGGCCTTGGGCAGGCGGCCGAAAAACTCCGCGTTCATGTTCTCGGTGCCGACGTACACCTTCTGCACGATGAACACATCGTGCAGAGCCATGTCGATCGCGGGCTCGCGCTCGAGAAATGCGGCGAGATAGTGGCACCAGACGCACCAATCTCCACCCGAGATCAGCAGCACGAGCTTGTGCTCGGCCGCGGCCCGCGCCACGGCCGAGTCGAGCTGTGCCGACGCGTCGGCGCCCGGGTCGTAGCCGATGTCTTTCTTCGGTTGCGCGCCGGCGAACGCGGCGGCCAGCCCGAGCGCGGCAACAGTGAACGCGATGGTTGTACGCATGGAGTGTCGAAAACCCAGCCGGACGAGCGTTCGAGCCACTAGACCACGGCGTTCACGGCGCCGTCAATCCGCGCGCGTGACCCCGGGATTTTTTGCCGCCGGTCGGACACAATGTGGCGGCGTCCGGCGCCCGCCGGCGCGCGCGGACGACTCTCGCGATGAAATTGAGCACGGAGCGGATCCTTTGCACTCACGTCGGCAGCCTGCCGCGCAGCGGCAACGTCGTCGAGCTGCTCTACAAGAAGGACAACGGCGACCCGTACGACCGCGCGGCGCTCGATGAGGCCGTCGCGGGCGGCGTGGCCGATGTCGTGAGGCGGCAGATCGCCGCAGGTGTCGACATCGTCAGCGACGGCGAAATCGGCAAGGTGGGCTATGCCACTTACGTCAA
>CAMPKU010000258.1 GCA_946887385.1 uncultured Gammaproteobacteria bacterium
CCCCTCTTTTTTGATAGGCTGATCCCCCTTTTCCCGGCAAAGAATAGGAGAACACGAATGGCTCAAACCCTCACCGGCGGCTGCCTGTGCGGCGCCGTGCGTTACACGGTCTCGGCGGACCTCATTTTCAGCGGCAAGTGCTATTGCGAGGATTGCCGTAGGGGCGGCACTTCGGGCCACAACTCGGTGTATGCCGTGCCGGAGCCGTCGGTGAACGTCACCGGCAAGCTCACGGAATTCACGAAGAAGGGCGGCAGCGGTCAGCCGATCACGCGCCGGTTTTGCCCCGTGTGCGGCTCGAAGATTGCGACGACAGCCGCGGCCATGCCGGGCGTCACGCTGCTCTCTGCCTCGAGCCTCGACGACCCCGAGAAGTTCGTGTCGCAGATGAGCATCTTCACGTCGCGCGCGCCGAGCTGGGACCGCCCGCCGGCCGATGTGCCGTCGTTTCCGGAGATGCCGCCACAGGGCTGAGGGACGTGCCAAGAGGGGACGGATTTATTTTTCTGCGCGCGAAGTGGACGGATCTATTCTACGGCGGTGAGAGCGCAGAAAAATAAATCCGTCCCCTCTTACTCGTCTCTTTACGGCGCAAGGCTCTCGTAAGCGCGGTCGAGAAAGTACGTCGTCGGATTGCCGTACTGCTCGTCCCACTCCTTCGTCGGCTGCGCGGCCACGAGTTGCTCGAGCGTGGCGCCGCTTTCGATCAACGCGGCAATGCGGCCGCGCACGGTCTCGAGCATCTCGATATAGCGTTCCAGATCGGCGTAGGTGGCCGTCCTGCCATGGCCGGGCACGATAACGGTGCTTGCGTCGATGCGCTCGAGCACGGCGCGGCAAAATTCGATCACGCCGTCGAAGTCGCCGCCGTTGTCCACGTCGGCGAAGGGGTAGGCGCCGGAGAGAAACACGTCGCCCATGTGCACGACGTTTGCGCCGCGCAAGATCACGGCCACATCACCGGCCGTGTGCGCAGGCGACGCATGCACGAGCTCGAGGCGCTCGTCGCCGAAATACACGTCGAGGCGGTCGTCGAACGTGATCACGGGCAGCGCGGCCGGCGGAAACGCCGGCTGGTCGAGGATCGTGCGCACCACGTTGATCTTGTTGTCGCGCAGCAGCATCGCGCGCGAGTTGGCGTGCGCGACGATCAGCGCGCCGTCGGCGCCGAGCACCTTGTTGCCTTCGGAGTGGTCGTCGTGCCAGTGCGTGTTGATGACGTGCGTGATCGCGCCGCCGCTCAAGGCTGCGATGGCCTCGCGGTACTTCGGCACGAATTGCGGATAACCGCTGTCGACGACGAGCGCGCCCTGGGCGCCCAGCAACACGAGCACGTTGCCCGCCGCCTGCCCGCCGCCCGCGCCGCGCAGCACATGCACGCCGGGCTTGAGCGTCTCGGTGGCAACCGCGGCTTCGCGCGGCGGGGGCTGCGCGCCAGCGACGGCGGCCCACAGAACCGCCGTCAAAGTCAGCAAGCGATGTGTAGCCCTCATGGCGTCGCAGCCTAGCAGGGCTTGCCGGAAAAACGCGAGGCCGCGTTGCGCGGCCCCGCGTGAGCGCGTTAGCCGCGCGGCGTGGAGTTCGCCATGGCCGTGCGGAATTCCTGCCGGCTCAGCGAGTCATCGTCGTCTACGTCTGCACTCGAGAAGTTGAAGCCCGGAATGTCCTCAGCCTCGTCTTTGTCGACCTTGCCGTCTTTGTTGGCGTCGGCGGCTTCGAACGTGACTTGCGCCGTGCGGTCGCCCTCGCGCGGCCCGGGCTCACCGTCGCCGCGCGACGTGGAGCGCGCCATGGCTGCGGTGTACTCCGCACGGCTCAACTCCCGATCGTTGTCCGTGTCCGCGCGCGAAAAGTCGAAGCCCTCGATCTTGTTGGCTTCCTCGCGGTTGAGCGTGCCGTCTTTGTCAGCATCCGCTCGGTCGAACGGGACCTGTTCCGTGCGGTCTCGGCCATCCGGTACCTGAACGGGCTCGCGGCTCGCTTGCGCGGCGGCGCCGGAGGCAAATCCCAAGGCGATAAACGCTGTCCATATTTTGCGTTGCATGCTCGTCTCTCCTGTTGACCCAAGCGCCTATGGCGCGACGCAGGAGTGGTGCAAGACGTATGCCACGGTTTTGCCGTGTAATTCATTGATTTGGCTAGCGCTGCGGATGCGCAGCCGCGTGTGCACCGGCGGCCTGCCAGTCGTGGCGTGAAAGCTCGTGCACAAGGCAATCATCGTCGCCGAAGTCTCGTCGCGCGATGGGCTTGAAGCCGAGCCGCGCATAAAACCGATGCGCGCGCACGTTCGAGGCCAGTGGATCGATGACGACGGCCGTCACGCGCGGATCCGCAAAGCAGCGCAGCAGTGCGAGCCGCATCATCTCGCTGCCATAGCCGCGGTTGCGGTCGGCGCCGGAGCCGATCCAGATGTCCACGGCGCGCAAGTTAGGCGCGATCTCGCCCCAGTAGTGCGTCGGCTCCAAGTGCGGGTCGCAGATCTGCATGGCACCGATCGGGCGGCCATCGACCTCGGCGATGAAGTACTCGGACACCTCGGACTGCGCACTGAGCTCCGCGGTCCAGTCGGTACCTTCGAATGCCACGGTCGCGTGCGGATCGTCGGTGGTGCATGCGATCACGTCCGGATCGCGGCTCCACGTCTGAAGCCACGCCACGTCGGCGAGGGTTGCGCGGCGCAACGCGACTCGAGCCATGTCTTGATCCAGCGAGCTAGAAGCGCAACAGCGCCTTCGCATACAGCATGCGCCCGCGCGGATCGTGCACCTTCGAATCGTAGCCGCCGCTCGTGTGGACGCGCGGTGGGTCTTCGTCGAGTAAGTTGATGGCGCCGAACGTGAGCTTCGGCGCACGCACCGTGTTCAGCGTGAGCGTGTACTGCGCGTCCACGGTCACGTGGCTGTCGATCGGGCGGAAGAACGCGCTGCCCTGGCCTAAGTCCACCTCGTCGTCGACGTACGAGTCGATGTAGCGCACGAACGCGTTCACGGCGTGACGGTCGGTTTGCCAGTGCACGAACGTGTTGAGCTTCCACTCGGGCGTTGACGTGCCGAAGTTGGCGAAATTGCGCCGCCCCGCGCCGTCGATGGCGCCCGCTTGCGGATCCTGCAGGTCGTAGCTCGCGATGAATGTAGCGTCGGCGCCCACTCGCAGCGAGCCGCCGCCGCGAAGCTCGAGCTCGCGCGCCACGCTCAAGTCGAGGCCGTCGGTTTCGAGCGCGGACGCGTTCGCGTAGAACGAGTCGACGCGCAGCAATAAGCCGCTCGCGCCGTCGCGAACCACCTGGGCTTGCGCCTCAGCGTTGCCTTGCGCCGCGGCATTCAGGATCGCCTGCGGGTTCTGCTCGATGATCACGTTCGAGTAGTCGAACGACCAGTAATCGACGCCGATCTCCCACTGCTCCGTCGGCGACAGGCTCACGCCCACGTTGAAAACGTCCGCTTCCTCGGGCGCAAGCGCGGCGCCTGTCGGATTCGGCTGCGTGCGCACCGGAAAGAACTGCGGCGTACCCACGTTCGGATCGATGAGCTCGGCCAGAGTGGTTTGCGTGCCGAACGCCTGAAACAGCGACGGCGCGCGGAACGACGTGCCCACCGAGGCGCGCAGCGAGAGCTCGAGCGACGGCCGCCACAGCAGCGTGGCTTTCGGGTCGGTGGAGTCGACGCCGTCGCCGTAGTCCTCGTAACGGCCGGCCAGCTGCAGGTTCAACGTGTCGCTGAACGGCAGCGCGAGCTCGACGAACACCGCGCCCACGTCGCGGTCGTCGCCGAAGTCCGGATTGCCGGTGAGGAACAGAAAATTGTCGCGGTTCGCGTTCTCGTCGTAGTCGTAGGTGAGCTTGTCGGCGCGGTACTGCGCGCCCACGGCGATCGCCGCCGGGCCGCCGCCAAGCTCGCCGAGCTCGCGCGAGGTGAAGCCTTCAAGTGAAGCGAGCTCGCTATGCGCGTCGAAGCTCTCGAAGCCGATCAGATGATTCATCAGCTCCGGAGGATTGGGCGTGCCCGCACCCGTGAGCGCGGTGCCGAACGGGTTGAAGTACGCGCAGGGCGCGACGCCGGCCGTGCCGGTCGTCGGGTCGCAGCCCGGCCCGCCGAAGCCGCGGATGGCGTTGTCGAAGCGGTCGACGAGCACGTCGGGCGCCGACACGAAGAAATCGTTCTCGCTGAGCTGCGCGCCGATCTCCCATACCCAAGTATTGTCGACGCTGCCCGTGAGCGAAGCCGCGAGACGCCAGGTGTCGGAATTGTGCACGCTCTCGATCGGAGTGCCGCCGGCACCGATGATGCGGCCGATGAAGCGCACGTCGCTGCCGTAGGGGTTATCGGGATGGCTGGCCGCGACGGTGGGAAAGGCCGCGAACGGAAACGACGGCGAGTTATTGCGCCGTGCCTCGTTGTCGGCCACGTGCGCCTCGATCCTGCCTTCGAGCGTGTCGCCGAACGCGTGCCGCACCTCGACAAACGCGCTGCTGCGCTGCTCCTCGGGCACGATGGAGTAAAAGCCGCCGAACTCGAACTGGCACAGACCAATCGGAATCGCGCCGATCGGGCTCGGCACGCTCACGGCGATGGCCGGCACGACCTTGGGATCTTGCGCGGCCAGCGCCACGCAGTCCTGGTCGGCGAACACGGGCGGCTGTGCCCCGGGGATGGCCGGCAAGCCGAGCGTCGGCTCGACGAAATCGGCCACGCCGTTCAAGTTGCTGTCGAATGCCGCCGTCCACACCGAGCGATAGGCCGGGTTGCCGGGCAGCGACGGCACGAGAAACGAGCCGGGGTTACCGGCTTGGCTGAGATCGTCCGTGGGGCCCGACAGCCGGCGCTCGAACGTGGTGAGCGGCTCGCGGTCGAGGTGATTGAACGCCACGAGCACGTGCGTGCCGTCGCTGCCGCCGCCCCAGACGCCGGAGATCTCGGCGTCCTGCTGCGGATAGCCGTCGGTGCCTTGCAGCCCCAGCTCGAGATCGAAGCCCTCGAAGCGCGTGCGCGTGATGAAGTTCACGACGCCGGCCACGGCCTCCGAGCCGTACAGCGCCGTGGCGCCGTCTTTCAAAATCTCCACGCGCTCGAATGCGATCATCGGCGGCAGCGACGAGGTGTCGACGAAGTTCTCGCCGCGGTCCGTGGTTACGGCGCTTTGCGTTTGCCGGCGCCCGTTGATCAGCACGAGCGTGGAGCTCACGCCGAGCCCGCGCAGGTTCACGTTGCTCGTGCCGGTGGTGAAGTTCTGCGTGAACGCGTCGGGGTTGTTCTGCGAGCCCGTGTTGATCGTGAGATCCTCGAGCACGCGGCCGACTTCGTTCGCGCCCGTGGCCGCGAGATCGTCGGCCGTGACGTTGACGAGCGGCGACGGCGAGTCGAACTGCGACGGCCGCCGGATATAGCTG
>CAMPKU010000259.1 GCA_946887385.1 uncultured Gammaproteobacteria bacterium
AAGTACGTCCCTGTAAGCTCGCTCGCGCGCGTCCTTGCGCGCGAGCGCCCCGGCACACCCTGTGTGCACGCACGCCCGCGCTCGAACGCAGCTTCGGCCGGCGGGTGCGCTCCGCTCTTCAAGAAGGGATCGCCTGCGATTCTTGGAGCGACTCGTGGGCAGGCGCTTCCGGGGGGATGGGGACGGATTTATTTATCCGTCCTGCCGCCGGTGCGCTTCTGCGTTCCGTGCGGGACGGATAAAAGATCCGTGCCAAAGGCAGGACGCCCGTTTCCAAAGAAAGCGGATGGCGGGCGTGCGTACAGCCCCTTCCGGGGCGCTCGCGCGCAGGGACGCGCGCGAGCGAGCCTACAGGGACGTACTTGCGGCGTCCCCGGAAGGGGCTGTACGCGCGCCCGCCATCCGCCGCCCACTAACGAAGTGCAGCGCGATCAGACGAAGTGTTTGGGGTAGTGGATGAGGAAGCGGTCGTCGCCGAGGAGGCGCGTGAGCTGGTCGCGCAGATCGCGCGTGCAGCGCACGGACCACGCTTCGCCGAGCGTGAGCAGCGCCTCGGCGCCGTTGTTCCGGTACTCGATCGAGACTTCGCAACGGCCGCGCGTGAACGGCTTCAACACACGCTGTAGCTCGCGCACCAGTTCCGGACCCGGCGAGCGCTCAGGCCAGCGAATCGTGAGCCGGCGCGCGTACTCTTCGATCGCATCATCGGCGGAGCGCATCCGCTTCGCCGTGAGCCGCCAGCCGTTGATGAAGTCGTCGAACCTGAGCTGCCCTTCCGCGATCAGCACCGCGTGCTTCGCGATGACGTGCTTCGCTTGCGCGAACACCTCGTCGAACATCGTGACCTCGATGCGCTCCGTGTCGTCGTCCAGAATGATCGACACCCGATTCCCGCGCCGCCGCACGTCCACGACGACACCGGCCAGGATCGCTTCCTTACGGACTTGGTACGGCTGCGCCGAGCTCGGCAAACCTTGCAGCACCTTCGCGATCGCGCCGTTCGTGAAGTGCTTGCAGTGCTCGGCGAAGTCGTCGAACGGGTGGCCCGTCAAGTACAAGCCAAGGCTCTCGCGCTCGCCGTCGAGCCGCTCGCGCTTGCTCCAATCGCGCACGGGCGTGAGCACGTGCTCGAGCTCCACTTCGCGAAGGTCGCTCCCGAATAATGCCGTTTGCCCCGCGGCCTGTGCGTGCACGGAGCGCTCCGCGGCCTGCAACGCGCTCGGGATGCCGTTCATCAGCGTGGCGCGATTCGCGCCGAGTGCGTCGAGCGCGCCCGACTTCGCGAGCGCCTCGAGCACCCGCCGATTGATCTTGGTGAGGTCCACACGCCGGCAAAGATCCACGAGCCCGGTATAGGGGCCGTGTGCTTCGCGCTCGGCGACGATCGCCTCCACGGCGCCCGGGCCCACGCCTTTGAGCGCTCCCAAGCCGTAGCTGATGCGCTTCGGCCCCGCGACCGTGAACGGCAGCGTGGAGCGGTTCACGTCGGGCGGCTCGAGCACGATGCCCATCCGCTTCAGCTCGTCTTTCAGCACCACGAGCCGATCCGTGTTGTCCATGTCGGCCGTCAGCACCGCAGCCATGTACGCCTCGGGATAGTGCGTCTTGAGCCAGGCAGTCTGGTAGGCGATCAGCGCGTAGGCGGCGGCATGCGATTTGTTGAATCCATAGCCCGCGAACGTCTCCATCTGATCGAAGATGTGGTTCGCGCGCCCCTCCTCCACGCCGCGCTCGGTGGCGCCCTTCAAGAACACGCTGCGCTGCTCGGCCATTTCCTCGGCTTTCTTCTTGCCCATGGCCCGGCGCAGCAGATCGGCGCCGCCGAGCGAGTAGCCTGCGAGGATTTGTGCGATCTGCATCACCTGCTCTTGATACAGAATCACGCCGTAGGTGGGCTTCAAGATGCCTTCGAGGCGCGGGTGCAGATAATCGGACGCGGCGCCCGCGCGGTGCTTGCGCGCGATGAACTCGTCGGCCATCTGCATCGGGCCCGGCCGGAACAGAGCGACAATGGCCGTGAGGTCGTCGAACCGGTCGGGCTGCAAGCGCTTGATCAAGTCGCGCATGCCCAGCGACTCCAGCTGAAACACCGCCGTGGTGCGGCATTGCCGCAACAGCTCGTAGGTCTTCGCATCGTCGACGGGAATCGCGTCGATGTTCACTTGCAGCTCGCCGCGCGCCGCATGATCGCGATTGATCGCGGCCACGGCCTTGTCGATGATCGTGAGCGTCTTAAGGCCCAAGAAATCGAACTTGATGAGCCCGATCGCCTCGAGATCGTCTTTGTCGAGCTGCGTGAGCAGCGCCCCGTGGGCGTCCGCGTAGAGCGGCATGTACTCCGTGATGGGCTGCGGCGCGATCACCACGCCACCGGCGTGCGTGCCGACGTTGCGGGCCAGACCCTCGAGCCGTTTCGCGAGGTCGATGAGGCCGCGCACTTCCTCGTCGTTCTCGTAGACCTTGCGCAGCTCCTCGTCGTCGGCGATGGCTTTGTCGAGCGTGATGCCGATCTCGAACGGAATCAGCTTCGCGATGCGGTCGACGTAGCCGTACGGCATGCCGAGCGCGCGGCCGACGTCGCGCACCACCGCGCGCGCGGCCATCGTGCCGTAAGTCGCGATCTGCGCTACGCGCTCGCGGCCGTAGCGCCGGCCCACGTAGTCGATGACGCGATCGCGGCCGTCGATGCAAAAGTCGATGTCGAAGTCGGGCAACGACACGCGCTCGGGATTCAGGAACCGCTCGAACAGCAGGTCGTGTGCGAGAGGGTCCAAGTTCGTGATGCCGAGCGCGTATGCAACGAGCGAGCCCACGCCGGAGCCGCGCCCGGGCCCTACGGGAATGGCGTTGTCGCGCGCCCAGCCGATGAAGTCGGCCACGATGAGGAAATAGCCCTCGAAGCCCATCTTGCAGATGACCTCGATCTCCGCCGCCAGCCGGGCACGGTAACGGGGCACCGCCTCGGCCGGGATGCCGAGCTCGGCCAGGCGCTGGTCCAGCCCTTGCGCGGCACGGCCCTCGAGGAGCTGCCGCGGCGGCGTGCGATCCTCGCTGACGAAGTCCGGCAAGAACACTTTCCCGACGTCCACCTCGAGCGAGCAGCGCTTCGCGATCTCGACGGTGTTGGCGATGGCTTCCGGCAAATCCGCAAACAGCTCGGCCATCTCGGCCGGCGAACGCAGATACTGCTGCTCGCTGTAGGTGCGCGCGCGCGTGGGATCGTCGAGCGTAACGCCTTGCGCGATGCAGACGCGCGTCTCGTGCGCCTCGAAGTCGTCGCGCTCGAGGAAGCACACGTCGTTAGTCGCCACCACCGGCACCGCGCGTGCGGCTGCAATCTGCACGGCTTGCGCCAGGTAGTCGCGCTCGCCGGCACGCCCGAGCCGTTGGAGCTCGATGTAGAAGCGTCCCGGCAATCGGTGCTGCCACTCATCGAGCACCTCGGCGCCGCGCGCGCCGTGTGCCGAGGCGAGCGCCTTGCCGAGCTCGCCGTGCTGCCCCCCGGACAGCCCGATCAGCCCTTCGAGCGCGTCCGCCTCGAGCCACTCCTTGAGCAGCAGATGCCGGCCGCCGACGGCTCCGTGCACCGCGCTCTTCGTGAGCAGCGAGCTCAGGCGCTTGAAACCGACGCGGTTCTGACACAGCAACGTGAGCCGCGAGGGTTCTCGATCTTCGCGCGAGTCGGCGATCCAAAGATCCGCGCCGACGATGGGCTTCACACCCCGCGACAACGCCGGCTTGTAGAACTTCACGAGCGCCGACACGTTGCCTTGATCGGTGATCGCGCAAGCCGGCATGCGCTGCTCGCCCACGGCGTCGACGAGCGAGTCGACGCGCAACAGGCTATCGACGAGCGAATACTCCGTGTGCACCCGCAGATGAACGAAGCTCAACATCGCGCATGCAAGGGTTGCGTGGGTTCAACGATCACGGGTTTCCCGTACCAGGGCGAGCACCTCGCGTGCAGCCGAAGCACTCGCGTCGCAGCGTAACTGCCGATGAATATCGGTGAACGCATCATACCAGCCGGGCGCGAGCCCGCTACCGTCGAGCGCGCCGAGCACTGCCGGCCCGAGAACGTCGGCGCGCACCTGTTGCTGCACGAACTCCGGCACCAGCGCCCGGCCGGCCAGCAGGTTCGGCAGCGAGAAGTGCGGCAGCTTCGCCACACCGAGACGGCGCACGAGCCAGTAAGTGAGCGGCACCATCTTGTACGCGACGACCATCGGCCGCTTCGTCAGCAGCGCCTCGAGGCTCGCGGTGCCCGAGGCCGTCAAGACCACGTCGGCGGCGGCCATCACGTCGCGCGCCTTCTGCGGGATCAACGCCGCACCGCGCAGGTCCATGCCGGCCGTGGCCGCGCGGAACAGCTCCGCCGTCGCCTCGCTGGCGAGCGCCACCGCGACGGTGAGCTCCGGCCGCTCGCGCTTGAGCCACGCCGCCGTGGCCATGAACGGCGCCGCCAGGCGCGCGACCTCGCTGCGCCGGCTGCCGGGCAGCACTGCGAGCACGGGCGTATCCGCCGGCAGCCCGAGTCTCGAGCGAGCCGCGGCCTTGTCGACGTCGAGCGGAATCAGGTCCGCGAGGGGGTGGCCGACGAACTTGGCATCGACGCCATGGGCCTCGTAGAACGCGGGCTCGAACGGCAGCACGCAGAGCACGAGGTCGACGGCGGCGCGCATCGTCGCGGCGCGCGACTGGCGCCACGCCCACACCTGCGGGCTCACGTACTGCACGGTCTTGATGCCGGCGGCTTTGAGGGCCGCGCACGCGGGCCGGTTGAAGTCCTGCGCGTCGATGCCGATGAAGGCGTCGACGCCGCTCGCCCGGATGCGCTCGACGAGCTCGCGACGCAGCGCGAGGATGCGCCGCAAGTGCGGCAGCACCTCGAAAAACCCCATCACGGCGATCTCCTCGGCGCGATACCACGGCTCGCACCCCGCCGCGACCATCTTCGGCCCGGCCATCCCCACAAACTCCGCGTCCGGCACCTGCGCCCTCAACGCTTCGATGAGCCCCGCGCCTAGCGTGTCGCCCGACGCCTCGCCTGCCACCAGCGCGAATTTCAGCGGTCGTTTCACTGGAGCTCACCGCGCGGCCTGAGCGCGCCGAGCCGCCGAGGGCCCTTGCCGAGACACGCCGGAAGTGCATCCCTGCGGCTCGTCGGCGCACATCCCTGTGCGCCGACGGTCTCGGCAAGGGCCCTCGGCACCTCGGCGCACTCAGGCCCGAAACCACACCGCGGGTTTAAGAAGTCAGTTCGTCGAGTTAGGTGCCCGCCTCGCAGGTACGCGCGTGCATATGCAGGGCGGTACCGACTTCCGGCGGGCGGGCGCGAGTGTTGGGAGAGGTGCCGACTTCGGG
>CAMPKU010000260.1 GCA_946887385.1 uncultured Gammaproteobacteria bacterium
CGGTGAGGTAGTACTCGGCCTCGGCGCGCAGCAAGTTGCCGCGCGCGTCGAATGAGCCGCCCTGCACGGCGTCGAGCCGCTCCTCGAGCGCGGCGAACCGCCCCGGCAAGGCATCGAGCCGCTCGCCGAGGCTCGCGCCGCGCTCGCGCAGCGTAGCGAGGTCGTCGTTCGCCTCTTCCAGCCCGTCTTGCAGCGCACGCTGCTCGGCGCGCACGCGCGTAAGGGCATCGGCGGCGGCGGCGTCGGTCTCGTCGAGCGACACGTAGAACTGCCGGTACTGCCACCAGAGCATGCCGGCCACCATCACGGCGATGACGGCGAACAGCAGCGCCACCGAGCTCGACAGCACGGCGCGTTGCAGCCCGCGCGACGTCTCGGCAGCGACGGCGCTCGCGGCCGGCCGCGAGCCTTTCTCGGTGGCGAGATCGGCCGCGAGCCTGGCCCATTCCGCGTCGGCCGGCGGGCGCGCAGCGGAGTCGTCGAGTACGGGTTTGTCGGTCATGACGCGTATCCTCAGCTTCGGTGGCCCGCCAACCGCTTGCGCAGCTCGGCAAGCTGGCGCCGGCTCACGGCGAACGGCTCGGCTTCGCCGCGCAGCCTGAGCGCGTAGCCGTCGTCGCCCGCCAAGCGCTCGAGCGCCTCCACGTGGGCTACGCTCACGAGGAGACTGCGGTGGGCGCGCACGAAATCGCGGGCGAACTCCTCCTCGAGCTGCTTCAGCGACTCGTCGATGAGATCTTCGCCGCGGCTGTGGCGAACGGTGACGTATTTTTGCTCGGCGCGAAAGTAGCGGATGTCCTTCACGGGGATCAGCTTCAGCTCGTCGCGCAGACGCACGGCCACGTGCTGGCGCGCCCCGAGCGGCGCCGAGGGCAGCCCGAGCCCGAGCAGCTGCGGCATTCGCAGCCGCGATGCCTGCTTCAGCGCCTGCGCGAGGCGCTCGCTGCGCACGGGCTTCAATAGATAGCCGATGGCTTGCGACTCGAACGCCTCGAGCGCGTACTCGTCGTAGGCCGTGGTGAAAACGATCGCCGGCGGGTGCTCGAGCGCGCCCAAGTGGCGTGCCACCTCGATGCCCGTCATGCCCGGCATCCTAATATCGAGCAGGACGACGGCGGGTTTCAGCTTGGCCACCAGCGACAGCGCGTCGGCGCCGTTCGAGCACACGCCCGCCACCGTGCAGCCCGGCAGCTCGGCCACGAGCCGCTGAAGCCGCTCGCGGGCCGGCAGCTCGTCGTCGACGATGAGAACGCTCAAAGGCGCGGCGTTCATTCGGTGTACGGAAAACGCACCGTGACGCGGTAGCGGTCCGGTTGCTGCTCGACGGTCAACGAGCCGCGGCCGCCGTAGGCGAGCTCGAGACGCTGGCGGATGTTGTCGAGCGCCAGCCGGTTGCCCGGACGCGGCTCGCCGGCGGCCGCGCTCGGCGCCACGGGATTCGTGACCACGAGCTCCACCTCGCCGTCCACGATGCGCCCCGACACCGTGACCGTGCCGCCCTGCTCGAGCGGCTCGATGCCGTGGTAGATCGCATTCTCGAGCAGCGGCTGCACGGTGAGCCCCGGCACGAACGCGCGCATCGGCAGCGAGCCGACGTCCCAGGTCACGGCGAGCCTATCCCCAAGCCGCAGCGCTTCGATGCGCTGATAGATGCGCGTGAGCTCCAGCTCCTCTTTCAACCGCAGCGGAGCGGCGGAGTCGCGCAGCGTGGCGCGAAACACATCGGCGAGATCCTCCACGGCTTCCTCGGCGCGCCGCGGATCGCTGCGCGTGAGCGCGGCGATGGTATTCATGCTGTTGAACAAGAAGTGCGGCCGAATCCGCGCCTGCAGCGCTTGGATGCGCGACTGCGCCTCGGCGCGCACGTGCTTTTGCCATTGATGCGTGACGAAGAAGTAGCGCAGCAGCAGCGCCGTGACGATCACGGCGATGCCGGCGTTGCGCAGCAGGAACGGCCAGTGACTCGCCGGGCGCTCCACGATGCCCGCAGCGCCGAACGCCGTGCCGAGCCACAGCGCCAGCTCCGAGATCAGCACCGTGTTCACCAAGATCAGCACGAACACGGCAATGGAGCTGCGCGCCACAGTGAAGCGCGCGAGCCACGGCCGCGAGAAGCACAGCAGCGCGGCGTTCGTGAGCCCGAGCCATTGCAAGAACATCGAGATCCGCGCGAGCTCCGTCAAGAACGGCGCATCAGGCCGCGCGAGTGCCAGCGTGACGGCCACGAGCTCGGCGATCAGCACCACCGCGAACACCATGCGCGGCGCGCAAAAGTCGGGGATGAAGAACGGGTCCGGCGACGCGTCGAGCGGCGAGTCGGCCGGCGCCACGCCAGCCGCAGCGCTCGGCCGCAGCGGCGGCACTAACGTCGTATGCGGCGGGCGGGGATCGGCGCGTGGCTCAACCGCACCAGTCTTGGACATCCGCCGCTGCCTTGGCACGGGCTTCGGCGACGGCCGAGTCGTCGAGGTACTCACGCTCGCCGTCGGCATTGGTGCGGAATAACCGTCGCGACACCGTGTACCGATCCATGCGCTCGCGCGCGATCTCGCAGTTCTTCTGCCGTTGCAACAGGAGCTCGGCGGCCGTGGGCCCCGCGGGCAGCGGCGCAGGCGCCGCAACCGCCTCGGGCGGTGCATCGGCCGCATCGCCGGCTTCGGGCGTGGGCGCCGCGTCGAGCACGCGCGCGCGCGGCGCAGTGGAAGCCACCACCTCGGCGTCCGCGCTTTGCGGGCGGTCGCTGTAGGTGACGGTGCCGTCCGGCGCCGTGGAACGATAGATGTCGGCACCGAGCGCAGCCGTGCCGAGCAACGTGAGCACCAGGGTGCCGTGGGCGAGTCGCAGCTTCATGATGGGTTCCGCCTAGGCAGCAAACCACGCGAGTTTAACAAGGGTCGCCCGAGTCGCTTGTGACCCGTTTCACGCCGTTTGGCGCCTTTCGGGTTAAACATTAAGTCAAATCCAGGACCACGCCTAGAGCGCGAGCTATCATCGGGTTTCTGGCCGAGATCGCGACATTCGGCACTGGCCGGTGGCCCCAGGGAGCAGGTGCAATGGACGACAAGAAATCGACGCGTTTCAGCCTGGATGAGCTCGCCCGCCAGCTGGCCGAGTCGGTGCCGCAGAACCTCAAGGTGCTCGGCCAGGATCTCGAGCGCAACTTCAAGACGCTGCTCCAGTCCGGCATCGAGCGCATGGAGCTCGTGAGCCGTGAGGAGTTCGACATCCAGCGCGCCGTTCTCGAGCGCACCCGCGCGAAGCTCGAGGCCATGGAAGGCAGGCTCGCCGAGCTCGAAAAGGCGCTGTCGTCGCGATCGTAACGGCCGGCTGACTGCGCCGGCGCAAGGCCGGCCGTGGGACTCGCCCGCACGCTAACCCGCGGGCAAGCCGGGCTCGAGGCGTACCTCGTCACCGTCGAGGTGCACGTGACCGGCGGGCTGCCGCTGTTCGCGGTCACGGGCTTACCGGCAGCGGCCGTTCGCGAGAGCAAGGACCGCGTGCGCGCGGCGCTCAGCACTTCCGGCCACACCGTGCCGAAGGGCCGCATCACCGCGCATCTCGGTCCCGCCGACATTCCGAAGACCGGCGGCCGGTTCGATCTGTCGATCGCGCTCGGCGTGCTGTTTGCGGACGACGTGACGCCCGCGTGCGTGGCGAGCACGGAGTTTCTCGGCGAGCTGGCGCTGAACGGCGAGCTGCGGCCGGTGAACGGCGCGTTGCCCGCCGTGCTGGCTGCGCAGAAGGCCGGGCACGCGCTCGTGCTGCCGGCCGGCAACGCGGGCGAGGCCGCGCTCGTCGCCGACGCCGAGGTGTACGCAGCGCAGCACTTCAACGAGGTGGTGGAGCATGTGCGCGGCCATGCCCGTCTGCCGCGCGTTGCGCCGCAGCCGTGGGCGGCCCCCGCGACTGCGTCGCTGCACGACTTGGCCGATGTGCGCGGGCAGGCGCTCGCGAAGCGCGCGCTCGTCGTCGCGGCCGCCGGCGGCCACAACCTGCTCATGATCGGCCCTCCGGGCAGCGGCAAGAGCATGCTCGCGGAACGCCTGAGCAGCTTGCTGCCGCCGCTCACGCATGACGAGCTGCTGCGTGTGGCCAGCATCGCGTCGGTGGCCGGCGAGCTGCGGTCGGCGCAGCCCACGCTGGCGCCGCCGTTTCGCGCGCCGCATCACACCACGTCGGCGCAAGCGCTGGTCGGCGGCGGCTCGCGCCCGCGCCCCGGCGAGATCTCGCTCGCGCATCGCGGCGTGCTGTTCTTGGACGAGCTGCCGGAGTTCTCGCGCGGCGCGCTGGAAGCCCTGCGCGAGCCGCTCGAGAGCGGCGTGGCGCGCATCTCGCGAGTTCACGAGCAGCTCGCCTTTCCGGCGGAGTTCATGCTGGTCGGCGCGATGAATCCGTGCTTTTGCGGCTACTTGGGCGACGGCACCGATCGGTGCAAGTGCACGCCGGCGAAGCTCGATCAGTACCGCGGCCGCATCTCGGGCCCCCTGCTCGACCGCTTCGATCTGCACATCGAGGTGCCGCGAGTGTCGTTTGCCGAGATCGCCGAGCCCGCCGAGCGCGGCGAGTCAGCACCGTTGCGCGATGCGGTCGTGGCGGCGCGTGCCCTGCAGCTCGAGCGCAGCGGCCGCTTGAACTCGCGCCTCGACCCGCGCACGTTGTGGCGCGTCGCAACGCTCGGCAAGGAAGAGCGCGCGCTGCTCAAGCGGGCCGCCGACCGCTGGCAGTTGAGCGCGCGCAGCTCGCTGCGGGTGCTGAAGGTGGCGCGCACGATCGCGGATCTCGAGCACAGCGACCGGGTGAGTCCGCAACATGTGGGCGAGGCGCTGCAGCTACGCTGCCGCGACCGGGAGTGAGCTCAGCGCGCCGCACCTCGATTCGGCGCGGCCGTCGGCTATAATCGCGGCCGTACTTGGCTCGGGAGCCCGGCGTTGCGCCAGCAGGACCAGCAGTTCTTCGATACCTTCATGCTCGTCATCGGCATTCTCATGGGCGTGGCCGTGGCATTGTTCTTCCTGGTGCGCGCGATCGCGATCGACACTCAAGGGCGGTACATCACCGAGGATCCGACCGTGCAGGCTGCGATCGACGAGCGCCTCAAGCCCGTCGGCCGCGTGCTGCTCATGGGCGACGCGGAGCTCGCGGCTGCCGCGGCGGCGGCCGTCGCCACGCCGACGCCCGTGGCCACCGTGATGACGGGGCCGCAGGTGTACAACGCCGCGTGCATCGTGTGCCATCAACCGCCGGGCACCGGCGGTGCGCCGCCCGTCGGCGACATGGCGGCGTGGGCGCCG
>CAMPKU010000261.1 GCA_946887385.1 uncultured Gammaproteobacteria bacterium
CCTCCACGTCTCTCTTGTAGGGCAGCGACATTGGTGTATTTTAGCCAGCATCTCTTGCGGCGTGGCCTCCGTCTCATCGAAGGTCGGTGCCGCCGCCGCAGAGGTGGAGCGCGGTCTGATCGTGGTCGACGACGCGCACCGGATCGAGGACCCAGCGGTGTTCGAGTTCATCGACCTCATGCTCGAGCGGCTACCGGACCGGTGGGGCATCGTGATCAGCAGCCGCGTGGATCCGCCGCTCGCGCTGCCGCGTCTGCGCGCGCAAGACGACGTGGCCGAGCTCAGGCAAGCGGACCTGCAGTTCGATCAACGCGAGGTGGCCGCGCTCGTTGCAACAGCCGGCGGCGGCCCCGATGCGGCGCAGCTGTGGAAAAGGACCGGCGGCTGGGCCGCGGGCTTGCGCCTCGCGCTCAACGCCGCGAAGCACGGCGTCGGCGGGCCGTCCGGCGCCCAACGCATGGACCGGCAGATGTTCGACTACCTCGCTTCGGAGGTGATCGACGACATGCCCGGCGAGCTCCGCGAGTTTTTAATGCGTTGCTCGGTGCTGCAGGAGCTCACCGCGGAGCGTTGTGCCGCCGTTTCGGGGAACACGCGCGCGGTGGATCTGCTCGAGGAGATCGAGCGCCGCGGCCTCTTCGTATCCGCGGTCGAGGCACCCGAGCCCGCGTTGACCCTGCACGACCTCTTTCGCGATTGCTTGGGCGAGCGCCTGAAGCGCGAGCATCCAGAGCTGCTGCCCGAGTTGCTGCGCCGCGCCGCCGCGAGCGAGCCCGACCCCATCCGGCGTCTCTCGCTGCTGCTCCGCGCCGGCGCGTGGAGCGAGGCCCAGGCAGTGCTCGAAGACGTAGCCGAGGAGCTGCTCGCGGCGAGCGCGGTCGAGCCGGTTCTTCGGTTGCTCGAGCAGTTTCCGCCGAACGTCCGCGACGAATCGCCGGCGCTTGCGCTCGTCCGCGGCCAGGTGCTCTGGGCGCAGTGGGAATGGCGGCGTACGGCCGAAGAGATGCGGCGCGCGCGCCTTGGTTTCGAGCGCAGCGGCGACGTGCGCCGCGGCCGGCGCGCACACGTGTTCGAGGCGATAGCGCTCGTCGGCAACGGGCTGATAGCGGAAAGCGAGGCGCTGCTCGCCACGATCTCGCTCGATGGCGCCGACGTGGAGACGCGTGCGCTGAGCCTTGCGCTGCGCACCTGGCAAGCGATCGACGGCAGCAGGTTCGGCGACGTGGCACGCTGCTACTCCGAAGTGCTCGACGTGCTCGAGCAAAGCCAAGAGCTCGAGCTCTGGTATCAATGTTTCCAGCGGCCGCTCTACGTATGGCTGCCCGGCATGGCGGGGCCGCTCGCAAGATTCGTGGATGGCGTAATGCGGCGCAACGGCGACACACCGTCGCAGATGCGCGCGATCGCGTTCGTGATGGCCGCCTGGCTCGCGCTGTGGCGTGGCGAGCTGCAGCAGGCGGTCGAGCGCGTGAAGCAGGCGCAAGAAGATGAGCGCTGGCTCGGCATGCCCGTGCGGCTGCGGATGTTCGTGGGGGTCGTGCGAGCGGCGGTAAGTGCGGTGTGCGGCGAGCGCGCCGCGGCGCTCGAAGCGTTGACGATGCTGTTGAGCTACTTCGACGCGGCGCCGCTCTCGGGGCCGAGCGCGCAGCCCACGTCGATGTACGCTCACTACGTCTTCTACGGCGTGCGGCTCGCGGATACCCTCGGCGACGGCGCCACGCTGCGCGAATTCGCGGAGCGGTTGCCGCCTCCCGAGCGTATCAAGAACCTCTCCATGCTCCGTGCGCCGCTTGCGACGGTGCCCGCTCGGCTCGCCGCGCTCGACGGCCGCCATGCGGAAGCATGTGCGCGCTGGGCGGAGCTGCTCGAGAGCCCCGCGGCGCTCGACGTGCTCGGTCTCCTGCAGGAAGCGCGGCTGCGCTACGTGCACGCGCTGTTCGAGCTCGAGCGCCGAGCCGATGCCGCGGCCGAGCTGAAGACGCTGCTCAAAGACGTGGCCGCGAGCGGCGAGATTGGCGGCGTGTTACTCGCGGGCCACGGCTTGCTGCGCGCATTGGCAGCTGCCGATTGGCGCGGCGAGCTCGAATGGACGGAGCTCGCAGCGCTGCGCGGCTGGGCGGAGCGGCTCGGCCGCGCGGCCGCGAAACAGGGCGCGCCGAATCACGGGGTCGACGACGGCCCTCTGAGCCCGCGCGAGCGTGAGGTGCTGGCCCGCATCGCGGCGGGCGACAGCAACAAGGTCATCGCACGTGCGCTCGATCTCTCGCCACACACCGTGAAGCGGCACGTCGCCAACATCCTCGACAAGCTTGGCACCGGCTCGCGCAGCCAAGCCGCGCGGTGGTACCGGGAGCGCGGCGGCTGATCGCGTCTGGGCGGATCGCGCTGCACTGATCCCCCCATGGCCCGCCGAGGCGGGCGACATGGCTCCCCGCGGGCGATGTGGCTTCGCCCCGCCGTTGTGACCATAGCGGTCGGTTTTGGCAACGCGGCTTTTCGTCATGCGGCGGTTACTCGAAGTTGCAGCTCTGATCGCCTGCGGCGCGGCGTTACTCCCGAGCGGTGCCGTGGCCGCCGAGCCGCCCGCGCCCCTACCGCGGCGCTTAAGCGAAGTTGGGCTGTTCGCGCCGGGCTCGCCGCTCGAGATTCGGCCGGAGCTCGTGCCATTCTCGCCCCAGTATCCGCTCTGGTCCGACGGCGCGGAGAAGCGCCGCTGGCTCGAGCTGCCGCCCGGCACGTCAGTGAACGCGGCCGACATCGACGCGTGGGAGTTTCCGCCGGGGACGCGCCTCTTCAAAGAATTCGCCCTGGCCGGCCGTCCCGTTGAAACGCGGCTCATCGAGCGGCTCGGCGACGGCTCGTGGCGGTTCGCCACGTACGTTTGGCGCGAGGACGGCAGCGACGCCGACCTCGCGCCGGCCGACGGCATCCGCCGTTTGCCGCGCGCAGGCGCGCCGAACGGCCGCTACGCGATTCCGTCGGAGTACGACTGCCGCGCGTGCCACGAAGGCTCGGCCGGGCCCGTGCTCGGCTTCAGCGCGCTGCAACTCTCAGGTGACCGCGATGCGTTCGCGCCGAACGCCGAGGCGCTCGATCTCGATCAGCTACGCGCGTTCGTCGAGCGCGGCATAGTGCGCAACTTGCCGCCGAACGCTCTCGATGCGCCGCCGCGGATCGCGGCGCAGACACCGGTAGAGCGGGCGGCGCTCGGCTATCTGCACGGCAACTGCGGGCATTGCCACAGCGCGCCGAGCGCGGCCGGCTCAGCCGTGCCGGTGCCCGTCGTGCTACAGCAATCCGCGGCCGATCCCGCGGCGAGTGCCGCGCGCACGTTGCGCTCACTCGTCGACACGGCCAGCCGATTCCGTCCGCCTGGCGCTAGCGATGATGCACGCGTCGTCGCGCCTGGCTCGGCCGGCGCGAGCGTGCTGACCGCGCGCATGCGCTCCCGCGATCCGCGCGTGCAGATGCCGCCGCTCGCCACTGTCGTTCCGGACCCTGAAGCCCTAGCGCTCATCGAGCGCTGGATCAACCACGATCTGCAGCATCACGAGGACACCAAACCATGAAGATCCATACCCCCAAGACCACCCTTGCGCTGGCTGCCGCCATTGCGAGCGGTCTGCTCGCCGGGCGTGCGGCCGCGCAGAGCGGCGCAGCGGGCAACGGCGAGCTCGTCGCACGCGGCAAGTATCTTGTCACGACGTCGGCGTGCCACGACTGCCACACGCCGCTGATGCTCGGACCGAACGGCCCCGAGCCGGACTTCTCGCGAATGCTCTCCGGCCATCCGCAGAGTCTCGAGATGCCGCCGCCGCCGGAGCCGGTTGGTCCGTGGACTTCGGCGTTCAGCGAGACGAACACTGCATGGGCAGGCCCGTGGGGCGTGAGCTTTACGGCCAATCTCACGCCCGATCCAGACACGGGCTTGGGGCGTTGGACGCTACGTAACTTTGTCGACACCATCCGCAGCGGCCGGCACATGGGCCGCGGACGCGAGATCCTGCCGCCGATGCCCATCCCGATGTACAGGAACTTTGCCGACGACGATCTCGCGGCGATCTTCGCATTCCTGCAGAGCATTCCGCCGGTCAGCAATCGCGTGCCGGAGCCGCGCCCGCCGGCCACGGAGGCTTCGCAATGACTCGAGAGATGACGGCGCGCGTGGCACTACGCGCCGGCGTACCGGACGATGCGGCTGCCGCCGGCGCGATTTGCTACGAGGCGTTCAAGTCGATCGCCGGGCGGCACGCATTTCCTGCGGACTTTCCGACGGCCGATGCGGCAACCCGACTCGTCGCGTCGGTGCTCGCGCGCTCCGACGTGTACTCGGTGGTGGCGCAGCTGAACGGCCGCATCGTCGGCAGCAACTTTCTATGGGAGAACGGCACGATCGCGGGCATTGGCCCCATCACGATCGACCCGGAAGCGCAAAACGTCGGCATCGGCTGCAGCCTCATGCTCGACGTGCTAGAGCGGGCGCGCCGGCGGCGCTTTGCCGGCGTGCGCCTCGTGCAGGCCGCGTATCACTCGCGCTCGTTGTCTCTCTATCTCAAGCTCGGCTTCGACGCACGCGAGCCGTTGTCGACGATGCAGGGTGCGCCGTTGCGGATAAGTCTACCCGGCTACGACGTGCGCGCGGCGCACGCGCGTGATCTCGAGGCGTGCAACGTGCTCAGCCGGAAAGTGCATGGGCACGATCGCGCCGGCGATGTCGCCGACGCGATCGCGAGCGGGACCGCGATGGTCGTGGAACGCGGGGAGCGCATCACGGGCTATGCCACCGTCGTTGGGTTTTTCGGGCATTCGGTTGGCGAGACGAATGGCGATCTGCAAGCGCTCATCGCGGCCGCCGATGGGTTTGCGGGACCGGGGTTCTTGCTGCCTACCCGAAACGCCGAGCTGATGCGGTGGTGCTTGTGTCACGGGCTTCGCGTGGTGCAGCCGCTCACGCTCATGAGCGTTGGTCTGTACAACGAACCGACCGGAGCGTTCTTGCCGTCGATTTTGTTCTGACCCGTGTTCATCGTTGACGCGCAACCGCGGTCCTGGCGCGGGACCCTAAGCGGAGACCAACCTCAGAATCCACCTTTCACTCCCACTCAATCATTTCCGAGCCATTCAACCGATTGTTCTGTCTGGCGTTCTGCG
>CAMPKU010000262.1 GCA_946887385.1 uncultured Gammaproteobacteria bacterium
CCTGCAGCAAGCCGCCGCCGAGGCCGAAGCCGCGGCCGCGCGCGAGACGGAGGCCGCAGCCGAGGAAGCCGTGGCCGCTGATCCCGGCGTAGAGCTCGAGTCCGAGCAGCTCTTCACCGACGAGACCGAGCCGGAGGTGCCGCCGCCGCAGCCCGAGCAAGTCGAAACCCCTGCGCCGGCGCCCGTCGCGGCGGCGCCCGCGCCGAGCGAGCCGTCGCTCGTGTCGCAGGCCCTTGGCTGGCTCAGGTCGCCGGTCTTGTGGATCGGCCTCGGCGTTGCCCTGCTGCTCGCGGGACTGTGGTTCATGCGCCGCCGGCGCCAAGACGTCGAGGACGTCACGGGCCGCTGGGAAGCGCTCGAGTCGGAGATCGACGACGAGGAAGCGCGCGATGCCACGGCGCGTATGCGCCGGCAGGTGCCGGAGCAGACGATCGTCGTCGAGGAGCAGCATGCGGAAAGCCTGCGGCCGGCCGCACCCGAAGCGGCGCCGCCCGCGCGCAAAGCCGCCGCACGCTCGCAGCGGGCCGCGCCGGCCGACGAGACGTTGTCGAGCCAGACCGTCATCAACCTCGACCAGGCCGATGCCGTGGCCGAGGCGGACTTCCACATCGCGTACGGCCTCTACGATCAGGCCGCCGAGCTCGTGCAGAAGGCGCTCGAAGCTGCACCCGACCGGCGCGATCTGAAGCTCAAGCTGCTCGAAGTGTTTTTCATGTGGGGCAACAAGGACGCCTTCCTCAAGGCCGCGCAGGAGCTGCGGTCAGAGGTGAGCCAGCCGGACGATGCCGACTGGAACAAGGTCGTCATCATGGGGCGCCAGATTTGTCCCGACGAGCGCTTGTTCACGGAAGCAACGACCGGCGGCAGCAGCGTCGACGTCGATCTCGAAGCCGGCGACTCGCCGCTCGATCTCGCGTTCGACGACGCGGCGTCGGCCGACGTGGCCGCGGCCAGCGACGGCCTCGACTTCAACCTCGAGAGCTCCGACGTGCGGCCGGCATTCAAAGCCGCCCCGAAAGCCCCGCCGCGCGATTTCAGCGGCGATGCGCTCGACATCGGCGCGCGTACCGCGGCCGGTCTCGAAGCAGCGCTGTTCGCCGATGATGACGAGCAGCAAGAGCAAGAGGACCAGACCGGGCTCACCACGCCCGACGTGTCGGCCGACAGCCTGGCCGTGACTCAGGAGTCGCCCACGATCGAGCGGCCGTCGCACAGCGACTGGGCCACGATCGAGAGCCCGACCGCCGAGTTCGCAGCCGACGCCCCGACCGTCGAGACGCCGACGATCGAGAGCCCCGCGGCCCGCTCGGCCGCTACCATGGAATCCAGAACCGTCGCGATTCCGCGGCGCCCCGAGCCGCCGACCGTCGAGCAGCCGGCGCTCTCGTCCTCGACGAGCGATTTCACCGCGGAAATCGATCTCGACGACTTAGGCCTCGACGTGAAAGACATCGAAGGCTTGCCCAGCGATCTCGGCGACTTGCCGATGGCAAGCTCCGGCGAAAGCGACACGCGCGAGCAGCCGGCGCTGCGCGACGACGACTCGCTGCTGTCGGCAACCGGCGTGACGAAGGTGCTGAACAGCGCCGACGAGGACGACATCGCGGCCGGCGAAACCGCCATCCTCGCGGACCAAGACGCGACGATGCTCGCGCCCGGGTTCGACGAGGCGACCAGCACGCTCACGGGCACCGAGGTGCTCGAGGGGCGGCTCGAGATCGACGACGAATCCGGCAGCACCTCGCTCGTGAAGGCGCTGCGCGGCGGCCGCAAGGACCGCGGCGTGGACCTCGATCTGGCCGACCTCACGGCCGCGCTGCATGGCGCCGATACCGTCGAGCAGCCGCGCACGTCGTCGTTCTCGCACGACGTGTTCGGCGGCGGCGACACGCCGCTCGATCTGGACATCGGCGCCGACGCTACCGGCGACGACGACCCCACGGGCACCGAAGAAGCGGCCCTCGATCCGCAAACGATGACCGAGGTCGGCACGAAGCTCGACCTGGCGCGCGCGTACATCGACATGGGCGACCCCGAAGGCGCGCGCAGCATCCTCGAGGAAGTGCTCGATGAGGGCGACACCAGCCAACGGCGCGAGGCGCAGGGGTTGATCGATACCTTGAGTGCGTAGCAAACAAGAGGGGACGGATTAGATAAATCCGTCCCCATATGTCGAGAATCGCACTGGGGCTCGAGTACGACGGTACGGATTTCATCGGCTGGCAGATTCAGCCGTCCGGCCGTAGCGTGGAAGGCACGCTCGCGGCAGCCGTCGGCTTCGTGGCAGGCGCCCCCGTTACGGTGCGCGGCTCGGGACGCACCGACGCCGGCGTTCACGCGCTCGAGCAGGTGGTGCACTTCGATGCGGCCGCGGCTCGCACGCCGCGCCAATGGCTGCTCGGCATCAACTCCAATTTGCCGCCCGACGTGGCGGTTCGATGGGTGCGCGAGGTGCCGATCGAGTTCGACGCACGGCGCTCGGCCGTGAGCCGCCGCTATCGCTACAGGATCGTGCAGCAGGCCTCGCGGTCCGCGCTGGCGCGCCGCACGGCCTGGTGGCTGCGCCAGGCGCTCGATTGCGCGGCGATGACGGCTGCGGCCGCCGCCTGGCTCGGCGAGCATGACTTCTCGGCGTTCCGCGGCTCGGGCTGCCAGGCGAAGACGCCGATGCGGCGGATGTCGAGCATCGCGATCGCCACGCGGCCGAGCGGCGCGGGCGCGGTCTTGACGTTCGAGTTCACGGCCAACGCGTTCCTGCTGCACATGGTCCGCAACCTGGTGGGCACGCTGGTGGCCGTTGGCAGCGGCGAGCTGACGCCGGCCGATGCGGCCTCGATCCTGGCGCGCCGCGACCGCCGCCTGGCCGGCGTGACGGCGCCGCCCCAGGGTCTCACGCTGGTCGAGGTCCTGTACCCCGCTCGCTTCGACCTGCCGCGTCAGCCCGACCAGGCCTGATTCGAAGGCGGCCCTTTCGGCTATGATGCCCGGGTTTCGAGCGCCCACACGAGCATGAGCTGGTTCGACAAATTGATGCCGTCGCGGATCCGCACCGAGAGGCGCAAGCATTCGGTGCCCGAGGGCTTGTGGGTGAAATGCTCCGGTTGCTCCGCGCAGCTGTATCGCGCCGAGCTGCATCGCAACCTGCACGTGTGCCCGAAGTGCAACCATCATCTTCGGATCGGCGCCCGCGAACGGCTCGAGATGTTTCTCGATCCCGAGTCCGGCTACGAGCTCGCCGGCAACTTGGAGCCGCTCGATCCGCTGCGGTTCAAGGACACGAAGCGCTATCGCGAGCGTCTGAACCAGGCGCAGCGCGACACCGACGAGCGCGACGCGCTGGTCGTGATGGCCGGCACGCTGAAGAGCATGCCGATCGTGGCGGCCGCCTTCGAGTTTCGCTTCATCTCGGGCTCCATGGGCTCGGTGGTCGGCGAGCGCTTCGTGCGCGGCGTGGCTTACTGCATTCAGCATCGGCGCCCGCTCGTGTGCTTCAGCGCGAGCGGCGGCGCGCGCATGCAAGAAGCGCTGTACTCGCTGCTGCAAATGGCAAAGACGAGCTCTGCGCTTTCGCAGCTGGCTGCGGCGAAGCTGCCGTACGTGTCCGTGATGACGGACCCCACCACGGGTGGGGTGTCGGCGAGCCTGGCGCTGCTCGGCGACGTGAACATCGCCGAGCCCGGCGCGCTGATCTGCTTCGCCGGGCCGCGCGTGATCGAGCAGACCACGGGCGAGACGCTGCCCGAAGGTTTTCAACGCGCCGAATTTCTGCTCGAGAAAGGCGCGATCGACATGATCCTCGACCGCCGCCGCGCGCGCGACGATATCGCGGCTCTGCTCGCGAAGTTGTGCGGACGGCCCGTACTGTCGTAAGAGGGGACAGATTGATTTTGCGTTCGCAAAATAAATCTGTCCCCTTTTAGCTTCGCATGACGATGCCGCTTCAGCGCGGCGCCCCTCTCGAGCGTTGGCTCGCGTGGTTCGAAACCGTGCACCCGAAGCGCATCGACCTGCGGCTCGAGCGCTTCATCGCGGTGCTCGACACGCTGGGCTTGCGCACGCCGCCGTACACCGTGATCACCGTGGCGGGCACGAACGGCAAGGGCTCGTGCGTCGCGCTGCTCGAGAGCATCTACTGGCACGCCGGCTACGACGTGGGCACCTTCACGTCGCCGCACCTCCTGCGCTTCAACGAGCGCATCCGTGTGAACGGCAGCGATGCCCGCGACGACGAGCTCGTCGAAGCCTTCGAGGAAATCGCCGCCGCGCTCGGCCCGGTGACGCTTTCCTACTTCGAGGCGTCGTTCGTGGCGGCGCTCGTGGTGTTCCGCCGCCGGGCGCCCGACGTCGCGATCCTCGAGGTAGGCATGGGCGGCAGGCTCGATGCCACCAACGCGCTCGACACGGACTGCGCGCTGCTCGTGAGCATCGACCTCGATCACCGCGAATGGCTCGGCGAGACGCGCGAGGAGATCGGCCGCGAGAAAGCGGGCATCGTGCGGCGCGGCAAGCCCGTGGTCATCGGCGACCGCGCCGTGCCGCGCAGCGTGCTCGAGCATGTGGCCGCGCAAGGCGCGCTGCCGCTCATGATCGGCCGCGACTTCGACTACCGCGTAGACGGGGCGGGCTGGCGCCGGGCCCGCGATCCCAACACGGCGCCGCCGTTGCCGCTGCCGCCGTTCGGCGGCGAAGAGCAATTCGCGAACGCGGCCGCGTGCGCCGCCGTGGTCGAGGCGCTCGCCGCCGCTCTGCCCGTGACGGATGCCGCGCTTGCCGCCGGCATCGCGCGCGCGCAGTTGCGCGGCCGGCTCGAGCGCTGCGACGTCGACGGCGTGGAGTGGCTGCTCGACGTGGCTCACAACCCTGCGGCCGCCGCGCGCTTGGCCGCGTCGGTGCGCCGGCTGCCGGCCGCCGCGCGCACGTGGGTGGTGTTCGCCGCGATGCGCGACAAGGATCTCTCCGGCGTCGTGGAGCCGTTCGTGGCCGCGGACGGTTGGTTCGTGGCGCAGGGCAGCGTGGATCGCGGCGCCACCGGCGCCGAGCTCGGCACGCTGCTTGAAAGCATCGGCGCCGCGCGCGTCGCGGTCGCGGCCGACGTCGCGGCGGCC
>CAMPKU010000263.1 GCA_946887385.1 uncultured Gammaproteobacteria bacterium
TGAATCGCGTGGATTACACGGCGCGTATCGCCGTGAAGCTCTGATGGTGGAGCCTCAGCTCGCGGCGCCCGCGTTCAAAAACAGGCTGCGCAGCACGTGCTCTTGAATGAAGCGCCCGCCGCTCACGTCCTTCAAGTAGTAGCGCGGAATCCCGAAGCCTTTCTTGCGGCGGTCGAGAATGTGATCGGGCAGGATGCCGCGGTACGCCTCGCGCAGCAGGCCCTTCGGCCCGCCGCCAAAAAAACGTAGGTCCTCCGCTAGACCGAACGAAAACTCAATCACGCGCTGCGCGAGCAGCGGCACGCGGGCCTCGAGCGACACGGCCATGCTCGTGCGATCGACCTTCGTCAGCACGAGGCCCGGCATGAAGGTGTGAAAGTCGACGTACTGCAGCCGCGTGCGCAGCGGCAAATCCTCCCGCCAGAACTGCCGGTAGTGCCACCAATCGTCGTAGTCGCGCGGAATGCCGAGCTCGCGCGCATAGACACGCTTGGCAGGTTTCGACATACCGCCCATGAGCTTGCCCCACAGCTCGGGGCCGCTGCTGAGCGCCGTTTCGAGCAGCGTGAGCGCCCGCGTCACGGGGTGGCGGCGCGCAAACGGCCGGCGGAGCGCGTACGTCACGTTCTCCATGACGGCCGGCCACGTTGGGTAGCTGGCGTAGCGCGCGTAGCGCGGATAGGTTCGGTAGCCGCCGAAGACCTCGTCGCCGCCGTCGCCGGTGAGCACCACGGTCACGTGCTCGCGCGCGGCGGATGAGACGAGATACGTGGGCATCGCCGACTCGTCGGCGAACGGCTCGTCGAACCAGGTCTTGAGCTTCGGCAGCAGCTCCTGCGCGTGCGCTTGCGAGAGGATTCGCTCGTGATGATCGGTGCCGAAGCGCTGCGCCACCTCGCGCGCAAACGGCGTCTCCGATACTTCGTCGGCATCGAAGCCGATGGCGAACGTCGACACGCGCATGCCCGTGGCGGCGGCCGCGGCCACTACCACACTCGAGTCCACACCGCCCGACAGAAAGAAGCCGAGCGGCACGTCCGCCACCATCTGCTCGGCCACAGAGGCGGCGATCAAGGACCGCAGCTCCTCGCACGCCTGCTCGACCGGCGGGTTGCGCGGCTCCGCGGGCACCGGCACGCTCCAGTACCGGCGCGGCGCGGCCAGCGCGCCGGTGTCGGGCGCGTAGACCAGCTCGTGGGCCGGCGGCAGCTTGAAGCAGCGCTTGTAGAGCGTCTTCGGCGCGGGCACGTAGCGGTAGCCGAGAAAGTCGTAGCAGGCGGTCGGATCGACCTCGAGCGCGCGGGGCTCGAGCGCGTGCTCGAGCGCCTTGAGCTCGGACGCAAACGCGAAGCGCCGGCCGTCGTAATAGTAATAAAGAGGCTTGATGCCCGGCCGATCGCGATACAGCTTCAGCTTGCGCTCCCGCGCGTCCCAGATCGCGATTGCGAACATGCCGTCGATGTGCTCGACGAAGTCGCTGCCCCACTCGAGATACGCGTGCAGGGCCACCTCGGTATCGGAGTCGGTGCGAAACACGTGGCCGCGCTGGGCCAGCGAGCTGCGCAGCGCGCGATAGCCGTAGATCTCGCCGTTGAAGACGATCCAGCTCGCGCCGTCGGGCGCGCGCATCGGTTGGTTCGCCGACGGCTTCAAGTCGATGATCGACAGCCGCCGAAACCCCACGCGCACGGGCCCGGCGAGGTCGAGCTCGCTCGCGTCTGGGCCGCGATGCGCGATGGCCGTGAGCGCGGCGGCGTAGTTCCAGCCTGATTCAGTTCCGCCAACGAAGCCGCACACGCGTCACCCCAAGCATCGCAAGAGCCGTGAGTGCTCGGCACTTTAGGCAGTCGCTGTGCGCACCGCAACGAGCGTGGCGCCGCCGCCCATGTGCTACGCTGCGCAGCGCCTCAAAGCCCGAGCCTGTCGCCACGGCCGATGCCACGCAAGATCGTTCACGTCAACACGGCCAAGGGCTATCGAGGCGGCGAGCGTCAGACGGAGCTTTTGATCCGCGGCCTCGCCACCCGTCACGTTCCTCAGGCGCTCGTTACGCGGCGCGGCGCGCCGCTCGTGAAGCGCGTGGCGGATCTCGGCATCGAAGTTCGGCAGGTGGCGGGCGATCCCTTTTCGGTGGTGGGCGCCACACGCGGCGCAGCCTTGGTTCACGTGCACGAGGGGCGGAGCGTGTACGCGGCCTTCATGCGCTCGTTGCTGTCGGGCACGCCGTACGTGATCACGAGGCGCGTGAACAATCCGATCCGCGACCATTGGCTCGCGCACCGGGCCTATCGCCGCGCTGCGTACGTCGCGGCCGTCGCGCCCAAGGTGGCGGACATCGTGCAAGCGTACGACCCGGCCATCGTGGTGCGCGTGGTGCACAGCGGCAGTAGCGGCTTAAGCGTCGATACCGCGAAGCGCGACGCGATCCGAGCGACAGTGCCGAACAAGCTCCTCGTCGGTCACGTGGGCGCCCTCGACAACGGCCAGAAAGGCCAGGAGTTCATCATCGCCGTGGCGCGCGAGCTGCAAAGCTCGCACGCGGACGTTCACTTCATGCTCGTCGGCGGCGGCGAGGACGAGGCGATGCTGAAGGCCGCTGCGGCCGGGCTCTCGAACCTCACGTTCACGGGCTTCGTGGACAACGTGGGCGACTACCTCGCAGCCTTCGACATTTTCGTGCTGCCCTCGAACCGCGAAGGCATCGGCAGCATTCTGCTCGACGCCATGGAGCAGGGGTTGCCCGTGATCGCGAGCCGCGTGGGCGGCGTACCCGACATCGTCCGTCACGACGAAAACGGCGTGCTCATCGATCCCGCGAGCCCGGCCCAGTTGCGCGACGCCATCTTGCAGCTGCGCGCCGATCCCGCGCGCCGGCGTGCCTACGGCGAGCAGGGTAGGGAGTCCGCGAAGCATTTCACGGGCGACGTGATGTGGCAGAAATACTTCGCGCTCTACGAGTCGCTGCTCGGCCGGCTCAACTAGCCCATGAGCGTGCCGGCAACAGCATGGTGAAGCGGATCAAGGCGCTCTGCATCACGGAGGATCCCGATCGGCCGACGACGGCGATGTTCGTGGGCCTCAAAGACGCCGGCGTCGACATGACCGTGGTGTGCCCGCCCGGCGAGCGGCGCGCGTGGCTCGAGGGCCATGGCGTGCGAGTGCTCGATCTTGCGTTTCGTAAACAGCTCGACCGCGACGCCACACGGCAGCTCCGCGCCGAGCTCGACGCCGGGCGCTACGACATCCTGCATCTCTTCAGCAACAAGGCGCTGCAGAACGGTCTCGCCGCGAGCCGCGGCTTGCCCGTGAAGATCGTTGCGTACCGCGGCATCGTGGGCAACGTGAGCTTCTTCAGCCCCGTGTCGTGGCTGAGGTTTCTGCATCCGCGCATCGATCGCATCGTCTGCGTGGCGAATGCCGTGCGCGACTATTTCTTACAGATGCGGCCGGCCTTCCTGCGCCTGCCGCCCGAACGCCTCGTCACGATCTACAAGGGCCACAGCCTCGAGTGGTATCGCGCAGCTCCGGCCGACCTCACGGCGCTCGGCGTGCCGGCAGGCTCGTTCGCGATCGCCTGTGTCGCGAACTATCGGCCGCGCAAGGGCATCGAGGTGCTCGTGGCTGCGTTTGGCCGCTTACCGGCCGCGATGCGCGCGCACCTGCTTCTGATCGGCAACGGCATGGACGCGCCGCGGTTGCGGCGGAGCATTGCCGCGAGCTCCGCGGCCGAGCGAATCCACGTGCTCGGCTTCCGCGACGACGCGCCCTCGATTACCGCCGCGTGCGACGTGTTCGTGCTGCCGTCCACCAAACGCGAGGGCCTGGCACGATCGTTGATCGAGGCGATGGCGTACGGCGTTGCACCCGTGGTCACGAATTGCGGCGGCAGCCCGGAGCTCGTCGAGCACGGCGCGAGCGGCTTGGTGGTGCCCGTGGCGGACGCGGCGGCGCTCGCTGCTGCGATCGGCCGGTTGCACGACGATACCGAGCTGCGCACTCGGCTCGGCGCCGCCGCACGCGAGCGCATCGCGCGCGACTTCCGCATCGAGGACACCATCGCGACGACGCTCGCGCTCTATCGAAGCCTTGTCGACGGTTTCAGTTGAGTGGGGCTCGCGCGGGGACGTTGTCGGCACGCTGGATGAGAGTGCGCGCCTTGTTGCCGATGTGAACGTGGTTGTAGAAGAGATTGCTGAGCGGCTTGCTGGAGTAGGTTTCCCAGCGAATCAGACGAAAGCCCGTGAGCCCTAGCAAATATTCGAACGACTCGCGGCAGAACTCGTTGCAGTGGCCGGCCGTGAAATCGTCGGAAAACTTGCGCCGGTGCAAGCCGCGCTCGACGATCCAGCGCTTCAAGCGTTTATCGAAGGCTTCGACGTTCGGAAACTCGAGCAGAACGTAGCCTTCGGGCCGCAGCATGGCGCGGATTTTCTGCATGGCGAGCTTGGAGTCCGGAAGGTGCTCGAGCACGTGCCGGAGGCAGATCACGTCGTAGCGCTCGAGCTCCTCGCGCGCCGGCGTCATCGTCAAGAAATCGGCCACCCGCACGTCGACGCCCAGCGTTCTGCGTACCGCGTCGGCCGCCTTAGGCGCCAGCTCGATGCCTTTCACTTGCCAGCTGGAGCGGCGTGCCAAATGCAACAGCCGGCCGTTGCCGCAGCCGATGTCGAGCAGGTGGCCGGGCGTAGTGACGTAGCGAGCCAAAAAGTCGAACGAAGCGTCCGTGGTGCGCTGCGCCGGGTGCGTATCGTCCATCGGGTTGATCCAATGGTCCGTGTACTGCTCCTGGTCGAGCCCCACGTTGGCGAGATCGAGATTCACGAGCCCGCACTGCGCGCATTTGTAGTAGCGAAAGCGTCCGTCGTTGCCTTGCGCGTAGTAGAGGCGAAGCTCGTGCCCGTCGCACAGCCTGCAAGAGAAACTTGCAGCGGCTTCTGCGATCGACGTCATGGGCCTAGCTTCTCCCGCCGAGTGAACCGCGGCGATGTTAGCAC
>CAMPKU010000264.1 GCA_946887385.1 uncultured Gammaproteobacteria bacterium
GGGGGGCGACGTCGACGCGCGCGGGGCGGATGGGGCTACGGCGCTGATTTGGGCGGCGCATCTTGGGGATCGGGAGTTGGTGGAGGCGCTGCTTGCGCGGGGGGCGAATCCGGAGGCGAGCAACGATTACGGCGTGACGCCGTTGGCCGCGGCGGCCGTCGAGGCGGATGCGGAACTCATCGGCGCGCTGCTCGAGGCGGGGGCCGACGTCGAGGCGGCGAATGCGGAAGGGCAGACGGCGCTGATGGTAGTGGCGCGCACGGGGCGCATCGACGCGGCGCGGCAGCTGCTGAAGCACGGGGCGCGCGTGAATGCGCGCGAGGCGTTCGGCGGGCAGACGGCGCTGATGTGGGCTGCGGCGCAGAAGCAGCCCGAGATGATTCGGCTGCTGCTCGAGAATGGCGCGGCCGTCGATGAGCGCGGCGTGGCGCACGACTGGGAGCGGCGTGTGACGGCCGAGCCGCGCATCAAGATCATGCAGACGGGCGGGTTCACGTCGTTGCTGTACGCGGCGCGCGAAGGCTGCGTCGCGTGCGTCGAGCCGCTCGTGGCGGGCGGTGCCGACGTGGATCTGTCCGATCCTTACGGCATGACGCCGCTCGTGCTCGCGTTATACAACCGGCACTTCGATACGGCCGTCGCTTTAGTCGAACAAGGCGCCGACGTCGATCAGTGGGACTGGTGGGGCAGGAGCCCGCTGTATCTCGCGATCGAGCTGAACCGAATTCCGGATAGCAGCCGGCGCGACTTGCCCGCGCGCGACGAGCACACGGGTCTCGACGTCGCGCGGTTGCTGCTCGAGCGCGGCGCGAACGTGAACATGCGCTTGAAGCATCAGCCGCCGCTGCGCAACGAGCCCGGCGACCGCGGCTTCACCGACGGCAGCCCCGACGTGCTCGTCGTAAGCCCCGGCGCCACGGCGCTGCACGTGGCCGCGAAAGCCAGCGACGACGAAGCCGTGAGCCTGCTGCTCGAGCACGGCGCCAACGTGCATGCCGCGAATGTGTTCGGCATCACGCCCGTGATGGCCGCGGCCGGTGTCGGTCACTGGTACGGCGTGTTTCGCGAGTCGCCGACGATCGGCCGACTCAAGACGGGTGCCGACGCCGTCGCGACGATGAAGCTCTTGCTCGCGGCCGGCGCCACGCTCGACGGCCGCACTACCGAGCTCAGCATCGGGTTTCAACGCGCACGCGTTGCCGGGCTCACGGCCGCGCATGGTGCCGCGTTCCAAGGCTGGAACGAGGTCATCGAATTTCTGCACGCGCAGGGCGCGCCGATCGACGCGAAGCAGACGAGCGTCGACGCCGCCACGCCGCGCGACGTCGCGCTGGCCGAAGACCATCCGGAGACGGCTGCGCTGATCGAGCGGTTGTTGTCGCAGTAGTTTCCGCCCGGCTGCAGCCGGGCAGTTTGAACGTACCGGCCGTGGGGGAGCGTATGAGCGCGCTGCGGTTTGCGGACTTCCGGTTGGCGATTCGCCGGCTACGCAAGGACTTGGGCTCGACGATCGCGTCCGTCGTTGCGCTGGCTTGCGGAATCGGTGCCGCCGTCGCGACTTGGTCGTTGATCTCGGCGGTGCTTCTGAACCCGCTGCCCGTGGCGGAGCCGGAGCGGCTGTTCGAGGTTTCCGGGCCGCCGCCTTCGGGCGTTGCCGAGCAGTGGACACCGCATTACTGGTACGCGGATCTCGAAGCGTTTCGCGCCAGCGGGGCGTTCGCGGGCATCGCGGCTGTGGGCGAGCGGCAGTTGGCCGTCGTCGAGCCGGGCAACGCGCCGCAAGACCGCGACGTGCGGTTTGCCGCGCACGATTTTTTCGCGACGCTTGGGATCGGCGCCGCGCGCGGCCGAACGTTCGCGGAAAGCGACGATCGCCGCGGGGCGCCGCCCGTGGCCGTACTGTCGGATCACTACTGGCGCGGCGTGTTCAATGCCGACCCGAACATATTGGGTCGCACGGTGACGGTGGGGGGAACGGCCGTCACGATCGTCGGCGTGCTGCCACGCGGGTTTCGGGGGCTTCACCTGTCGCAGGCGCCGGCTCTCTATTTACCTCTGCACGTCGCCAGTGACATGGATCGCCGGCAGTTCAATGAAAGAGATCCGCTCGGTCCGGAAAGCTTCTTCTGGATTGCTATCGTGGGTCGCTTATGGCCCGGTGAGACACCGGCCGCCGCAACCGCGCGGCTCAACGCGCTCGGTTGTCTGAGTCTGTGCCCGCGCGAGGGGAGCCGCGGCGAGGTGGCGCCTATCACGCTGACGAACGTGAATATCGCGGCCGTGCCTGTGCTCGCACGCGCCGGCACCGTGCAGTTCGCGACGCTGCTCTCGACGACGGTGGGCCTGCTCTTGCTCATCGGGTGCTTGACCGTCGGCATGCTGCTCCTCGTGCGCACCGAGGACCGCCGCGACGAGCTCGCCGTGCGTCTCGCGCTCGGCGCAACGCGCAGCCGATTGGCCGCCGGCATCGCGACCGAGGCGGCGATCCTCTGTGCGCTCGGCGCGCTGCTCGCCGTGCCCGTGGCCCTCTGGTTCTTTTACGGCGTTCGGGCCTTCCAGCTTCCTGCGAGCATCGACCTCGGGCGGCTCGAGCTGTCGCTCGCGTTCGGTCCATGGCTCGCCGCGACGGGCACGGCACTCGCGGTCACGATCGCGATTGCACTGCTCGCGAGCCTTGCCGGCGTGGTGACAGCCGCGCGCTCGCCGGTGCAGTCGCGCGCGCTCTCCACTCCGCGCGTCACGCGCCGCATGCCGCGCACGGTTCTTGTCGCGAGCCAGGTTGCGATCACGCTCGTGCTTGTCGCGGGCGCCGGCTTGTTCACGCGCAGCCTTATCGAAGCGCTGACGTTGAATCCCACGATCCCGACCGACCGCATCGTGACGGCGTTTGTGAACCTCGGGCCGCACGGCTACACGTCGGAGCGTGGGGCGGCGTTCGTCGACGAGCTGCTCGAGCGGTTGCGTCAGAACGGCGCCATCGAATCCGCCTCCCTCAGGATTCCCACCTTTCAGTTCGCTGGATTCAAGATGACGATTGACGGCGTGGAGCGCGAAGTGCCCGCGAACTCGTCATCCGAGGCGGTCGATCCGAGCTTCTTCTCGACGATTGGCCTCCCGATCGTCAGCGGCCGCGGCTTCGACGGTTCCGACACGGCGGGCTCGCCGCTGGTCGTGATCGTGTCCGAATCGTTCGCCCGCTGGATCGCCGACGGTGGCAGTGCAATTGGCCGGTCGCTGGGCCCGTTCCGGGGACCATCGAGCACCGCCGTTGCGGACATCGTCGGCGTCGTGCCGGATCTGATCACCGAAGTGGGCACGACTGAGCCGTTCGTCGCGTATCAGCCGGCTGCACAGCGCCGGCCGGGCGTCACCGCGAGACTCGTCCTTCGCGCCGCCGACGACCCGGGAGCTGCGATGCGCGAGGCGTTGGCGGCGGCCAGAGCGCTGGACACTCGCGTCACCTTGTCGGAGATGATGACGCTGGACCAGCGCATGGCCGAGCAGATGAGCCCGCAACGATTCGGCATCCACGTGCTCGGCGCCCTCGGCGGCATCGCGTTGCTGCTCACCGTGCTCGGCACGTACGTCGTCGCACAGTCGATGGTCGTGCGCCGCCGCCGCGAGCTCGGCATTCGCGCGGCGCTCGGCGCGCACAGCGCGCAGCTCCGTGCGCTCGTGCTGCGCGATACGGCGCGGCTCGTTGGCGTCGGGCTGATCGCGGGGCTCGTGCTTGCGTTCGCCGGCGCACGCTTGATTCGTTCGCTGCTCTATCACGTTCAGCCGCTTGATCCGCTGGTGCTCACCGTGACGGCGGCCGGCATCTTCTGTCTCGCGCTGCTCGTGAGCCTGCGGCCCGCACTCGAAGCGTCGCGCGTCGATCTGACTCGATCGTTGCGCGAGGAGTAACGGTATGAGCGCGTTGCCGTTGGGCGAATTCCGGTTTGCGATTCGCCGCCTGCGCAAGGACTTGGGCTCGACGATCGCGTCCGTCGTTGCGCTCGCGTGCGGCATAGGTGCCGCCGCTGCTACCTGGTCGTTGCTTTCAGCCGTGCTGTTGAACCCGTTGCCCGTGGCGGAGCCGGAGCGGCTGTTCGAGGTTTCCGGGCCGCTGCCCTCGAGCATGGCCGAGCAGTGGACCCCGGGCCACTCATACGCGGACCTCGAGGCCTTTCGCGCCAGCGGCGCGTTCGACGGCATCGCTGCCGTTGCGGCTCGGCCCCTGCCTGTCGTCGAGCAGGGCGACGTGCCGCAGAACCGTGAGGTGTACTTCGCCGCCCACGGTTCCTTCGCCACGCTCGGCATCGCCGCCGCGCGCGGCCGAACGTTCGCGCAAGACGACGATCGGCGCGGTGCGCCGGCCGTGGCCGTGCTGTCCGACCGCTACTGGCGAAGCGTGTTCAATGCCGACCCGAACGTGTTGGGCCGCACGGTGACCGTGGCGGGAACGGCGGCCACGATCGTCGGCGTCCTGCCGCGCGGGTTTCGAGGGATTCACCTGTCGCAAGCGCCGGATCTCTATTTGCCGCTGCACGTCGCCGGCGACATGGATCGCAGGCAGTTCTTCAATAGAGATCCGCTCGGGCCGAACGGCTATTTCTGGATAAGCGTCGTGGGCCGCTTGCGGCCCGGTGAGACAGCGGCCGCCGCAACCGCGCGGCTCAACGCGCTCGATTGTCTTTGCCCGCGCGAGGCGAGCCGCGGCGAGGTGGCGCCGATCACGCTGACGAACGTCAACATCGCGGCTGTGCCCGTGCTCGCACGCGCGGGTACCGCGCAGTTCGCGACGCTGTTGTCGACGACGGTCGGTCTGCTGTTGCTGATCGGTTGCCTCACCGTCGGCATGCTGCTGCTCGTGCGCACCGAGGACCGCCGCGACGAGCTCGCCGTGCGCTTGGCGCTCGGCGCGACACGCAGCCGGTTGGCGGC
>CAMPKU010000265.1 GCA_946887385.1 uncultured Gammaproteobacteria bacterium
TGCGGATGGCGTTGGGTGCCCGCGAAAGCACGGTAGTGGGCTCGGTGGTTCGCTCGGCTCTGGCGGCGGCGCTGCTCGGCATCGGTGTCGGGCTCGTGGTAGCGTTCGCGTTGACTCGCACGATCGCGTCGTTCCTCTATGGCGTGAGCCCAACGGACCCGATCACTGCCGTGACCGTCGCCGGCGTGCTGCTCGCCGTCGCGGGGCTCGCGGCGTTCGTGCCTGCGCGCCGCGCGGCAAGTATCAATCCAGTAGCCGCGCTGCGCGCGGAGGGTTAGCTGATGAACACGACGTCCGATATCCGCTATGCGTTGCGCGGGTTCAAACGCACGCCGGGACTCTCGATCATCACGGTGCTCACGCTGGCCATTGGCCTCGGCGCCACGGCGGCGATTTTCAGCGTGGTGAACGCGGTGCTTCTCACGCCGCTGCCGTTCGCCGAGCCGGACCGGCTCGTGCAAATCGTGGAGCACGTTCCGGCCGGCGAGGGCTTCGGCGGCGTGGCGCAGCGCAGGACGGCGATGAGCGTCGACGACTTCGACCGGTGGCGCATGAGCTCGACGACTCTGTCGCATGTCGCCGTCATGCTGCGCCAAGGACGAACGCTCGCGACGCCCGACGGCAGCGTGCAGATCTACGGTTCGAGCGTGTCGCCGTCGTTGTTCGCCATCCGCGGTGTGCCGCCGGTGCTCGGACGCGGTTTGTTGCCGGACGACGAGCGCCCGGACGCGGACGTCGTCGTGCTCAGCGAGGCGATGTGGCGCGAGTACTTCAACTCCGACCCGAACATCGTCGGCCGCGTCATCGAGCTCGACGGCGCTTCCTACGAGGTCGTGGGCGTGATGCCCCCTGCGTTCGGCGAGGAAGCGTTCTGGACGCCGTTTTTCGTGGTAACGACGCCGGGCCAGTTCCGGTTCGTGGCAGCCGAGGCCAAGCTCGCTCCGGGCGTCTCGCTCGAAGCGGCGAGCGCCGAAGCCAACACGCTCGGCTTGCAGTTCCGCGGCATCGAGCCGGAGCCGGGCGCCGAGCCGCGCTTCGAAGTGGTGCGCACACTCGATGAGATGACAGCCGCGGTGGCACCGGCGCTGCGAGTGCTCGTGGTCGCCGTCGGCGTCGTGCTCGCGATCGTCTGCACGAACGTGGCCAATTTGTTGCTCGTGCGCGGCGCGCGGCGCCAGCAAGAGATCGCAATTCGCCGCTCTCTTGGCGCCACTCGCGGGCGCATCGTGCGTCAAGTGCTCACGGAGTGCATCATGCTCGCCGGATTTGCGGGCCTGGTGGCGATCGGCTTCGCGTTCGCCGGCGTGGCGTTGCTGAAAGCCACGGCCACGGCCTACGTCAACCCGCGCTTTCCCTTCGCCGGAGCGGTATTGCCGCGGCTGGACGAGATCGCGGTGGACCCGGTAGTGCTCGCGTTCGTCGTGGTGCTGTCGATGATGACCGCCGTGCTGTTCGGGTTATTGCCGGCGCTGCGCTTATCGAGATACGGCGAGGTAGGGCACACCTCCGCGTCGCAGCTTTCGGCGGTCGCGCGCACTTCGCGCCTGGGTCCCGTGCTCGCGACGGTGCAGTTGACCTTCGCGATGGCCCTGTTGATTGGCGCGGGCTTGCTCGTGAACAGCTTCATGAAGCTCACGGGCATCGACACGGGGTTCGATGCGCGCGGCGTCTTGAGCTTCTCTCTCGTCGTGCCGGGGGAGTCCACGGCGGAGCGCAAGCTCGAGGTGGCAGAAGCGCTGGCGGCTCGCCTCATCAGCGACGGGCGTGTGACGAGCGCCGGTTTTGCCGACGTACCGCCGTTGACGCCGAGCATCATGTTGATCATGGGGGCGTTCGTGCCGGAGGGCAGAACTCAGGCCGAGCTCAACGAGGAGCAGCGCGGTCAGGCGCCTAATGAGCGTACGCAGTCGCGGCTCGTGAGCCCCGGCTATCTGCGCGCGTTGGGGGCGCGTCTCGTCGGCGGTACCTGGCTCGACGAACGGGCCGACTCGGGCCCCGCCGTGCTCGTAACTCGGCCGTTCGCCGAGCACTATTTTCCCGATGGCAACGCCGTCGGCGCCGCGATGACGTGGAACGGCGGCAATGTCGTGACGATCGCCGGTGTCTTGGACGACTTGCACCTGGGCGGTCTCGAGAATCAACCCGAGCGCGCGGTGTTCATCGACGCAAGGCACATGCTTGAGACACGCCGCGCCGCGACGCCACCTCCGCCGAGGGATGCCGACCGCAACTTCCTGACGATCGCGGGCAGCAGCATCACGTTCGCCGCTCGCACGACGGGCGACCCGCTCGACCTTCTGACGGATCTGCGCGGCATCGCGCGCGACATCGACCCACGGCTCGCCATCGATGCCGCAGCTCCGATGGAGCAGGTCGTTCGTAGCCTCACGACGCGGCCACGCTTCTACGCGGTGCTGCTGAGCACGTTCGGCGTCATCGCAGGGTTCATAGCGGTCATCGGCATCTACGGCGTGCTGTCGTACATCGTCGGTCAGCGCACCCGCGAGATCGGCGTGCGGATGGCATTCGGTGCGCAACGCACGGCCGTGCTGAAGCTCGTGCTGAAGCAGGGTGCCACCATCGTCGCCCTCGGCGTTGTGTTGGGCGTGGCCGGCGCAGCGGCGCTCACGCGGTATCTCGAGGCGATGCTGTTCGGGCTCGGTGCGCTCGACGCCGCGACGTTTGCCGGCGTGGCCGCAGCCTTCGCCGCCGTTGCAATGCTGGCGGCCTATCTTCCCGCGCGCCGCGCCACGGCGATCGATCCGCTCGCGGCGTTGCGTCACGAATGAGGCCCGCGTTTCCGCTGCGTCCGATATGCTCAACGATCTTCGCCTCGCATTCCGCACGCTGAGCAAGAGCGCCGGCTTCGCCACGCTCGCGATCGCGACGCTCGCGCTCGGCATCGGTGCCAGCACGGCGATCTTCAGCGTCGTGAACGGTGTGCTGTTGCAGCCGCTGCCGTACCCGGATGCGCATCGCTTGATGCAGATCGAGAGCGTGTTTCCGAGCGGCTTCATCGGCCGCGTGTCGTACCCGAATTTCACGGATCTGCGCGAGCGGAACCGGAGCTTCGAGGAGCTCGCCGCCTATGCGGCCTGGACAACATCGGCGACGGACGCTGGCGAAGGCTTCCGCGTCGATTGGGCGCAAGCCGATGCGCGGCTTTTCTCCGTGGTTGGTGCATCGCCGGCGGTTGGCCGCGTGTTCAGCACCGACGAAGAGCAGCGCGGCGAGCGCGTGGCCGTCGTCAGCTATGGCTACTGGGAAACACGGCTTGCCGGCAACCCCAACCTGAGCGATCGGTTTGTGCGCGTCGGCGACGCCGTGTATTCCATCGTCGGCGTGCTGCCGCGCGGTCAGGAGTTTCCCGCCGGCGCCGAGCTCTGGGTGCCGCGCACGCCGGCCACGGAAAGCCGCTCGGCTCAGAACTATAGCGTCGTTGGACGGCTGCGCGACGGGGTATCGAGCGCGCAAGCGCAGCAGGACTTGAGCGGCATTGCGCGGCGCCTCAAGGAGCAATACGGCGACGACACGTCGGCCCTCGATTTCGCCGTGCGGCCCGTGCTCGACCGCATGGTGCGCGATGTTCGCCCGGCGCTTCTCGTGGCGCTCGGTGCCGCGGGGGTGCTGTTGCTCATTGCGTGCGTGAACGTCGCCAACCTGCTGCTCGCGCGCGGCCTGATACGGGATCGTGAAGCGATGGTGCGGCTTGCGCTCGGCGCGAGCCCGGCCCGGCTCGCGCGCGGTTTCCTCGCCGAATCGTTGTTGCTCTCGCTGGCGGGTGCGTTATTGGGCGTTTTGCTTGCCCTCGCCGGAGTGCCGGCGCTACTCGCTGTTGCGCCGGCGCGCTTGCCGCGCGCCGAAACTGTGGGTGTGGACTGGCAGGCGCTCGCGTTCGCGCTAGGCGCCGCAGTTGTGGTGGCCGTGCTGATCGGTCTCGTGCCCGCGCTGCGTGCCGCGACGCGCGATCTGCGCGAGGCGCTGTCGGCGAGCCAGCGTATCCAAGGCGCGAGCATGAGCGGCGGCCGCCTGCGCGCCGGGCTGGTTATGGCGCAGATCGCTTTGACCGTGGTCCTGCTCGTCGCCGCCGGCCTCTTGGGGCGCAGCTTCGTGAAGCTGCTCGACGTCGACACGGGCTATCGGCGGGACGGGGCGCTCGTTGCAGACGTGTGGCTCCCAGAGACGCGGCTCGCGGAGGGCTCCAGCGAGGACGCGGAGATTCGCAACGTCGAGTTCGTCGAACGCTTCAGCGAACGGCTCCGGGCGCTGCCCGGTGTCGAGCGCGTGGGCGGTATCAACGTCTTGCCGCTCGACGGCGGCGGCCCGGCGGGTACGTTCGTGATTCTCGGTCGCTCGGACGAGATTGCGACGTTCGAAGACTTTCGCCGCTTGTCGACCGAACAGGCCCGCACGGGCGGCGCCGAGTTTCGCGTCGGCAGCGCCGATTACTTTGCGGCGATGAACATTCCGCTGCTCCGCGGCCGGCTGTTCGATCAGCGCGACGTGCGCGGCGCGCCGCATGTTGCCGTCATCAGCGCGGCGTTGGCCGAAACGCGTTGGCCAGGCGAGGACCCGCTCGGCAAGCTGATCCAGTTCGGCAACATGGACGGCGACCTCACGCCGTTCACGATCGTCGGCGTGGTCGCCGACGTGCAGGACTACGCCGTGGGAACGCGTGCGGTACCCACGTTCTACGTCGATTATCGACAGCGTCCGCGCACGGCCGCGGAGTTCAAGGTCGTGATTCAGGGCTCGTTCGACTTTGCGGCAGCGGCGGCCACGGTGCGCGGCATCGCGGCCGAGCTCGATCCCGACATTCCCGTCGCCTTCAGAACGCTGCGTGAAGTGGTCTCGTCGTCGCTGGCCGACCGGCGTTTCGTTTTGCTGCTGCTC
>CAMPKU010000266.1 GCA_946887385.1 uncultured Gammaproteobacteria bacterium
TGCCCGGACGGACGATCGCAGCGGCATCGCGGTGCGTGCGCCGGACCAGGCGGCTGCGCGCGATCTCTCGTGGCTCGATTCGTCCGTTCTCGCCGACATCTCTCCCGATGGGCGCCGCATCCTCTTTACGGAAGCCGGTGTAGGAGGTGGGCCGCGCCTGTCGACTTACCTACGCAGCACGGACGGCTCGGCCGCGGTCCGTCTCGGCGACGGCTACGGCTCCGCACTGTCCCCCGACGGCCGTTGGGCGATCGTGAAGCCGGACTTCCAAGCGCCCCATTTGGAGGTGATTCCGACCGGCGCCGGCCAGGCCTCGCGACTCGAGCGTCCCGGCCTCGACCTCCTTCGCGCGCGGTGGCTTCCTGACGGAGAAAACGTTATCGCACTGGCCCAGCAGGCCGGCCGGCCGCGCCTGTACGTGCTCGATGTCGGCGGCGACGCGACGCGCGCGGTGACGCCGGAAGAGCTCGCGGTCGGCAACACCGGATGGGCCGTTTCGCCCGACGGCGCCACCGTGGCCGTCACGGCCGAACGAGGCATCGAGCTCTTTGCGATCGACGGAGGCGGAACGCGGCAAGTGCCTGGCAGCTCGGCGCGCTCTAGCGTGCTGGGCTGGATCGAGAGCGGCCTCTTGGTCTCCGACGATCCGGCCGCCGGCGGCATCGTGTTCCGCGTAGACCCCGTAACGGGGCAGCGCGACGTCTGGGCCGACATCCAGCCGGAGGATCCGGCGGGCATCATGACCCTCAATCACAACTCGCTCGTGGTCACGCCCGACGGTCGCGCGTACGGCTACACCTGGCATCGAGCCACGAGCGACCTGTATTTGGTCGAAGGGCTCGCGAACGCAAGCTGAAAATGCGGATCGTTAGCTGGAACGTGAACGGCTTGCGCGCCTGCGCGCGCGAGGCGTTTCCCCGATTTTTGCGCGAAGCGGCGGCCGACGTGATCGGCGTGCAGGAAGTGCGCGCATTGCCTTCGCAGCTCGACGCCGTTACGCGCTCGCCGCCCGGGTGGCACGCGTATTTCGCGCCGGGCGGGCCGGGCTACAGCGGCGTCGCAATCTACTCGCGCGAGAAAGCCGACGAGGTGACGATCGGCGTGGGCGAGCGCCGATTCGACGTCGAGGGCCGGCTCATCACGGCGCGGTTCGGTAAAACGATCGTCGTGAACGGCTATTTCCCCAAGGGCAGCGGCAGCAAACGCGACAACAGCCGCGTGCCGTACAAGCTCGACTTCTACGCGGCCGTGTTTGCCCGCGTTCAGACGCTGCGGCGTCGCGGCGCAGTGTTCGTGATCGGCGACTACAACACGGCACACGAGCCGATCGACCTTGCGCGGCCGAAGGAGAACGCGCGCTCGAGCGGGTTCTTGCCGGAGGAACGCGCGGCATTCGCGCGGTTCGTCGCAGCAGGCTGGGTGGACACGTTCCGCGCTCGACATCCGGGCGAAAGTGGTCACTACACCTGGTGGCGCCAGTGGGGCGGGGCGCGCGAGCGCAACGTGGGTTGGCGCATCGATTACGTCCTTGCCTCGCCGAGCGCCGCGAAGCGCGTCACCGATGCCTTCATCTGGCCCCACGTTCGCGGCTCCGACCACGTGCCGGCGGGTGTCGACGTGCGCTAGATCGGTGCGTCCAACCGGCCGCTAAAGCGCGTCGTGAAAGACGATGCCGAGCGTGCGGCGCGAGCCCGTGCGCACGCGGCTCACGCCGTGGCGCATGGTGACGCGATACGTGCCGCGCGCCCCAGCCACGGGGCGCTGTGCCGTTGCAAAGATCACTGCATCGCCGCGCCCGAGCGGTACCACCTCGACTCGCGATTGCCGGCGCGGCCGCTGCTCCGTGAGCACGAGCTCGCCGCCGGTGAAGTCGGTGCCGGGCGCCGATAGCAATACGGTGGCCTGCAACGGAAAGACGTGCTCGCCATAGAGATCCTGGTGCAAGCAATTGTAGTCGTCCGGCCCGTAGTCGAGCAGCAAAGGCGTAGGACGTACCTGGCCCGCGGCGTGGCAGCGCGCGAGGAACTCCTCGTGCTGCTCCGGGAAGCGCAAGGCCACGCCCAACCGGTCGTTCCAACGATTCGCCACGCTTGCGAGGGGGGGATACAAACCCGTGCGCAACGCGGCTACGGGCGCCGGTAGCGGATACGCGAAATACCGGTATTCGCCGCTACCGAAGCCGTAGCGCGCCATCACGATGCGGCTGCGAAACAGGGATTCATCGCCGTAGAGGCCCGCGAGCGAGCGGCACTCGCTCGGGGTGAGCAGGCCCGCGATGACCGCGAACCCGCGGGCATCGAGCTCAAGCTCGAGCGACTGCCAGGGAATCGACTTAAGGCGTGCGGCCTCGTCGGCCAGCGCCGGCTGCGCGCTCATCGAGGCCGCTCGCGCGCGAGCAGCGCGCGTTTGCGCTCCACGCCCCAGCGGTAACCCGATAGTGCGCCGTCGCTGCGCACGACGCGGTGACAAGGGATGGCCACCGCGATGGCGTTCGCGGCGCACGCCTGCGCCACGGCGCGCACTGCGCGCGGCGAGCCCACTTGCCGCGCAAGCTCCGCATAGCTCACGGTGGTGCCGACTGGAATTTTCGTGAGGGCACGCCACACGCGCTGTTGGAACGCCGTGCCGCGCACATCGAGCGGTAGATCGAGACCCACCGCCGGTGCTTCTACGAGCCCGACCACCTTTGCAACCCACTGCTCGAACTCGGCGTCGGCGCCCGTGAGCTCGGCGCGCGGAAACCGGTCCTGCAAGTCGCGAACGAGGCGTTCGGGATCCTCGCCGAGCAGGATTGCGCACACGCCGCGTGCGCTTGCGGCGACGAGGATCGCCCCCAGCGAGCACTGTCCGACGGCGAACTTGATCGCAACGTTCGCGCCGCCCGCCCTATACGCGCTCGGCGTCATGCCGAGCGTTTCGTTCGACTGCTCATACGCGCGCGCTCCGGAATTGAAGCCGGCGTCGTAGATGGCCTCCGTGATCGAGGCACTGCGCGGCAGCTGCTCTCGAAAGCGGCGGGCGCGGTGCGAAGCTGCGTAGGCGCGCGGCGTGACACCGGATACAGCTTTGAAGATGCGATGAAAATGATGCGCGCTCACGCCGGCCTGGTGCGCCAGCTCGCGGAGCTTCGGAACGCGCTCGTCTTGCTCGATGCGCCGGCACGCGGCCGCAACGATCGCGGCGCGCTGCTCGGCCAGGGCGGGTTGGTCCGGCCTGCACCGCTTGCAGGGCCTGAATCCCGCACGCTCCGCTGCGACGCGCGTTAAATGAAACGCTACGTTCTCGCGACGTGGCAAGCGCGCTCCGCACGAGGGCCGGCAATAGACGCCCGTGGTGCGCACGGAATAGTAAAACCGGCCGTCGGCCGCGCCGTCGCGCTCTACGATGGCTGCCCAGCGCGCGTCGTCGCCGGCAGGGGCGGGCGGTGGGAGGGTTGCGGTCATCGTCGTCATGGCAGATCTCCGCTGAGTGCTTCGAATGCCGGCAAGATAGCGGCGCGGCGGCCAGCGAGCACTCCGAAGGTTGCTCTCGAATTCTAGTGCATCCATTTCGGCGCGGGCCACGAGCGTCACGGCCTCAAGGAACGCCCAAGCACTCAGGACGTATTTTCCGCTATTCTCGACACGCGTCGCGCCGCCCACGGGGAAGTGCAATGGCCGTTGAAGTTGGCGATATCGGTTTGGCGGGGAAGCGCGCCGGCATCACGATCCACACCGTTACGGTTGCGCTGTTCGTTGCAACAGCGGTCATCGGTTTTGCGCCGCGCTCGGCGAGCATTCTCTCCGGCACGATGCCGATGCCGCCGCTGGCCGTGCATGTACACGCGTTCCTCATGACGGCCTGGATCGGGTTGCTCGCCGTACAGACAGGCCTCGTCGCCGCCGGCAAGCGGCAGCTGCATCGCACGCTCGGCTTGGCCTCATTCGTATTGGCGCCCGCACTGCTCGCGGGCTTGATCGCCGTCACGATCGTGCGCTATTACGACCTGACGGAGGCCGGCGTCGGCGCGATCGCGTCGAACATCCTGTTCTTGCAGATTCGGTCGATCGTGCTCTTTCCGTTGTTCTACCTGTGGGCGATCGCGGTACGCCGAACGGACTTAGAGACACACAAACGCATGCTGATTCTCGCCACCTTCGTGCTCGTCGATGCCGCCATCGCCCGCCACATCTGGCTGCCCGGCAACGACATCACGGTGAGCTACGATCCGGCCCATATGTACTGGCTGTTGCTGCTCGTGCCGGCGCTGATCCACGACACTGTGCGCCTGGGCCGGCCGCACCGCGCGTACGTCGTGGGTCTTGCGTTGATACTGCCGTGCGTGATCGCGACACACTTCGTCTGGAACAGCCCGCGCTGGCATTCGCTCGCCGCCGCGCTGATGGGCATCCCCGGCTGAGCGTTACGAGCTCAGGACCACCGGCGCGCGCCGCGCCAGTCGTTCGGCGAGCGCGCGATAGCGCGGTGACGCCGCGAGCCGGCGCAGCTGCGGGAAGTGGATGCGCGCCCAGAGGAACGCGTTGCGCTCTTCATAGGCGCGTTCGAGCGCGTCCAAAGCGAGCTCGTCGTCGCCCAAAGCCGTGAGCACGACGGCGCGATCGAACGGCGGTACGTACTCGCGAGCTCCGCGCGCGTCGAGCTCGGCGAGCATCGAGCGCGCTTCGTCGGTATGGCCGCCGAGCGCAAGCGCCGCGGCCAGCAGCGCGAGGTAATAGCTGTAACGGCCGCCCGTGAGCTCGACGGCCGCGCGGTGCGCGGCAATCGCGTCGGCATGGCGCCCGAGCGCCGTCAGGCTCATACCGTACGACCAAAGCGCGAACGGCGATTCGCCGAGGCTGACC
>CAMPKU010000267.1 GCA_946887385.1 uncultured Gammaproteobacteria bacterium
CGCCGTCCCAGCGGCCGTTCGACCAGCCCATCCAGCTATCGACCGGCGGCTCCTCATGGTTCGACATGTGCACGATGCGGTTCGCGCTCGCGAACTCGTACACGAACAAGATGTCGCCGTCGCCCTGCACGATGCGGAACGGGAACGGCATGTAGGTAGCGCGCGGAATGCCGGGCATGTAGCACTTCGCTTCGGGATCCGTCTTCGGCCACCCGGCGCGGTTCTCGTCGCGCTTGGCGAGCGCCGCCGGCAGATACGGAATCGTGCCGCCTTCGACGACGCTCTGGCCGGCCGGCACCGCGGCGATCGCGCCGAGCTGCCAGAAATCGCTCAAGCCCATGGCGGAGTGGTCTTCGAGATTCCAATGAGCCGTGCCGATCGCCTGCCACACGCCGTTCAAATCCGGCCGGTCGCCGAGCCGCGGGACCTGCGGCGCTGCGACCGCGGGCTCGCTCGGTGCGATCTCGGTGGGCTGACAGGCTGCGAGTGCCGCGGCGAACGCAATCGCGGCAAGCGAGAGAGGCGTTTTGGTGAGCATGTTCATCGACTGGCACCGCCCTGCATAGAGTTGTTGATATGCGGAATCGAAGAAAGCGAGCTGAAGTGCCGCGATAGCGACAGGGCCGTAGACAGCACGCGTCGCATTCTTCCCCCCGCAGCCGTTCTATGCGAATGTGCTGCGGATGTCAAAGCGGCGCCGGCCCTAGGGCCGCGCGCAGCGGTATCGTCCGGGAGGGCGACATGAGGCTCGATCACACCCATTCGCTCGCCTTCGGAGTCTTAAGTTTTGTGGTTGCGGCCACCGTGACGGCCCAGAGCGATACGGCCGCCGGCGCATTCACCACGCCGCGTACGTCGTGGGGCGATCCGGACCTCGCCGGCATTTACTCGAACGACGATGAGACGGGCACGCCGATGGAGCGGCCCGACGACCTCGAAGGCTTCACGCTGGCCACCATCACACCCGAGAAGATCGCCGAGGTCGTCGCCGAGCGCGATCGCCGCTTCAAGGCACAGGTCGACAGCGAAGCGTGGCGCAATAGCATCTCCCCGCCGCCGCATTTGATCTTCGACACATTCGACCGCCGCAACAAACGGCCTTGGCTCATCACGGATCCGGTTGACGGCAAGATTCCGCCCCGCACCGCCGAGGCGCAGGCCCGCGCCCGCGTGGGCGGTGTGAGCACGAATCAGAACTCGCGTGGGCCGTTCAATAGCTATCTCGACATGGGCCTATACGACCGCTGTATCACGCGCGGCATCCCGAACTCGATGATGCCCGCCGGTTACGGCAGCCGCTACGAGATCGTGCAATCGCCCGACACCGTAGCTATCCGCTACGAGATGATCCACGAAGCGCGGGTGATTCCGCTCGATCGCCGGCCGCACATTGCGAACGAGCTGAAGCAGTACTTGGGCGACGCGCGCGGTTGGTGGGATGGCGACACGCTCGTCATCGAGACCACGAACTTCCGCGCCGAGACGGCGCCGCAGCGCGCAAGCGAGAACGTGAAGATGATCGAACGCTTCACGCGCACGTCGCCGAGCGCCGTGGAATGGACCGTGACGTTCGAGGATGCGACGACGTGGGAGCGGCCGTGGACGTATTCGATGCCGCTGGCGCAGGTCGACCACACGCAACGCATCTACGAGTACGCGTGCCACGAAGGCAACCTGGCGATGCGCAATATCCTGAGCGGCGCGCGCGCCGCGGAGGCCGCGGCTGAATAGTCCCGGCGGCGGCTCGTCGCCGTTGCCGGCAAGTCCGGCGGCAGAGCGCAACAAGCAGCCCCTCGCCGAGGTGCTCGGCGCCGTGCTGCCGCCTTCCGGATTGGTGCTCGAGATCGCGAGCGGCACGGGCCAGCATGCCGAGCATTTCGCGCGCACCCTGTCCGGCTTGAGATGGCAGCCAAGCGACCCGGATTTCGAGATGTTGCCGTCGCTCGCGGCACGCGTGCAGCGGGCCGGTTTGCCGAATCTCGAGCCGCCGCTTCGCTTCGATGTCCATGACGCAGCGCCCGTGCTGGGCGAGGTCGCGGCGATCGTGTGTATCAACATGATTCACATCGCCCCGTGGTCGGCATGCGAAGCGTTGCTGCGGCACGCCGGCGCGCTGCTGTCCTTGGACGCGCCGCTCGTGCTTTACGGCCCGTTCATGCGCGACGGCGTGCACACCGCGCCGAGCAATGCCGCGTTCGACGCGAGCCTGCGTGCACGTAACGCGGCGTGGGGCGTGCGCGACGTGAGCGACGTCGACGGGCTCGCGCGCCTGCATGGCTTTACGCTGCAGGTGACCATTGCGATGCCCGCGAACAATCTCTCCGTGGTCTGGCGGCGGACGCGCTAGCTCCCGCTACGGATCAACGCTCGCGGCGCTCGATGAGCAGCGGCACGACGAGATCTTCCTCATCAGCGAGGTGGCTGCGCAGGCGCGCGCACAGATCCCGCGCGACGGCAGTGAAGCGCCCGGCGGCCATCGCGGGCGCCGAGCTCACCGAGTCGCCGGCGCGCTCGGCGGCGGCGCGTAGCTCGGCCAGCGCGCCCTCGGCCGCTGCCACAGCTCGCGCGAGCTCGGCATGCTCGGCCTCGAGCCGCTCGAACCCGGACTGCAGCCGCGGCTCATCGCGGCGAAACGCGGGGAAGTACTGGAAGTCTTCGATTTGGTGGTGACCGTGCATCGCGGCCACTAGCCCGCGCAGGCGAGCGGTGGCGATCACGGCGAATTGCGCGGCCGAGGTGCGCCCGGCGCGGTGATCGTCCCCGGCCGCCTCGAGCGCCGCACAGTCGCGACGCAGATGCGCGTGCACCTCGAGCCAGAAGGCGGCCTGCGGGGAGAGCTCGTCGGGCCAACTCGATCGCGGATGGCGATCGAGCAGGAATTTGAGCTCCGGCGGCCAACCGCCATCGCGGGCGGATCCAGAGCTCACGCGGCCACGATCCCGGCCCCGAATCGCGACCACGCGACCAAGGTCCAAATGACGATCAACAGCACCAGGCTCATGAATACAGCGGCCGAGCCGAGATCCTTGGCTTGCCCCGACAGGCGATGGGGCTCGTGGCCGACACGGTCGACGACGTTCTCGATGGCCGTGTTGAGAAGCTCCACGATCAGCACAATGAAACACGAGCCGAGCAGGAGCGCGCGTTCGACGGCCGTGCGTCCGAGCCAGACGCCGGCCGGCAGTAACGCAACGCAAAGCAGCAGCTCCTGGCGGAAGGCCGCCTCGTCGCGCCATGCGGCGCGCAGCCCGGCGATGGAAAAGAACGTGGCGTTGATCACGCGGCGGAGCCCCGTGTTGCCGGGTTTGTGCATGGAACGAGCCCGTGCCTCAAGTGCGGCGGATGGTATCAGGGTTGGTGCGACGAGCTCAGTGCGGGGGCGCCGCCTGCGGCGAGCCGCTCGCTGCGCAGCACGGGCCGGTCGAACGGGAACGTCTCGTTACGCACCCGCGGGTCCGTGAGTCCCGTCTCGATGAACGCGCGCAGGTCCGTTTCATCGACGTTGCTCATGTTGAAGGTGTAGAGGCCGGCGCCTGGAATGCCGTCGCGCTCCGGTAGCGCGAGCGTGTTGATGTAAAAGCGGATCGCCGCGCCTAAGCTCGTGAGCTCGCCCGTGTGCATGAAGCGCGGCTTCAGCGCGGCATTGCGCAGCGTCGGCACTTTCATCTCACCGGCGTCTTCGGGGTTGCCCGTAACGTTCTGCCGGCCGCGGTCGAAGTCGGCGCGTCGCAGGCCGATCTGGAAGAACTCGTTGTTCGTGAACAGCGGCGGCGTGTGGCACGCCGTGCAGTGGAACGCTTGCAGTGCGCGCCAGCCGTGCAGCGCGCGGCCCGTGAGCGCCGTTTTGTCGCCGGCCTCGAAGCGATCCCACGGCGTTTGGTCGGCGACGAGCGTGCGCTGGTACGTGGCGAGCGCGAATGCGATGCGCGTCGGCGTGATCGCCGGGTCGCCAAATGCGGCTGCAAACAGCGCGGGATAGGTTTCGTGCCGAGCGATGGCAGCCGCGGTGTCGGGCGGCCAGGCCGTGGCGAGCGCGAGCGGACGAGCCTTGCCCAGCTCCTCCGCAAGCTCCGCCCACGAGCGCCCTAACTTCGCCATCTCGGCGTCGTTGAGCAATGCCGAGAGCGCTTGATTCTCGAGTGCGCCGCCGCGCGCGATCGCTACCTTGCCCGTGAGCGGATCTTTGAGCTCAGGTCCGGCGCGGCCGTCCCAGAAAAGCTCGTCGGCCCAGAGCGCGCCGAAATTCGACGGCGACGCTCGCCGCGTCACCTGTGGCTCCGCGCCGAACAGCGCATGGGGCTGCGGCTGCCCTTCTTGGTCGAGCAAGACGATGCCCGGCGAGCCCAAGACGTCGTCGATGGTTCCCTTGTCGACTCCGGGATGCCGCGCGGCCCGCGGATCGGCGCCGCCGGCGCCGGGGCGGTGGCAGGTGCCGCACGCGACGGTGCCGTCGCTCGAGAGCTGCTCGTCCCAGAACAAAATCTTGCCGAGCACGCGCTTTGGCTCCGTGATCGGGTTCTCGGCCGGCACGGGCACGGGCGGCACGCCCGCCGCGAGCGGCGAGCTGGCGGCCAGCGCGAGTAACAGCAAGAGGGCACGATCCTTGCGCATCGGCGCATTCTACCGGCATGGGCCCGGGCGCGGGATCGACGGCCAGGGGAGCCCACGCTACAGTCACGTCGATGCGTCGAACCACCGTGCTGCAGCGATGCCGGAATGCCACCTGGAAAACGTGGCTCGGCGCGGCGCTTGCCGCCTGGCTGCTGCTCGCAGAGGCGTTCGCCGTAGCCCACGAGTCTGTG
>CAMPKU010000268.1 GCA_946887385.1 uncultured Gammaproteobacteria bacterium
GAACGAAAGCGATGCTGCGCAGGCGCTCGGGCTCGGGGACGCTGCCGAGGTGTTGCCGGACGACGGTTCAGTCCCCGCCGCGCTGCCGGAGTCCGCGGAACCGGCGGGCGATCGGCTCGCGCAACCGAGCGCGGGCGGCCCGGCTTGACGCGCCGCGCTGCTCAGCAGCAGCGCCGCACGCCTTCCCACTTGCGGCGCTGTTCGTCGCGATAGAAGGCGGCGCGGCCGAGCGCGGTTGCTCCGCTATCACCGTGGTGCGCGCGCCAATGGGCAAGATAGCGCTCGTACGCGTCGTCGCCGGTCGCTTCCCGAACCCAGGCCCACAGCTGCTGTAGCAGGCCGCGCACGGCCTAGCTCTCCACGAGCCGAGTGGGCACGTAGGGTGTCTCCGCGAGCGGAGGACAGCGCCGGCCCGAGAGGCAGGCATGGCAGATTCGGGCCGTTTCCACGACGAGCACCCACACGGTCACCAGGAAGAACAGCGTCAACGCGGCATTCAGCCGGTCGTTGAAGATCAACTGCGGCGCTTGCGCCGCGGCCGTTCCCGTCAACGCGCCTGACGCGAGCTGCGCAGCAAGATCGTTCGCGTGTGACAGGAAGCCCACACGCAGATCCGGGCTAAACAGCTTTTCCCACGCGGCCGTCGAGGTGATCGCCACGAGCCAGACGAGCGGCAGCACGGTTACCCACGAGAAGCGCGCGCGGCCGGATTTCACGAGCACCGTGGTGGCGACGCACAGCGCGATGGCGGCCAGCATCTGATTCGCGATGCCGAACAGCGGCCACAAACTGTTGATGCCGCCGAGCGGATCGATGGTGCCGTAGTAGAGGAAGTAGCCCCACGCCGCAACGACGAGCGCGCTGCATAGCAGCACGCTGGGATACCAGCTGGTGCGCCCCATGGGCCGCACCACGTTGCCGAGCAGGTCCTGAAGCATGAACCGTGCAACGCGCGTGCCGGCATCGACCGTGGTGAGGATGAACAACGCCTCGAACATGATGGCGAAGTGGTACCAAACCGAGAGCAGCGTGTTGCCGAACGCGCTCGAAAAGATACTGGCCATGCCCACCGCCAGCGAAGGCGCGCCGCCCGTGCGGGCGAACAATGTGGCTTCGCCCATTTCGTTCGCCAGCGTGCTCATCTGCTCGGTGGTTACGGGAAAGCCCCACGAGCTGATCGTGGCGACCGCAGTCGCGGGGTCCGCGCCGACCACGCCGGCCGGGCTGTTGATCGCAAAGAACACGCCGGGATCGAGCACGCACGCGGCGACCATTGCCATTATCGCCACGAACGATTCCATGGCCATGCCGCCGTAGCCAATGAAGCGTGCGTCGCGTTCGTTGGCGAGCAGCTTCGGAGTGGTGCCCGAAGAGATCAGCGCATGAAAACCCGAGATGGCGCCGCACGCGATCGTGATGAATACGAACGGGAACACGTTGCCGCCGAAGATCGGGCCCGTGCCGTCGACGAACTGCGTGATCGCCGGCATCTTCACTTCTGGGTTCAAAATGACGATGGCCACGGCGAGCGCCACGATGGTGCCGAGCTTCATGAACGTGGACAGATAGTCCCGCGGTGCGAGCAGCAGCCAGACGGGGAGAACGGCCGCCGCGAAGCCGTACAGAATCACCATCAGCGCGAGCGTCGGCGCGTCGTAGTCGAACCACGTGCGCAGCGTGGGATGGTCGTCGATCCAGCCGCCGCCGAATACCGCCGCCAGCAGCAACACGACGCCGATGGCCGTGCCTTCGAGCACGCGGCCAGGGCGCAGATGGCGCATGAAGAGCCCAACCAGCACGGCGATCGGGATCGTCGCGGCCACTGTCGATGTGGCCCAAGGGCTGTTCCTCATCGCGTTGACCACGACGAGGCCGAGCACGGCGATCAAAATGATCATGATGGCCATCACGCCGATCAGCGCGACGGCCCCGCCTAACGGCCCGAGCTCGTCGCGCGCCATCTGCCCGAGGGAGCGGCCGTCGCGGCGAATGGAGCAGAACAGCGCCACGAAATCCTGCACGCAACCGCCGAGCACGGCGCCGATCAGAATCCAGATCGTTCCCGGCAAATAGCCGAACTGAGCCGCGAGCGTGGGACCCACCAGCGGCCCCGGGCCCGCGATGGCGGCGAAGTGATGGCCGAACACCACCCAGCGATTCGTCGGGATGAAGTCGCGGCCGTCGTTGAATCGTTCCGCCGGCGTGGCGCGGGTGGGATCGAGCGCGAACACCTTCGCGGCGAGAAACGCGCTGTAGAAGCGGTAGCCGAGCGCGTAGATGCAGATGGCGGCGACGATGAACCACAGCGCGTCGACGCTTTCGCCGCGGTTCAGGGCGATGGCCGCCAGGGCAAAAGTGCCGAGCGCGATCACGGCCAGCCATCCGACGAGCGAGACGGGCTTCGGCAAGCGTTGCGTGATTGTGGTCGCCATCGCGACGGCCTCCCCCCGGAAGTCATTGTTATGCGCGCAGCGCCGTAACCTACCGTAGATCGGGGCGTGTTGTATATTCCGGAGGCGCGGCGCCCGAGCGCCGCAGGAGCCTGAAAGGTTCTTAGGATGAGCAAGGCACTTTTGGTCGCTCGAGCGGGCGCGGCGGAGCTGGCGCTGCTGCCCTCACTCGCCAATCGCCATGGGCTCATCACGGGCGCCACCGGCACAGGCAAGACCGTGTCGCTTCAGACGCTCGCCGAGCAGTTCTCGAGAATCGGCGTGCCCGTGTTCATGGCCGATGTGAAAGGCGATCTCGCGGGCCTCGGCGCAGCCGGCGGTGCCAATGCAAAAGTGGCCGAGCGAGCCGCAGCGCTCGGCATCGAGCTGCGCTATGAGTCGTGTCCGGTCGTGTTCTGGGACGTGCTCGGCAAGCGCGGTCACCCGATTCGCGCCACGGTGTCGGACTTGGGGCCGCTGCTGCTCGCGCGGCTGCTTCAGTTGAACGATACGCAGGAAGGGGTGCTGAATCTAACGTTCAAGATCGCCGACGACGCAGGGCTTCTGCTGCTCGACCTGAAAGATTTGCGCGCGATGCTCAAGCACGTCGGCGAGCATGCCGCAGAGCTCACCACGGAATACGGCAACGTATCGGCCGCATCGGTGGGCGCCATTCAGCGAGGGCTGCTCGCGCTCGAAGCGCAGGGTGTGGAGCTGTTGTTCGGCGAGCCGATGCTGAACATCGCTGACTTGCTGCAAACCGCGAACGGCCGCGGCGTCGTCAACATCCTTGCGGCGGATCAACTCATGAGCTCGCCGAAGCTGTACGCGACGCTGCTCTTGTGGTTGCTCGCCGAGCTGTTCGAGCAGCTACCCGAGGTCGGCGATGCCGAGAAGCCGAAGCTCGTCTTCTTCTTCGACGAGGCACACCTCTTGTTCACGGATGCGCCGAAGGCGCTGCTCGAGAAGATCGAGCAAGTGGTGCGGCTCATCCGCTCGAAAGGCGTGGGCGTCTACTTCGTGACGCAGAATCCGCTCGACATTCCCGACGCCGTGCTCGGTCAGCTCGGGAACCGAGTTCAGCACGCGTTGCGGGCGTTCACGCCGCGCGATCAGCGTGCCGTGAAAGCTGCGGCGGAGACGATGCGGCCGAATCCGGCCTTCGACCTGGAGCAAGCGATCACCGAGCTCGGCGTCGGCGAAGCGCTGGTGTCGCTGCTCGACGAGAAAGGCCGGCCCGGCATCACGGAGCGCGCGCTGATCGTGCCGCCCGGCAGTCAGCTCGGCCCGCTGCCGGACGCGGAGCGTGCGCGGCTCATGGCTGCGTCGCCGATTGCGGGCTTCTACGAGAAGACGATCGATCGTGAATCCGCCTACGAGCGGCTGAAGGGCAGAGCGGAGGCGCCTTCGCCCGTCGAGCGCTCGCCGGCGCGCCAGCCCGAAGCGCCGCCCGCGCGCAATGACAACGGCAGTCTTGCCTCCGACATCCTGTTCGGACGCCGCGGCCCGCGCGGCGGCCGCCAGACGCAAGGGCTCATCGAGGCGATGGCGAAGAGCGCGGCCCGGTCGATCGGTTCGCAGACCGGCCGCGCGCTGATCCGCGGCGTGCTCGGCTCGCTGCTCGGCGCGCGCAGATAAATGATGAGGCGTCCCTCTGGCCGGTTTGGCCAGAGGGACATTGGTGGAGGCGGCGGGACAGCCTGTCCGTCTCTTTCGAAACGGGCTGGACTATGCCTTCATCCGCTCGCCGGCATACCGGAGAACGGAGCGGGGCGTGTTATTCGAATCCCAAGGCGATCCGAATCCTAGTGCAGGCTCCTCGCGCGAGCGATCAGCCTGTCTATGAGTCTCTACAGGGCGAAGGAAGTTGGCCTTCCTGCACCCCTCGGCGTTGCCACGTCACTCATTGCTGAGCGACGACAGGGTTCACCGATTGAGCCCCGTTATCACTTTGCCCTTACGAGCAAAGGCGACCATTGCGTTAATCGAACCCGCGTCCGTAAGCCCTCTGCCATCAGCTCTACATGCGTAGCTGCGTCTATTGTTTTAACCGCCAGCAACCCGACGAGCAGGGCCCACTGACGGCGATTCCGTAAGTTTTAGCGATTTGGTCCCGGACTTACCTCATCGCGATCTTGTGAAGATGACGCCTGATAAAGCCCTTGCGGGCCTGGACGCACAAGCACGGCTCCAGTCAGACGGCAAAGCCGGTTTTTAGGCGGCTAGTGCGTAGTTGTCGTCGTTGGCAACTAACAGTTTGCAGACGGTTTTACGAGGAAACCTGCACCTCGGCATGCACCTCAGGTTTCGCGACCCACGTCGAAGCCA
>CAMPKU010000269.1 GCA_946887385.1 uncultured Gammaproteobacteria bacterium
CGCTCGAGCCAAGCCCGGCGCCCGTACCGGTCGATCCCTACGGCCCCCCGATCGCAGCTTTTTTCGAGGCGGGTCAAAACATCGAAGGCGGCCTCCCCTACACGCCCTGGGCGAAGGAGCTCCGGGACGAACGCTTCGCGCTGCGCGCGCGCGACAACCCGGATGCCAAATGCCTGCCGATGGGTTTTCTGCAGTTCCATCAGCAGCCCCAACCCCGCATGATCATTCAGACCGAAAAAATGATCCTGATCGAGTACGAAGCCAATTACGGCATTCGTCACATTTACCTCGACGGACGCGAGCTGCCGCCGCAAGGCGAACCGCAGCCGTGGTGGTACGGATATTCCGTGGGCCGCTGGGACGGCGACGACCTCGTGGTGGAGACGAACAACCTGCGCGGCGCCGATGAGGATAGCCCGTACGACGGGTGGCTGGACGTGAACGGCAGCCCCTATTCGCGCCAAGCGACCATCACGGAGCGCTTCCGCCGGCCGACCTTCGGCCATCTGCAGATCGATCTCACAGTCGACGATCCGAAGGCATACACGAAACCGTGGACCGTGCGTGTCGATCAGCGGCTGTTGCCGGATCAGGAATTGATCGAGTTCGTCTGCAATGAGAATCAACAGTTCGGCAGCAGAATTCAGCTGAATTAGGAGCACCGCAAGTGAACCAACAACCAAAAGCCAACCGTTGCCGCACGATCGGCGGCATGATGAAAACCGGAGCCGTTTCGAGCCTCGTCGTTGCCGCGGTCGCGGCCTCGCTGCCGCTGGCGGCTCACCATTCGTTCTCCGCAGAGTTCGATGCGTCCAAGGAGATTCGGGCCACGGGCAAGGTGACGGAATTGGACTGGCAGAACCCGCATGCGTGGATTCACCTCACCGTGACCGAGATCTGCGAGCGCACCGCGGCTCGCGGCCCGGATGCCGTGGAACAGGAGTGGGCATGCAGAGCGCCGGGCGGCAACGAGGGCGCCGACTGGGCCTTCGAGCTCGGGAGCCCGAACGGACTGATGCGCCAGGGCTGGACGCGAAACTCGCTGAAGTCAGGCGACGTGGTCACGGTGCTGGGCTCGCGGGCACGCGACGGAAGCACGAACTCGAACGCCCGCTCCGTGACGACGGCGGAAGGCAAGCGAATGTTCGCCGGCTCGAGCCAAGACTCCACACCATAAGAAGGGGCCCGACCTACTCCGCCGTTCCACGCCCTGAAGGTCACGCCGCGATTGTGTATGCTTGATCTTAAGATGACCCAAGAGAGAGCGAGGCCATGAACCGAAAAGTATGGACGGCCCTGGCCGCCGGTTTATTCACGCTCGGTGCCGGCACCCAGACGTGGGCGCATCACTCGTTCGCGGCGGTCTACGACATGGCCAACGCGATCAAGATCACGGGCACGATCGTGCAGGTGCGCATGACGAACCCGCACTCGTACTTCTTCTTGGATGTGCCCGGCGAAAACGGCGAAGTCGTGCGCTGGTCCTTCGAGGCCGGCACACCGAGCGGCATGATTCGCAACGGCTACTCGCCGGATGTGATCAAGCAGGGCGACGAAGTCACGATCAGCGGCTTTCGCGCGCGGGACGCTTCGAAAAACGCCGGCATGCTGCGTGAGCTCGTGACTGCAGACGGCACGGTGTACGGAATGTTCGGCCCGCGCGAGGGGCCCGACGCGCGCTAGCCACGCCAATTCGCTGCTGCCGATGAAGGGGTTTGGGATGAATCGGTTACTTAAAAAGTTGCCCACTGCGCGCGCAACGCACGTGTCGGCGATCGCATGTCTTGCGTTCTGCGCGCTCGCTCCGGCATCGGCCCAACCATCCTCCGGCGATACCGTCCCTCGCATGGCCGATGGCCACCCGGACCTATCGGGCGTTTGGTGGGGCGGCGGCGACGTCGGCGGACCGGGGTTTGGCGGCGGCCGTCCGCCGGGCGGCCAGCAAGGCACACCGCCGCCCACCTTCACGAGCCTCTATCAACCCTGGGCTGTGGAGCGCGCGAAGACGCTCAGCGACAAGCACGATCCCACTCTGAGGTGCACGTCGACCGCGTTCGGCACGTTGAACGTGCGCCTCTGGGACGTCGGCGCCGTGGGTCAGATCGTGGCCACGCCGCAGTTCGTGACTCTGCTGTCCGAAACCTATCACGGCTACCAGCTCGTCCCCACGGACGGGCGGCCGCACCGCAACACCGTGCCTCCGTCATGGCGCGGCGACGCCGTCGGGCACTGGGAAGGCGATACGTTCGTCGTCGAGACCAAAAACTTCACGGACGACACGTGGATCTGGGCTGAAGGCAGAGTCTCGTTTCATTCCGATCAGCTGCGCGTCGTCGAGCGTTACCGCCGCACGAATGCCGATACGCTCGTGGTCGACGCCACGGTCCATGATCCGGGGGTCCTCACCGGGCCGTGGACCGTTCCAACGCAGACGCTCAAGCTCGCGCCATTCGACCAGATCATGCCGCTCAACTGCGTGGGCTCGGAAACGGCGGAGCTCATCGACGCCGTACCTGCGGCCGAGTAGTAGCGCCGTTTAGTCGCAGGCGAAGCCCTTCTCGCCCTCGGACGAGGTCGTTGTGTCCCGCGCGGCCGCGCGTCGCGGTACAGGGCAAGCCCGAGTAGCACCCTATGGCCATTCAGTTCTCGCCCGAGGAGATCGTCGAGACCATCCGCATGGTGCAGATGGAGAACCTCGACATCCGCACGATCACGATGGGCATCAGCTTGCGCGACTGCGCCGACGCCAGCTTGGAGTCGGCTGCCAAGAAAGCTTACGAAAAGATCTGTCGCCGTGCGGCGCGGCTCGTCGCCGTCGGCGATGAGATCGAACGCGAGTACGGCATCCCGATCATCAACAAGCGCGTATCGGTCACGCCCGTGGCGCTCGTCGCCGAAGCCGCCGCCAGCGACGACTATGTGCTGTTTGCGGAATACCTCGAGCGCGCGGCCGCAACGATCGGCGTCAATTTTCTCGGCGGCTTCTCGGCGCTGGTGCACAAGGGCACGACGCCCGGCGACGCGGCGCTGATCGCGTCGCTGCCCGAAGCGCTTGCGCGCACGGAGCGCGTCTGCGCTTCGATCAACGTGGCCACAACCCGCGCCGGCATCAACATGGACGCCGTGGCGCGCATGGGCGAGATCATCGTCGCAACCGCGAAGCGCACGGCCGACCGCGACGGGATCGGCTGCGCCAAGCTCGTGGTGTTCTGCAACGCCGTCGAGGACAACCCGTTCATGGCCGGCGCCTTCCACGGCATCGGCGAACCGGACTGCGTCGTCAACGTCGGCGTCAGCGGCCCAGGCGTGGTGGCGAACGCCGTCGAAGCCGAGCCCGATTTGGATTTCGGCGCACTCGCCAGCGTGATCAAGCGCACGGCATTCAAGATCACGCGCATGGGCGAGCTCGTGGGCCGCGCGGCATCCGAGAAGCTCGGCGTGCCGTTCGGCATCGTGGATCTTTCCTTGGCGCCCACGCCCGCGCCCGGCGATAGCGTCGCGCGCGTGCTGCAAGCGATGGGGCTCGCGCGCGTCGGCACGCACGGCTCCACGGCCGCGCTCGCGTTGTTGAACGACGCCGTGAAGAAAGGGGGAGCCATGGCCTCGAGCCACGTGGGCGGGTTGTCCGGCGCGTTCATCCCGGTGTCTGAAGACGCCGCGATGATCGACGCCGCGGTAACCGGCGCGCTCACGTTCGACAAGCTCGAAGCCATGACATGCGTATGCTCGGTGGGCCTGGACATGGTCGCGGTGCCGGGTGACACGTCGGCTGCCACGATCGCGGCGATCATCGCCGACGAGGCCGCCATCGGCATGATCAACCGCAAGACGACGGCCGTGCGCTTGATCCCCGCTCCGGGCAAAAAGGTGGGCGACGTCGTATCGTTCGGCGGCTTGCTCGGGCGGGCGCCCGTGATCGCTTTGCACCGCGATTCGAGCGAAGCATTCGTCGCCCGCGGCGGAAGAATTCCGGCGCCGCTTCAAGCACTCAACAACTGAGCGGCATGCGCGCCGCAATCGCTTTCGTGCTGATGTACTTCACGTTCGACCGGCTTGCCGCTGTGCTCGGCAGCACGCGCGGCGAAGCGGGCCTCGTGGTGTGCGCAGCCGTGCTGGCACTTGCGCTTGGAGCGGAACGTTGGCTCACGCGCGCGCGGCTTGGCGACTGCGCCCGTTCACTGGGGCTCGGCGCACCGGCTCCGCGCGCGCTGCTGGCAGCGATGGGGCTGTCGTTGGCGCTGCTCGCGTGCCTGCCCTTGCTCGCCATGATCACCGGCGTCGAGCTATTGACGCGCGAAAACGCAACGTGGCTCGCGCTAGGGATGCTCGCTCAAGGCGGCGTAGCCGAGGAAGTTCTATTTCGCGGTTTCATGTACCGCCATCTCCGCAGCACGCGCACGTTCTGGCGCGCGGCGACGCTTTCCGCTCTGCCGTTCGCGGCGGCGCACGTGCCGCTATTTTTCACTCTGGATGCGAGCGTCGCCGTGCTCGCGCTGGCAATGGCAATCGCGTGGTCGTTCCCGCTCGCGTGGCTGTTCGATCGCGCCGGCGGCTCCATCTGGCCCGGCGCCGTCCTGCACGGCGTGATTCAAGCCGGCATCAAGCTCCTCGTCGATCACTCGCCGGCGTTTCAGACTCTTGCGCTGGCGTGGGTTGCGCTCGGTTTGGCCGCACCGTGGTTATTCTTCGTGCTGTTGCGCCGGTCCGCGAACAGGGAGCTCGACGTCGCGAGAGCTGCGTCGCGCTAAGGCGCTG